>CAZSDX010000073.1:0-18009 GCA_964605685.1 uncultured Polyangiaceae bacterium
GGCCAAAAGTCAACGGAGGTCTAAGTTTACCCCGTCACCCGAAATCCACGCTGAACCCGCCACCTGCAAAAAATCCCGCTCTGGAGAAGGAGTGAAATCCACGTATACTTCGAGGTATGCGTCGAAAATTCTTGCTTCGTTCCTTCTCCGTGCTTCCTGTCCTCCTTGCCGCCTCGGCCCTTTCTGGCTGCGCGGATCGGGGGGCCACCGCCGTCGTGGTGGCGGTCTCTACCGAAGGGGCCATCCCGACGGACCTCAACCGGCTTCGTATCGTCGTGGAGCGAGGCGGGCGCTCTCCCTCCCTGGAACCTTACGACCTCCCCGTGGGGGCGCCGCTCCCAGGGACGATCACCCTCAAGCCCCTCAAGGACGGCGAGGTCGAGGGCGTGGTGAAGATCTCCGTGGAGGGGTTCTTGAAGACCCCCTCCGGCGAGGAGAAGAAGCGGGTGCTGCGCACAGCGCGGGTGGGCTTCGTCGCCGAGAAGCAGAAGCTGCTGCGCATGCCGCTGCGCTTCTCCTGCTTCGATACCGACGACTGTCCGGAAGGGAAGACCTGCTTGGGCGGGGAGTGCGTCAGCGACAGCAAGGAGGCTGCGTCGCTGCCGGACTACGAGGAGCGCCTCGTCGTGGTCTCCGGGGCCGGGTGCTTCGACGAGCGCACCTGCCTGTCGGCCGGGACGTTGCAGTCGGTGACGCTGGCGCCCGGGTCGTGCTCCTTCGACGCGCCGGGGCCTGCGGGCTCCTTCAACCTGGCGATGGAGTGGGCTGTCGCCCCGGGGAGCGCGGTGCTGCTGGAGCAGGATCCGCAGGAGGGGTTCACCCTCGACGCTGGGAAGATCACCCTGGCTCCAGGGCTGTGCAAGGCACTGGAGAGCAAGCGAGCGCTGGGGCTCTTCGCCTCCCAGAAGTGCGCTGCCAAGGCTCCGGACCAGCCGGTGTGCAAGGTCGAACCGGGGCCGCTTCCGCAGAACGTGGGGCCGGGGGCGTGGGTCGTCGATGGCCCCGGTGGAACCCAGATCAGCGGCCCGCCTGGTGCGTTGAACGATCTGTCCGGGCTCAAGATCGAGGAGGATCCGTCCGGTGCGCCGCCGCTTCCCCAGGGCTACGAGGCCCGGAGCAAGACCTTCGCGTTCCTGCCTCACGGCCAGACCTTCGCCCAGGCCGTGACCATCCGGGTCCCCTACAGCGGAGTCGTCCAGAGTGCGCCCGTGCTGCTCACCGCACCGGCGCAAGGGACATCCTGGGAGGTCGTTCCGGGAGCCCAGGATACCTCCACGGCGATGACCGCCGACGTCACGCATTTCTCCTACTTCGTCGTCGCGGAGGCGGCGGGTGGCAGCGGCGCGGGCGGTAGCGCGGGCCAGGGTGGCGACGGTGGCGCGGGGGGCAACGCGGGTGTGGGTGGCGACGCAGGCTCGGCAGGAGACAGCGGCTCGGCGGGAGACGGTGGAGCCTCCGGACAGGGAGGGGGCGGCGGGTGCTCCCACGACCTCTGCACGCCGGGGGCACCGCTGGATCCCACCTGCGACTCTTGCGCGGAGAAGATCTGCGAGTCCTCGTCGGGTTGCTGCACCGAAACCTGGGGATCTGATTGCGTGGAGCTTGTCCCGGAGCTCTGTTGGATCTCCTGCGAAGGCCCTGGAGGAGCCGGGGGCGAGGGCGGTGCGGCGGGCGACGGTGGCACCGGAGCCGGAGGGGGAGGCTCCGGTGGAGAAAGCGGTTCGTCGAGCTGTGGTGAGGTGGGTGAATCGTTCAAGTGGTGCAACTCCTTCGATCCCTGCTCCTCGACGGCAGGGCTCCCGTCGCTGGCCTGCAAGTCCGGGGTGGAGACCGACATCTGCTCGTTCGCGTTCTACCAAAAATGCTGCCAGACTGGCTGGGATGGCGACTGCGCTGGCCTGGCTGCGGAGTCCTTTGGAACCTGCTCGAAAGCGTCAGAGAAGGCGGAGTTCGTGACGGAGTCGACGGGGCAGTCGACGGGGCCGATGGCGCTGGATTTGGCGGGTAACCTCCACCTCGCGGGGTACTTCTTCTACAAGCATGTTCCCGGGTGTTCCGACAGGCTCTTCAGCCTGAACAGTAAGAAGATCTCCGACAGCCCGAGGGGCGTCCTGTTCGACGTGTCGGAAGGGCGGTTCCTCTGGTTCAGTTTCCCCGGCAAGCTCTGGTGGATGAACGAGTCGAACAGCTGGACACCGACGCTGCTCCTTGACCCTGGCCAGGACTCGATCAAGAGCTTTGCCTACCTCGGCAGCGGGCTGCTCCTCGGCCTCAAGGACAGCACCGGCGGCTGGAGGCTCAAGACCTGCGAGTTCCCGGGGTGCCAGAACCCGATGGGTACCCTCCTCCCGGTGGGCGTTGCCGCCGAGCAGCTCGCGGTGATGGATGGCTGGGTGTACATGGCGACCGGAGCGCCAGGGGCAGAAGGGCAGCTCCGATCCTGTCCCTTCGGCTGGGAAGCTGGTTGCACGAACCCCCCCGGAGTGGCGGATCCGGCGTACCGGGAGATCCTTGCGATGACCACCCTCAAGGGCAAGTTGTACCTCGCCGTCAGGGAGAGTGGCTTCTCGGGGATCCTCGGGTGCGATTGCAACGTCGGGACCTGTGCTTGCGCCATGCAGGTGGTCTCACTGGCCGGGGATAGCCCGGGCGAGGTAGACGCGCTCGCCGCGGACGAAGCGCAAGGTCACCTGTACTACCGGGCGACAAGCAACAAAGCGTCTCGTATCTACCGGGTCAACGTAAACTTAACGAAGTCGGAAGACTGTTCCGGTGATCGCAACACCGGATCCAGGGATCCCATGGAAGCATCGTATTGGCTGGCGAGGTGGCAGGAAGGGCGGATCGGGTTCCACGAGGTGGAAGGGAACGACCTGCTCCGCAAGTACCTGGAGCGGCTGACCGGGGGCGAGACGACGTCGGTGCTGGTCCCGCTGTGCGGCAAGGCGGTGGATCTCCGGGTGCTGGCGGCGGCGGGGCACGAGGTCCGGGGCGTCGAGCTGGCTCCGCTGGCGGCGGAGGCGTTCTTCCAGGAGAGCGGGGTGGAGCCAGAGCGCGACACCCTTGGCCCCTTCGAGCGGCTGCGCGCCGACAACCTCACCTACCTGCTGGGCGACGTGTTCGCCCTGACCCCGGAACTCCTGGGCACGGTGGGCGCGATCTTCGATCGAGCAGCGCTGGTCGCCCTGGAGCCCTTCACCCGCGAGCGCTACGCGGGGGTCCTGTCCTCGTGCCTGGCGCCCGGAGGCAGGATCCTCCTGGTGACCTTCGAGTACGACCAGGCGCTGGCGCCGGGGCCACCGTTCAGCGTCCCCCGGGAGGAGGTGCAGCGCCTCTTCGGCGAGCGCTTCGAGCTGACGCTGCTGGAGGAGCGCCCCGTCGAGGCGCAGAACCCGAGGCTACGGGAGCAGGGAGTGACCTCGATCCAGGAGTCCGCCTGGCTGCTCAGTGATCGAATTCGCCGGTGATCTTGGTTAAAACTCTCTCTTCTCCGGGTCCCTCGCCCGATGACATTTTCTACCCCGCCACCCTGTGCGTTGCCTGCCTGCCGGGTTCAACCCTCGTCTTCGCCAGCTCATCGGGGTCTCACGTGCTCCACCGGCTGCGCAAGGCACCCGCAGCCGCGAGACATGGGCCAGATCTCCTGCGGTGCGTTGCTGCTGTCGCTCCTCTTCGCCGGCATACTCCTCTGGTCTTGCCAGCAGGCGGAACTACTCGTCGAGCTTCGCTCAGGCACCTTGGAGTACCGCACCTTTCTCCTGGGTAAACTCCGGGACACCGGGCGACTCTCGACCCGGGAGATCCACTCGCGCTACGTCGCTCCGGACGCTCCCGTGGCGCAGCTCGGGGGAATCGCCATCGAGCTCAAGGGAGGCGAGGTGCTGGAGTTTGATCCCGAGGGCTTCCAGATCAAGGAAGCCAGGAGGATCGCGGGGGAGGTGGTGAGGGCGCTCCGGGTACCACTCGGGTGCGACAAGGTGATCTGGTGGCCCCGGGGGGCCTGGTGCGCGAGGAGAGAAGCATGCTGAAGGAACGGTTTTGCCGCCGGTGTAACCCGAGGCTCCAGGCATTTTCCTTCTTGCCTGGCGTCTGTCCCCGCTGCGAGCCAGACCCTACGCCCCCCACGACCGAAGCGGCCCCCCCGGAACCGTTTGCCTACAAACCACCTCCCGAGGAGAGGGATCCCTTCGAGATTCCGGGTGTCCCCGCGCCGCAGGGTGGGGCCTTGTGGCTGTACACGCAGCGCCCTCCGTTTGGCGATCGAGACACGACCTACCGACTGACGGTCGAACTGCCCACGGGCCAGGAGATCCCGTGTGATGGGGTGGAGGCTCTGGTCCAGGCAGGGTTCAAGATCGAGTCCAAGGAGGCAGCCCTCCGGTACGTAAGATTCATCAGAAACAACGGATTTTTCCGCCCCACCCCCGCCATCCACGTACTCGACGATGGTCATATGGTGGGCGACTCCGGCGTCTACGTGGAGCACATCGGTGGTGTCTGCGTGGAGCTCGACGGTGTCTCCCCCGAAGCCATCGCCCCGACGCTGACCGAGATGATCTTTCCGTGGGGAGCCCGGGAGTTCCACATTCGCCGGTACGCGTTGCCCACGGTTCGCTTCACCAACGAAGCCATCGCGCTGCGATCTGTGACCGTCGTGAACGAGACCGTCACGCAAGACGGTTCCTACCGGTGTCAGCTCTCGAAAATCCGGGAGAGCGACCCGCCCGGAAGCGAGTGGCACCTGCGATTCCGCGGCGCTCGGTGCCGCTGCATGCTCATGGTGCCAGGCCGCCCGTTCGTCCTGGCGGGCCGCTCTCGCCGCGCGGAGCCCTGCCGCGGCTCCGGATGGCACTGATTCATGCGGCTTGTGACCTTGTCCAGGAAGTTGCTGCGCTCATCGGATAGCACGGGAGGCGCTCCGCGAGGGTGCTCAAGCAGCACCCGCATCTGGAACTCTACCGACGGCCGAGCTACAGCCCGCAGTTGGACATCATCGAGCGGCTGTGGAAATTGCTGCGTTGCTGCGGCGCCGGGCGACTCACAACCGGCTGGTTGAGGCGATGCCGCAGTTGTGCCGAGTTTTGCACGACAGCTTCCGCTATCTGCAGGTGATGCGGAGCCGAGTTCTGTCGCTCATTTGCTCGAAGTGAAAGCGGACAAAGTCACAGGCTGTCTGGTAGCGGTGATCTGCCTTGCTGTCCCCTCCCAGGTCGTGCTCAGGTCACGACCAGAGAGGAGTCCGCCTGGCTGCTCAGCGATCGAATTCGCCGGTGATCTCGGCGGGGTAACCGCAGATGAAGCGAGCGGCGGCCATCCCGCTGGAGACGGCGGCCTCGACGCAGCCGGCGTTCACCACGTTGTAGGTCCAGTCGCCGGCGAGCACGAGGTTGGCGAAGCCGGAGTCGCCGGGCTTGAGCCGGTAGAAGGTGCTCTTGGGGACCGAGAGCACGTAGCGCTCGCTGGGGTCGATGTTGACCCTGATGTACTGGGCGTTGAAGCGGTCGACGCCGGAGCGCTCGCTGGGGTCGACGAGGTCGTCCCACTCGAAGCCGCCGGAGACGCTGGTGGTGCGAGGCCAGAGGGAGCGCACGTCGCGGTCGAGGAAGCCGACGGCCATGGTGCGGTATTTCTCCAGCTCGCGGGCGGGGTAGCCGTGGTCGGAGAAGGGAGGGATGGGCCACTCGCCCTGGTAGGGTCCGCAGAAGTAGGCGATGCTTCCGGGCTCCTTTCCGGGGGGCCAGAACTCCCGGGGGAGGAGCTGGTGCATGTCGGCCCAGGTGTCGATGGGCTCGACGAAGGAGCCGAGGACCGGGTGCTCGGAGATGCCAGGGGGCCGCACCCAGCCGAGCTGGTCGAGGGTGGGCTTGAGCCAGAGCTGCATGGCCTGGGTATTCACCGTCCGGACCTTCTCGACCATCTTGCGGAAGCGGCTGTTGGCGTCCATCAGCTCCTTGCAGAGGTAGGGGAAGGAGGCGATGGAGATGCCGAGGACGACGAGGTCGAAGTCCTTGCCGAATTCTAGCTCGAAGGGGGTCTCGTCCTTCCAGGCGGGGGACCAGGAGGATTCGAGGTTGATGCCGGAGGCCTTGAGGGCGGCGCCGTCGACGATCTGGCTGTAGTCCGGCTCGCTGGGCCAGCAGGGGAGGTGATCCGGCGTGGAGAAGAGGGGGTCGTACTCCTTGCTCTCGTCGACGAGCTTGACCTGGCGCGTGCCCTTGATGCGGGCGATGGCGCTCCGGTTGGGGGTTAGTTCCAGCTTGTCGATGCGGTGGAAGAACTTGAAGGCGACGCCGCGCTTCTTGAGCACCTCGTAGAAGGGGGCGAACACGATGTCGCCCATGCCGGCCTCCATCTTGTAGAAGATGGCGCCCTTGTAGGTGAGCATCATGCGGAGCATGCCGCGCATGGCGCTGCCCGCGGCGAAGCGTGGCTTCTGGATGTCGCCGTCGAGGTAGGCGAAGGCGAGGTCGTAGACGCCGCGGATGGGGGCGGAGTTGAGGGTGGTGGCGTTGGCGCCGTGCTGGGCGAGCCAGTCGCGGAGGTCGAGGTCGTCGATGCTATCCCAGCCCTGGAAGGCGATGCCGTCGGCGAGGATGCCGCAGAGGGCGGAGCCGGCGAGGTTGATGGATACCCAGAGCTGGTGGGCTTCGAGGGAGGTGTCGACGCGGTTTTCCAGGAGCCTCCAGGCGAGGCGCATGAAGGCGCGGAGGAGGGCGACGAGGATCTGGTGCTCCCGGGCGCTGTGGCTCGCGGGGTCCGCCGGCAGGGCGGAGACCAGGCGAACGATGCGCTCCAGCATCGCGACGACCTGGGAGGAGGCGCGGCTGCCGAGGCCGATGGATTCGAAGAATTGGTAGAGCCTGTCCTGGCCCTTCTGCCATGCGTCGGAGAGGGCGTTTTCGAGCCAGTCGGGGAGGGCCTCGAAGGCGTCCTTGGCGGCCTCGTCCAGCTCGCGGGTGAGGGGCGACTGGAGCCAGAACTGGAGCATCCATTTGGCAAGCATCTCCGCGTAGCCGAGGATGCTGGGGAGGGGCTTGCCGTTGCCTGGCTCGTCGTCGTTGGTGGGGAAGTTGAAGGTCCAGGGGTACCAGGCGCCGCCGTCGACGAGCTGCTCTTCGAGGACGATGTAGCTGTGCTTCTTGAAGGCGTCGTCGAGGGTTCGGATGGGGATGGGAGGCTGGCGATCGGCCTCGACGTAGGCGGCCTTCATGGCGCGGAAGGCGTTCTCGTAGAACCCCATCCAGATGTGGAGGCCGTGCTCCTCGATGCGGTCGGCCTCGTCGCGGTTGCGGCCGCTGGCGCCCTTGCCACCGATGCGCCAGCCCACCTGGTAGATGGTGACGTCGTAGCGCGCGCGCAGCGCGGGGGTGCTGGTGAGGTAGAAGGCGGTGACGATGGAGCCGACGCCTCCGCCGAGGACGGCGACCTTGATGCGGGGATCGCTCACGGGGCCCTCCAGATTTCCTGGCCGAGGTCCATGGAGAAGCTGAAGTCGACCCAGAAGCCATTGTTGACGGTGTGGGGGGCCGGGTTCAGCGCCAGGGTGTCGATGATGCGGTGGCTGGCGTACTGGTGGAGCTGGAGCGTCCAGTTGCGGGGCAGGAGGCCGGCGCCGCGGAAGTCCGTGATGGTGGCGTTGGCCTCGATGATGGCCTGGTAGCAGGCGCGGGTGGGCTGCACCGCGTCGCGGAACTGCTTGAGGAAGACCATGGGGAGGTGGCCCCCCAGGAGATCCTTGAAGGTGTTGAAGATGAAGTCGAGGTCGCACTCGATGTCGCCGAAGTCGTGGAAGAGCTTGGCGATGCCGCGGAAGGCGTCGACCTTGCTGGCCGCGGCCCACTCGACGAGGGATTCGCTGTCGTCGGGGTCGCGGGAGATGGTGAAGATCCGCTGGCGGGTGACCTCGGTGCGGGGGCTGAAGTGCGGGATGACCAGGCCGTCGGCCCACAGCGGCCCCGGGTCTTGGGGGTTGCGGGGCAGGTTGGCCCAGCCGTACGCCTTGGGGTAGCCGAAGGCCTCGCGCCCGGTGGCCATGGTGTAGCCGTTGGTCACCCAGATGTACGGGACATACCAGACCAGGTGATCCAGCTCCTTGCGACCGCGCTCCTCCTTGAAGGCCCCGGCGAGCACCCAGAAGCAGATGTCCACCTCGTCGATCCAACCCTTCTTCCGGTCTCTTGGGTCAAGGGAGGACACTTCCTGGATGTTGGCGAGGGACATCAGCACCGCGGAGGTCAGCGGTCGGTAGTCGACGGCGCCGCCTGCGGGGTTGTTGAGGTCATGATCCAGGAGCTTCTGGAGCGCTGGCTTGCTCGATTTCAGCAGCCAGCCGGTGAGAAACGTATCTTTCTGGAGGTAGGGTGGGCGGTAGACGGTCTCCCCGTCCCGGTCGACGTACTCGGGCTTCATCGTGGTCGGTTCTCCTTGGCTGGGTTGAGGGTCAGCGGGTCGCCTGGGCGGCCTGTTGATCCAGGGGACAGCGAAGATCTTTGAAGAGGCGCTCCGCCTCGTCCAGCGAGCGGGCGCGCTCGGGGTTGTTTCTCGGCAGCGAGCGGGCCAGCTCCAGCAGGTTGAGCGCCTCGTCGTGGGGCATGGCCAGCCCGCGGGCCGAGGCGGCGCCCTTGCGGCAGGCGGCTGCGGCCTTCTCCGGCTGGCCGAGGAGCCGCAGCTCGACGCCCTTGATCCGGTGGTAGTAGGGCCAGCCGATGGGGATGTTGAGCGCCAGGGTGAGCAGGTCGAAGACGGCCCGGCGGGCGATCTTCTCCGCCTCCTTGGCCCCGGTGTCGCCGCGCGCTCGCAGGCGCTCCCAGCGGGCCAGGTAGACCTCCGCCACCCCGGCGTAGCCGGCCACCGTGGCGAAGACCGTGGGGAGGTTCTGCCGGATACGCGAGGTGCAGAGCTCCGCCATCTCCAGGGCCTCTCCGTCGTCGCCGAGGCGGTGCGCGGCCACCGCCAGCAGCCCCGGGGTGATGATCTTGGAGGGGACGTCTACCTGGGGCTCCAGCAGCCGGTGGGCCTCCCGGAGCATGAGGCGAGCGCGCTCCAGCTCGCCCAGCGGGATGAGCGCGCGCGCCGCCGCGTAGAGCCCCCAGGCGTGGTGCTGGTCGTTGCCGCGCCTGCGGGCGTCCTCGCCGATCTCCAGGAAGAGATCGCGGCTCTCCTCGAAGCGTCCGTTGTAGAAATCGGCCTGGGCGATCAGCGTCTTGGCCGTCGAAAGGTCCTGCCTGGCGCCCCGGGACTCGGCGATGCGGATCGCCTCGGCGCAGAGGGCGCGGACCTCCTCCCAGCGTCCGTCGCCCACCAGCCAGGCGGCCTTGGCGTAGAGGCAGAAGGCGAGGCCATCCTGGTCGTTGGTCCGGCGGGCTACCTCGTGCCCCAGCTCGAAGTACCGGTGCCCCAGGCTATGGAGTTTGCTCAGCCCCACGGTCATGCCCAGCATCCCGTAGGGCTTGGCGATCTGGACCCCGGTGGCCGCGCGCTCCCCCAGGTTCACTGCGGCCAGGCTCGCCGCGATCATCGGCAGCGCGTCGAAGTTGTAATAGAAGCGCTCGGAGAGCCGCTGCATCAGCAGCGAGGCCTCCGCGAACATGGCCCGATCCAGGGCGCTCTGGGGCGGCCGAGCGCCGGCGCCGAGCCGGTGGCGGAGCTGCACGGAGAAGTCCCTCAGGAGCGCGAGTGTCCAGCCTCCCGGGGTCTGCGGCGGCTTGAAGCCGAGGAGCTCCAAGGCGGTGGTCGCATGCTGGAGGCAGGCGGAGAGATCGCCGAGGAAGAAGGCTGCCTCGCTCATCCCCCGGTACCAGCGGGCCCGCCGGAGGGCCGCGGCGCTCCTCACCCGGCCTCCCGCGGCACCCGGCCTCGCGACCCGGAATATCCCGGACACCGGCGGCGCGCTCCGCAGGGGCTCCTCCCGGAACTCGTCGATCCCCTGGGCGAGGGATTCCTCCCAGGCGGCGGGGGCCTCGCGAGCTTCCTGTGCGTCCAGCTCGATCGCCTCCTCGTAGCACCGGAGCACCTCCCGGTTGGAGAAGGTCTGCATCGCCGCCTGCGCGGCCGTCTCCAGGTAGCGTATCGCCCTGGCGTGGCTCTGGCCCGCCCGGAAATGGTTCGCCAGCAGGTGCGGGTCTGCTCCCCCCTCGTCCTCCAGGAGCTCCCCCGCCCGCAGGTGCAGCGCGGCCCGGCGTCCGGCGGGGATCGCCGCGTAGGTGACCTCCCGGAGCTTGTCGTGCAGCAGCCGAAGCCGCCCCTCCTCGTCCTCCTCCACCACCTGGGCCCTCTGCAGCTCGTTGAGCGCGTCGTTCCACGCCTCCCCGCGGACCTGCACGAGCCGCTCCAGGAGCTCCGGCGCGCAGCCCTTCCCCAGCACTGCGGCCCCCTCCAGCACCTCCCGGGCGACCGCCCCGAGGCCCCCCAAGCGCCGCAGCACCAGCTCCCCCAGCGTGTCCGGGAGTGGCATGGCGAAGTCTCCGTCGTTGGCGGCCTGCCACCTCCCGTGGCTCCGGGTCAGCAGGCCCTCCGCCACCGCCGCCCGGAGGTACTCCGCCACGAAGAACGGATTCCCTCGGCACCGGCTGGTGAGCGCCTTCACCAGCGGCTCCGGGGGGCGCTCCGTCGCCAGCATGTCCGAGACCAGCACGCCCACGTTGGCCTCCTCCAGTCGCGCCAGGAGGATCTCCCTCGCGAGGGGGCGCGCGAGCAGCCGCCCTATCGCCTCCGTCCGCTGCTCGCTCCGGAACGTCCCAAGCACCACGAGCCGGCTCCGGAAGAGCTCCTCCGGTAGCTCGGCGAGCACCTGCGCCGAGAGGTCGTCGATCCACTGGAGGTCGTCCAGCATCAAGATCAGCGGCGACGCCTCCAGGAAGGCGCGGAGCACGCCGTGGATCGCCTGGACCAGCCGCGCCCGGGCCGCCTGGGCCGCCAGCTCCGGGGGGGGGTCGAAGAGCTCCGACCCCGGCAGCTCCCCCAGGCTCGGCTCGTAGGGGGCGAGCAGGTGCAGGTTCGGCCCCAGCAGCAGCGCGGTCGCGTCGGGCCCCACCTCCACGCACCGGTCCGAGATCGCCTGGAAGAAGCGGCGGAACGGCAGGAGCGGGGTGTCCGTGTTCCCCTCCAGATCCTGGCCGGGGGCGCAGCTGTCGGCCACCACCGTGAAGCCCCGGGCCATGGCCTTCCGCGCGAACGCCATCGCCAGGTAGGTCTTCCCGATCCCGCTCTCTCCTCCGAGGAGCAGCACCCCGCCGTCCCCCCGCTCCGCCCGCTCCAGCGCCCCCTGGAGCTGCTGCATTGCCTCCTCGCGCCCCACCAGCGCGGGGCGGTAGACGTAGGTGCGCGCCCTGGCCGGAGAGACCTGCGGATCTGCCTCCGCGCCCAGCGAGGCCAGCACCTCTTCCACGTCAGCGGCGTGGCCGATGCGCTGCCGCGGCTGCTTCTCCAGGAGCCCGAGCACGAGCTGGTCCAGCGCCGCCGGGACGCCCTCCACCAGCGCCGACGGTGGCGTGGGCGACAGCGCCAGGTGCCCGCTCCGGATCTCCAGCAGCGTGCTCCCCTCGAAGGGCAGGCGCCCGGTGATCATCTCGTACAGGATGCAACCCAGCGAGTAGAGGTCGCTCCGCGCGTCGCTGAACTCCCCGCGGAAATGCTCCGGCGCCATGTACGCCACGGTCCCCGCTTCCATCTGGGTGACGTCCAGTACCTCGCGTCCTCCGCCTCCGAAGCGCCAGACCAGCCCGAAATCCACCAGGACAGGCCGCTGCCTCGGCTGCACGAAGATGTTGGAGGGCTTCAGATCCCGGTGCACCACCCCCTCCCCGTGCAGGTACGAGAGCGTCGCGCACAGCCGCCTCAGGATCGTCAGCACCTCCGGCAGCTTGCCCCCCGCCGCCGGGCCGAACAGGGGGCGACTCGGCCCCGCCGGCGCCTCCAGCCCCTCGTTGCTCGCCAGCGTGGGTTGATCCGGCGCGCTGCTCGGCGCCGCCCTCGGCAACCGCATCTCGCCGGAGGCGAACCTCGCCGCCGACCCCTCGAAGCCGCGCTCCTTCAGGCTCCCCAGCGTCTCCCCTTCCAGGTACTCCATCGCGTACCACGGCACCGAGTCCTGGAGCCCCGTCTCCAGCACCCTCACCACCCCCGGGTGCGTCAGCCTCGACAGCGCCTGGATCTCCCTCCGGATCCCTGCGAGGTGCTGCTCGTGCGGCACCTTCACCGTCTTGATCGCCACCCGCTCGCCGGAGGATCGATGCACCGCCAGGTACACCACCCCCATCCCCCCCTCTCCCAGCACCTCCCGGAGCTGGTAAGGACCGAGCGAACGCAACATCCCCGTCGTTGCTGGAACCGGCAAGGCCATCGTTCTCCAATGCTACACGGCCTGCGAGATCCGGAAATCCCTATCCTCAATCCCACCCAGCCTCGACCCGACCGCAGGGGGGACACAAGAGGCTGGACTCCGCTGAAAAATGGGTAAACAAGGCGGGCCATGCCGCTGGTATTTCTTCCTGCGACGGAGCTTTTCTTCCTCTGGGGTGAGGGAGATGGCGGGCCCCTGGGGCCGCTGAAGGCGCGGGGATCGAGCAGTTTTGTCGAGCTGATCGTGCCTCCCGGGCAGCGGGCTCCGATCCCGGGGGTCGCGCTCTCCCTGGCGGAGGCGCTGCCGCGGCTGGCCCCGCTCTCCGAAGCGGCTCTCCAGAACCTCTCCGGGTCAATCCAGTTCTGGGCCCGCGCCGCTCGCCTGGCGGCGGAGCTGGTCCTCGAAGGGAAGGTCGTCCCCGGGGTCTCCCAGGAAGGCGCGACCATCGAGGCCCGCTGGGGGGTGCTCGGCTCCGACGCCCGGGTCAGGGCGCAGATCGAGCAACTGCAGGGCGCCATGCCCCCCGCCGCCCACGCGATCCCGATGACCCCGACCGGGGAGGACGTGTGGCCCCCGGACCGGATGCTCCGCGCCTTCCTCGACGCGGCGGTCGACCTGCTGGTGCGCAGCGCCGCCGTGCGCGCCCAGCTCCCCCCCGAGCTGCGCGTCGCCCACGGCGAGCAGGAGAAAGAGGCCCTCCAGGAGAAGTCCTGGGGCAAGCGCTGGGGCATCAAGCTCACCACCCCCGAGCGGAAGCTCCCGGCGGCGGGGCTCATCGAGCGGCGCCTGGCCGAGTCGGTCTCCTCTTGGAGCGAGGCGGCCCTCGGCGCCGACCGGCTCCGCGCCGCCTTTCGCCTGGAATTCCCCGAGCGCGAGGACGGACCTTTCCTCCTCCGCATCCTCCTTCAATCCGTCGACGACCCCAGTCTGCTGGTGACCGCCGCGGAGGTCTGGGCCAGCGACGGCAAGAGCCTTCGCAGCATGGGCAGGCTCTTCCAGGATCCGGTGGGGGCGCTGCTACGCTCCCTCGCGAGCGCCGCCCTGATCTTCCCCCCCCTGGCCCGCGCCCTGGCCTTCGCCACCCCGGAGGCCGTCGAGCTGGATCTCCAGGGCGCCTGCGACTTCCTGGGCGTCGGCGCCAAGCAGCTCTCCGCCGCGGGCTTCGGCATCCTGGTCCCCGGCGAGCTGACCGCCCAGGGACGGCGCGTCCGGCTCCAGGCCGACTTCGGCGCCTTCGACCGCATGGCCGACCGCGTCCTCGACGACGAGCCCTCCTGGGAAGAGTGGCTCTCCTTCGAGTGGAAGGTCGCCGTCGGCGACGAGACCCTCTCGGAGAAAGAATTCCAGGCGCTGGTCAAGCAAAAGGTGCCCCTGGTCAAGCACCGTGGTCAGTGGGTCATGATTGACCTTGACGAGCTTCCGGCCATCCAGAAGCGGCTCAAGGCGGGGCGCGGCAAGGTGCGGACCCGGGAGGCGCTGGTGGCGGCGCTGGGCGGGGAGACCACCCTGGAGGGGATGCGGGTGAGGGCCCGCGCGGTGAACGATTTTGCGGCGCTGCTCGGGCGGCTCCGGGGAGGCGCGGACAAGGAGGTCCCGCCGCCGGAGGGGCTGAAGGCGACGCTGAGGCCGTACCAGCAGCGGGGTCTGGCGTGGCTGAGCACGATGGGGGCGCTGGGGCTGGGGGGCTGCCTGGCGGACGACATGGGGCTGGGGAAGACGGTGCAGCTGCTGGCGTTCATGCTCCGGAGTCTGGAGCAGAAGAAGCGACCCCGGGGGCCCGCGCTGCTGGTGGCGCCGACGTCGGTGGTGGGCAACTGGGAGCGGGAGATCGCCCGGTTCGCGCCCTCGCTCCCGGTGGTGAACCACTACGGGACAGGGCGGGCGACGGACCCGGCAGCGCTGAGCGTCCACGACGGCAAGCTGGTGCTGACGACCTACAGCCTGCTGTGGCGCGACGCGGAGCTGCTGAAGAAGGTGCCGTGGTGGCTGGTGGCGCTGGACGAGGCGCAGAACATCAAGAACTCCGACACCGCGACGGCGAAGGCCGCCCGGGAGCTGGACGCCCGCCACCGCTTCGCCCTCACCGGGACCCCGGTGGAGAACCGCCTGGCGGAGCTCTGGTCCATCCTGGACTTCACCAACCCGGGGCTGCTTGGCTCCGAGGAGACGTTCCAGAAGACCTTCGGGACCGCCATCGAGCGGCAGCGGGACGAGGCGGCGGCAGGAAGGCTCCGGCGGATCGTGGCGCCCTTCATCCTCCGCAGGCACAAGAGCGATCCGGCCATCGCCCCGGACCTCCCCGCCAAGGATGAGATGAAGGTTTTTTGCTCGCTGACCCGCGAGCAGGCCTCCCTCTACAAGGCCACCGTGGACGAGAGCATGGCCGCCATCCGTGACGCCCAGGGGATCGCTCGCAAGGGCCTCATCCTGGCGCTCCTGACCAAGCTCAAGCAGATCTGCAACCACCCGGCCCACTTCCTCCGGGCATCGGGGCCGCTCCCGCGGCGCTCTGGCAAGCTGACGCGCCTCACCGAGATGCTCGGCGAGACCCTGGAGGAAGGCGAGCGGGCCCTGATCTTCACCCAGTTCCGGGAGATGGGCGAGCTGCTGCTCAAGCATCTCAAGCGCGAGCTGAAGACCGAGGTGCTCTACCTCCACGGCGAGACCCCCAGGGAGCAGCGCGACGAGATGGTGGCCCGCTTCCAGAGGGCCGAGGACAAGGGACCCAGGCTCTTCTTGCTGTCGCTCAAGGCCGGCGGCACCGGCCTCAACCTCACCGCCGCCAGCCAGGTCTTCCACTACGACCGCTGGTGGAACCCGGCGGTCGAGGACCAGGCCACCGACCGCGCCTACCGCATCGGACAGGACAGGCACGTCCAGGTGTTCAAGTACGTCTGCGCCGGCACCGTCGAGGAGAAAATAGACGCCATGATCGACCGGAAAAAAGGCCTCGCCGACCAGGTGATCGGCGCCGGTGAGAGCTGGATCACCGAGATGGGCGACACGGAGCTGCGCGAGCTCTTCTCCCTCTCCGCCGACGCTGTCCGCGAGGACGAACCCGCCGTCTCCTCCCCCGGCAAGGCCAGGCGAGGTGGCCGATGAGGAGCGTCGTCCCCCGGAAGCGCCTCGATTCCTGGTGGGCCCAGGGGTGGGTCGAAATTTATCCTCTCTACTCCAGGAAGGTGCAACGCTACTCCCACGGCCTGGAAGACTTCTTCTACGGAGTCCCGATGGCCGAACGCACGTTCCGCAACGGGGTAACGATGGCCCGGGAAGGGAGCATCTACGAGCCGGAGATCGACGGGACCGCGGTGCGGGCTACCTTCCTCGCGTGGGACTCGTTTCACTCCCTCTCCCCCTGGATCATGGTGGAGGCCATCCCGGACGCTGCCTGGGAGCGCATCTTCAAGCAGCTCGCCTCCCAGGCCCGGTTCCTCGCCGATCTCCTCCGGGGGACGTTGCCCGCGGATCTCCCGGGGATCTTCGGCCAGGCGGGGGCCGATCTCCTCCCCCGGCGCAAGGGGGATCTGATCGGCGGCTGCGATTGCTACGATCCCACACCTTGCGCCCACCTGTGCGCGCTCCACTACGTCCTGGGCGACGCCATCGAGCGGGATCCGTTCCTGCTCTTCGAGCTGCGCGGTCGTCCCCGGGCGCGCTTCCTGGAGGAGCTGCACCGGGCTCGCCTGGCCCTCCGGCCAGGAAATGACCCGCGACCTGCGGGCATCTCCCTCGCCGGGGTCTCACTGGACACCTACGACGCGCTCTCCGCCGCGCTGCCGCCGATCCTCGATCCCCCTGCTCCCCCCAAGGACGTCGCCGTGGCACTCCGGGCGCTGAAGTCCCCCGCCGGGTGGTCCGAGAAGGAGACCCCGGCGACGCTCCTCTCCCCGGTGCTGGAGGCCGCCTCTCAGCAGGCCAGCAGCCTGCTGCTTCACCCCGGGAAGCTCCGCGCCCTCGCGGTGGCCCCCGGCGCCGCAGACCCTCGCGTGATCCGGGCCTCGCGCCTCCTGGAAAAGAAGCGCTCCTCCCGGGTGCTCCCCGCGCTCTCCTGCATCGCGCTGGCGCTCCGCTCGCTCCGGGGAGACGACCCCGACGTGCTCCTCGAAGAATTCTCCGCGCTCCTGGCCAGCCCCAAGGCCCGCCTGGATACCTGGTGGAAGCGGTGGATCCCGGCGGTGTTCCTCGACGCTCCGGCGGTGCGCCTCGCCCTGGTGGTACTGCCGATCCAGGGGGAGCTCTCCGCGAGCCTGCTGGTGGGGCTGCTCCCCGCCGGCCCCTCGGCGCTCCTCTGGTCCGTGGAGCGGGAGAAGGACGCACTGCGCGCCCGCACCAAGGCGCGGCGGAAGATGCTGGAGCGGATCAACGAGCTGGTCCCGGAGAGCCAGGAGATCGCCCTGACCGCGGACCTCTCGGAGGGCGGCGACGCCTTCGAGTCGTACCTCGATCTGCTCGGCTGGAGCTACGCGCTCCAGGAGGGCAACGACGGCCCGGCCATCAGCTCGTCCCCCGACGCCCTCGCCCTGCTGGAGCAGCGGCCCACGGCCCGGGAGGCAGCGCGGCTCCCGCTGCTGGAGTCCGAGGCCGCCGCTCCGCTGGCGTCCGACCCGACGGAGGCCCAGCTCGAGCGGATCCTGTGGCTCCGGGTGCTCGGGCGGGAGCTGCTCGGCCTGCTGGGGTCGATCTCCCTGGCGCTGGTGGAGACCGCGGAGGACGCGCCGGCGAGCCGCGCGGAGCGAGGGCGCCAGCTTTACGAGGAGCTCGCCACCATGAAGGACGCGCGGGCCAACGCCCTGCTGCGGTCGTGGGCCGACGCCCTGGAGGCGCACCCGGCCTTCACCAGCCTCTTCGCGGGGCGCTGAGGGGCGATCAGAGCGAGTTGGAGGCGATGCGCCACTGCCCCTGGTCCGGGCGGAGCCGCATCGGCGGGGGCATGCGCCCCGCGTTGTAGAAGTCGCGCATGTAGAGCATGAGGTCCTGCCCCTCCTGGTTGCGGCGCTCGACGTACACGTTCCCGCTGTTGTCCAGGTACCAGCGGGCCTGGTTGACGAAGCGCTTCCAGGAGAACTGCTCGATCTGAGTTACCTGCTTGGCGTTGCTCTTCTCCTGGCTGTGGACCAGCGTCAGGTACGCCTGGAAATCGTTGCGGAGCGCCGCCTGCACCGCCGCGTGCACGACGGCCTCCGGGGAGCCTGCCGGGGCGGGTTGCCCGGCGGGCCCCGGAGGTGGCGGCCCCTGGTTGTAGCCCGGCTGGTTGTAAGGTCCCTGCCGGTTCGGTCCCCGGGACGGGGACGACGAGACCACACAGCCGGAGGCCAGCGCCAGCAACGCCAGGGAGAAGGCGCCCCGGAGCAGGGTCGCCGTTGAAGTATGGAAGGTCCTCATGGGTGTATGGAACCACATCCTTCGGTCTCCGTCGGAGTTTCCGGTAGAAAAGTGGAGGGGAGAGGGGCCTGAATTCGAGGTTGTCACGGCGCGGGAGGGGCGATCTGGTAGGATGCGAGGGTGATCCGGCATACGAGACCCTGGCTTCTTTTCTTCTCCCTCGCGCTGATCTCGGCCTGCGGCTCCGGCGAGGAAGAGCCGCCGCAGGCCGCCTCCGGGGCCGCAGGGACCCTGGCCGGCGCGGGCGGAGGAGGAGGGAGCGCGGCGCAAGGGGGCAGCAGCGA
>CAZSDX010000074.1:0-17843 GCA_964605685.1 uncultured Polyangiaceae bacterium
TACTCGTAGCCTTGCATGTTCAGCGCCTCCAGCGCGTTGCGCACGCGCTCGTTCAGTCTCGCCAGGATCAGGTCAGTGTAAAAGCGGGCCCGCTCGTCGTCGAGGCGCGCCAGGGCGATGATGGCTGCCAGCACCGTTTGCAACCCATCGGGTTCGTCATTGCCGTGGGTCATCGCGCTCAGCACCGCGAGTTCCGGCAGGCGCGCAGCCTTCTGCCGACTTCGGATCGCCGGTAGGGCCCCTGGTCCCACCGCCTGCGGGCAGATCCGCTGCCCGAACCCCAGGTTGATAGGCTGCCTCGCCCAGGCAGCGGTCTCGTCGTCGAGGCAAAGCACCAGCAGCACCGCGTCGCACGCAAGCCGCGCCTGCTGCACGACCACGTACACCGGCCAGCTCCTGCGCTTCCTCGGGTCGATGCCCCGCTGCACCTCCACGATCACCGAGAGCACGGCCTTGCCGCGTCGGTCCTTGAGGAGGATGACGCGGTCGGCGCGGTACTCGGTGGTCATCGCCTGGGTGAAGTCGGTCTCCGGCAGGTCGAAGGAGGCATGCTCCGGGACAGGGAGGCCCAGCACGTCGCGGAGCAGGGCGACGGCGAGCGCAGGTTGAAAGCGGAAGAGCTCCGCCAGCGCCTCGTGTTCCGTGGTCGGCATGGGCGACAGACCATGCGGACAGCGTGCCAGCCTTCGGAGGCCAAAAATCCAGGGAAAACGAGAAGGTAGAGTGGCGGAAGGTGGCGAAAGGGGTGGCGGACGGGTGGCGGCTCGCCACCGGAGGATCTCGCCATCCCGCCCCTCGCAGGCCACCACGACGCCTCAGGACGGCCTCCCGAGACGTCGGAACGGACGGCCTCACCCAACGGCGGAACACGAGTGTCATGAAGTTCATCGATGACATCCTCGTCGGAGGCCTTGGTATAGGCCTGCAAGAGCACGGCGAGGACAAGCGGAGCAGGAGTTTTGGGTGGGGTGCTGCGAGGCTTGTCGGCGTAGAGGGCCGTGAGCTGGTCCTGGAAGGCGTCGTCGGGCAACCGGTGGCGGTGCAGGCGCAAAAATCGGAAAAAGCGACGATGGGTAGAGAGGCGGTCGCAGAGACGGCTCTCGGAGGGGGACAACTCAACCGGCGGGGACCAGCGCATGGCAGGAGTGTCGACGAACGCTGGGCAAAGGTCGAGGTGGGCCCAAACCGCGACGCCGGGCACCTGCGTGAGCCGAGGAGCCTCGGCGTGCGGGGAGCCAGCAACGCTCGTCGCGGGTGCTGGCGCGGTGATCTCGCCGCGGGGGCGGGGGGGTGGTACACCGACGGGGCGTGCCGGTCCTCGGTGAATTTCCTCCGCTGCTGTTCCGCATCTTCGGGCCGCTCTTCGGGCTCCTGTGGGGTAGCTTCCTCAACGTGGTGATCCACCGGGTTCCCGCGGGGATGAGCGTGGTGAGTCCCCCCTCCCACTGTCCATCCTGCAATACACCCATCCGGATCCTCGACAACCTGCCGGTTCTGGGCTGGCTCCTGCTGCGAGGGAAGGCCCGGTGCTGCGGGGCGCCGATCTCGCCGAGGTACCCACTGGTAGAGGCGATGGGTGGGCTGCTGGCCTGGGCCATCGTGGAGATCATCGTGCTCAGGCTCCCTGCGGACACGTCGCTGGGGCGGGCGCTGGCGATCTTCGGGGCGGACCTGGCCCTGGCCCTGGCCCTGGTGGCGGTGTCGTTCATCGACATCGAGCACCTGTACATCCCCGACGGGATCTCCCTGGGGGGTGCGGCGGTGGGGTTCCTCACCACGTCGTTCCGTCCTCCGCTGACCCACGCGGACACGGCGCTAGGGGCGCTGGGCGGCTTCCTGCTGGTGTGGCTCCCCTTCGACGTGCTCTACCGGAAGCTCCGGGGGCGCACCGGCATGGCCATGGGGGACGCCAAGCTGGTGATGATGGCGGGGGCCTGGTTCGGGTTCCGGGGGGCGGTGTTCGTGTTCCTGGCGGGGGCGTTCCAGGGAACCATCGCGGCGTTGCTCCAGTTCATCGTCAAGGGGAAGCTGGAAGACCCGGCGGCGGTGCAGCGGGAGCGGGACGCCATCCTGGCGGAGATCGCTGCCCTGCCCCCGGAGGAGCAAGCCGCCGCCCAGGCCGAGTTGAAGGAAGATCCGCTCTTCGAGGAGGGCGGAGGGGCCCTGGGAGCACGCATGCCGTTCGGTCCCTTCCTGGCGCTGGCGACCCTGGAGTACCTCCTGGTCGGGCGGGACTGGCTCGACGGCTACCTGGCGTTGCTGTGGTGACCTGGTGGCGCGCGGGGTGGCTGGCGGCGGTGCTGCTCGGCTGCGGCGCCTCCTCCCGAGTGCCCACGCCGCGCTCCGGGGAGCACCCGACGCCCCTGGATCGCTGGCAGGAGGTCGAGACGCCGCCGCCGCCGGTGGAGGTGGAGGAGCTGACCCCCGCCCCCGCCGGGTACGTGTGGCTCGACGGCCAGTGGCTCTACCAGCCGATGACCCGGCGCTGGGTCTGGGAGCAAGGACGATGGTGCAGGGAGCCTCCCGGAGCGCTCTACTACGCGGCGCCGCGCCTCGCCCGGGAGCGAAAGGCACGGATCGTGGACGGCGAGGTACAGCGGGTGGTGCGCTGGAACGAGCTGTACCAGCGCTACGAGGAGGTGGACGTGATGGTCGACCGCTGGAGGTGGATCCCCGGGACGTTCTACGTGCGCGGTGCCACGGGTCAGCCGGTTCCCTGGGTCGGAGAGCTCACCTGCGTCTCCCAGGACAACGGGCGCTGAGGAGGGATCTCCCGGGGAAAACGGGCTTGCTGCGAGGTGTGAGCAAGGGCAACAGAGGGGCCATGCCACAGGCGGAAGAGCTGAAGGTGAAGACGCTGGGGGAGGCGCGGATTCCCTCCCCTTTGAGGCTGGGGGCGCCGCTTCCTGGGTACGTCGATGATCGGACGCGGGTCGCCTTCGAGATCGAGCAGATCGACGGGCAATCCCACCGGGAGCCCCGCTGGTTCGAGGCGGGAGGCCCCCGGGAATACCTCTTCTTCGACCCGGCCGAGGTCACCGCCGGGATCGTCACCTGCGGGGGCCTGTGCCCGGGCCTCAACAACGTGGTCCGCTCGCTGGTGCTGGAGCTACATCACAAGTACGGTGTCCGCCGGATCCTCGGCTTCCGCTACGGCTACGAGGGGATGACACACCAGGGGAAGGAGCCGCTGGCGCTGACCCCGGAGACCGTGGCGCACATCCACCAGCAAGGCGGGAGCCTCCTGGGCCAGTCCCGGGGCAAGCAAGATCCCTCCGAGATGGTCGACTTCCTGGCGGAGCGGGGGGTCAACGTGCTGTTCCCCGTGGGAGGAGACGGGACGCTGCGTGGGGCCCATGCCATCTGCCAGGAGGCGGAGCGCCGGGGACTGAAGATCGCCGTGGTCGGGGTCCCCAAGACCATCGACAACGATGTCCCCTACGTGGACCGGACCTTCGGCTTCGAGACGGCGGTGGAGGTGGCGCGTCAGGCGGTGGATGCAGCCCACGTCGAGGCGCTGGCGACCCACAATGGCGTGGGGCTGGTGAAGCTGATGGGGCGGGACGCGGGCTTCATCGCCGCCGCCGCCACCCTGGCCAGCCGTGAGGTGAATTTCTGCTTGGTCCCGGAGGTCCCGTTCCGCCTCGACGGCCCCCGCGGGCTGCTCGCGGCCCTCGAGGCGCGCCTGGCGCAGCGCAGCCACGCGGTCATCGTCGTCGCGGAGGGCTGCGGTGCAGCACTGCTCGGGGGCGAGGGCGAGCGCGACGCGTCGGGGAACCTGCGCTACGCCAGCGCCGACCTGGACATCGGGGCCCACCTGCGGGACGCGATCACCCACCACTTCAAGGAGCGCCGCATCCCGCTGTCGCTCAAGTACATCGACCCGAGCTACATGATCCGTAGCGTCGCCGCCAACGCCAGCGACAGCATCTTCTGCGACGCCCTCGCCCGCCACGCGGTGCATGCAGCCCTCGCCGGGAAGACGGATCTGGTGGTGGGCCGCTGGCACCGGCGCTTCACCCACATCCCTTTGACGCTGGTGACCTCCATCCACAAGCGGATGAACCCGACCGGGGAGATCTGGTTCTCCGTCACCGAGGCGACAGGCCAGCAGCCGATGGTCTAGCGTCGTGGCTGGCCCTGGTGCGCGGGATCAGATCTTGGCCCGACAACTCTTGTCCGCCAGCTCGACCGGGGGGGGCTCGACCTTCTTGCAGGGCGGGGGCTCCCCCTGGAGCTGCGCCTCTTCTTCTTCGAGCCTGCGCAGCTCTTCGGTCTTCTCCTGGAGCGCCGCCTCGTCGGCCCCCTTGCCGCAGTAGACCACGTGCTGCCGGGGCCCGCCGCAGCGGTTGTAGCCGACGCCGATCACCTTGCACTCGGCGACCTTGTCACACCCGGTCGGCGGCGTCAGCGCCAGGATCTCGTTGCGGAGCTTCCCCAGCCGGTCGGTGCGGATCTGGGCCTCCGACGGACCGAAGTTGGGCTGCTTCTTCTGGCAGGAGGGCAGCATCAACGCCGCCAGGGCCAGCGCCCCCGCAGCGATCCGGAGGGGGGGGGGTCTCATTTGGGAGAGAGGTCGATCGCCTTGCCGAAGCTGCGAAGCTCGACGCGCTCGCGGATCGGCGGCTCCTTGGCCAGGGTCTCGATGAGGACGATGCCGACGTCCGGGCAGAAGGTGGTGGTGATGGTGCTGGGCACCGGCACCGGACGCTCCTCGAGCACCTCGATGCACCCCTCGAAGGTCCCCGCCTCCACCGCCACCCGGAGCCCTGCCCGCACCACCCGCGCGGTCACCCGGGGCCCGGAGATCCACTTGGTCCCTGGCTCCGGCGGGGTCTTGAGCAGCAGCGTCCCGGTGCGCTCCCGCAGGATCCCGTTGTCCTGGTAGCGTAGCGTCTCGGAGAACTGGGAGGTCACCAGGTCCACCGTGTCCCCCATCGCATGCCGCAGCCGCAGGCTCATCACCCCGGTGTTCCTGGTCACCAGGTCCTCGGTCTTGTAGGCGTAGACGATGTCATCCCCCGGCGGCAGCCACCGCATCGAGTTCATCTCGTAGGCCAGCCCCGCCGGGGTCGCCGCAGGCTTCGCCTCCGACTTGCACCCGGCCAGCGCCACCGCCACCAGCAACCACGCCCGCTTCATGGCTGGAGCGGCGCGCTCGCCGCCGGGGAAGGGGTGGAACCGGCCACAGGGGGCACGCCGGAGGCCGCCGCTGCGGCAGCGATCCGGGCCTTTTGCTTCTTCTTGATGTCCTTGATCAAATCAGGCTCCTGTTTCTCGACCTGCTTCTCAAGCTGGCAGGCCGGAGGATACCCCGCCGCACAGGCTGCTACCAGGATCTCGGCCCCCTTCTCCATGCTCTTTTTGACCCCCCTCCCCTCGATGTACCCCCCCGCGGCCAGCAGACACGACTGGGGCTCTCCCTGGACGCACAGCTCCTCCGCCAGCTTCACCCCCTTGGCCATGCTCACCTTGCCGTCGGCCCCCAGCACCAGCGCCTTGGCGTACATGGCGCAGCCCTGGATCGACGCCATCTTCTCGCAGGCGGTCTCCAGCAAGCGCAGGCCCTCCACCAGATCCTTCTTGGTCCCCTGCCCCTCCGCCAGCATCATCCCGGCGAAGGCGCAGGCATCCCGCTCCCCCTGCTTGCACGCCTTCTGGAAGATCTCGTAGGCCACCCCGGGGTCGCGCTTGCCGTCCACCAGCCCCTCGGCCAGCAGGCCGCCGTAGAGCGTGCAGGCCGGAGGGTAGTTCCCCTCGCAGGCCTCCTTGGCGCGCTTGAGGGCCCCGGGCTTGTCCTCCTTGATCCCCCCGAGGCCCCCTTGCATCTCCAGCCGGGCCAGCTCCGTGCAGCCGATGATGCTCCCCTTGCCGCAGGCATCCTTGATGAGCGTGGCGCCCTTGTCCAGATCGCGGGAGAAGCCTGGTGCTCCGGAGAGCAGCGCTCGACCGACCTGCACGCACCCCTCGGGGAGCCCATGGTCGCAGGCCCGCTGCATGTACTGGAGCCCCCGCTTGGGGTCAGGCTGGACCCCCTGTCCGGTCAGGTAGAGCTCGCCGAGCTGCGCGCAGCCGGCAGGGGGGGCGCCTTCGCAGGCGTCCTGGAACCAGGCAGCGGCGCGGTTGAGGTTGGGCTCGACACCCTGACCGGTGGCGTAGGCGACGCCGAGGTAGGCGCAGGCCTCCTTGGCGTCGCCGTCGCAGACCTTGCGGAAGATCTCCACGGCGGTCTTCTCGTCGCGGGTGACCCCCTGGCCGTTGAAGAGCATCACCGCCTTGCCGAGGCAGCCGCGCTCGGCGTCCTTGGAGCAGCTCTCCTCGAAGAGCTGCATGGCCCTGGCCTCGTCCTTGGGGACGCTGATGCCGTTGAGGTGAGCGGTACCCAGGTCGGCGCAGCCGCGGGGCTCCTTCTTGTCGCAGGCGATCTTGAAGAACTCGACGCCCTTGGCCTCGTCCTTGGCGAGCCCTCCCTCGCCCCGGGCCAGCATGTGGCCGTAACCGGCACAGCCCAGGCCGCTGCCGCCGTCGCAGGCCTTCTTGAAGTTCGCCGCAGCCGCGGGCGCGTCCCTGGGGATCCCCCGGCCATTGAACTGGGCCCGGCCCAGCTGTGCGCAGGCTTCCGCCTCGCCGGCGTCGCAGGCCTTGCGGAAGAGGGACGCGGCGCCGGCCTGGTCCTTGTCCACCCCGTTGCCCTTATCCATCGCGGTGGCCACGGTGAGGCAGGCCTTGGGGTCCGCAGGGGTGCGCTCGCAGAGCTGGCGGCAAGGGATGACCTGCCCGTTCGCGCAGCCCTTCACCACCGCCTCGGCCCGGGTCTTCTCCTCGAAGCGCTGGTAGCCGTAGAAGGCAGCTGCCCCCACTGCGGCGCCCAGCAAGCCGATGATCAGCCCTCGCCCCCCGCCGGACGGCGCCTGGCTTGCCCTGGGCGCCTCGCGCGCCTCTTCCTTGTTCTCTTCCGACACGGTGGGCGCAGGGTAGTCGGCGGCGCCAGGACCGCAACCAACTCGTTGGACCGGGGCCTCTGGTGGGGTAGAAGTCCCCCATGGCCGAGCCGGAAGAGCCCCCCACCGCCGCAACGGATCCGCCCGACGCTCCCCCGGCCCTGCCGTACCGTCCTCCCTTCGCCAGGGCCTACCCCCGCGACCCGGAGCTGGACCGGCTGCTCGCGGCCTTCCTCGACGGCAACCACGCCCTCGTCTTCGAGGAGGCTCCCCGCCTGGCCGAGCGCGCCGACGACCCGGAGGTGGCCCGCGCCGCCCGCGACCTCTACCGTCGCCTCCACCCGGACCCCCTCGCCCTCGCCATGCTCGGCGGCACCGGCGCCCTGCTGGTCCTGCTCGTCCTCTGGTTTTACACCCACCGCCACGGCCACTGAAGTGGCTACGTTTCTTCTAGCGAGAGGAGCACCGCGGGCCTCACCCCCCGCGACGGCGGCATCCCCAGGCGCGCCGCGTTGTGGAACCAGGTCGGGACCCCCGGGAGCCGCGTGGCCCCCGCCTCCTCGTGGATGTGCCCGAACACGTGCAGCCTCGGGGGACGCTCCAGCACGGCGGCGCGCAGTTCCTCGCAGCCGACCCGCAGGCCGAGGAAGGTGCGATCCAGGACGCCGTGGGGAGGGCCGTGGGTGACCAGGAGATCGAGGTCCTTGGGGATCCGCTCCCAGTGGGCCCGGCTGGCGGCGCCGCGCTCCCGGTTGAAGGCCATCCCCCGGAAGTACGGCGTCACCGGCGACCCCCACACGCGGAGCCCCAGCACCTCGACCCCCTCGTCCTGCAGGTAATGGATCCCCCGCTCCCGGCAGAGGCGGCGCATCTCCTCGGGGTTGGCCTCCGCCCAGAAATCGTGGTTCCCGGCCACCAGCACCCGGGCCCGGGCCTCCTGCTCCCCGTACCAGTCGAGGAAATCCAGGATCTCCCCCCCGGTCCCTCGCCGGGAGACGTCCCCCGCATGCACCAGCAGGTCGACCGGCGGCAGCGCGAGGCGCCGGTGGAGCGTGTGCGTATCGGAGAGCAACCCCAGCAGCATGGCCCGGCTCACGGCCCCTTGGCCCCCTGGTCCACCCAGCGACGGAGCTTCTCCCGCTCCGCCTCGGTGATCCCCGTCTTGTTCGCCAGCGGCATCGTCTTCTGAAGCACCACCCGCTCCTTGATCCGCGGCGCCAGCCGCACGATCGACTCCGCCGAGTCGAAGACGATCCCGCTCGGCGCCGACTTCCAGATGTCGTCCGTCGGCGACGCGCTGTGGCAGGTCGTGCACCGCGACTGCACGATCGCCTGCGCCTCCGCGAACGCCACCGGCTCCCCCGCCGCCACCGGCTGCACACGGCGCGCCGTCAGCAGGAACAGCCCCGTCAGCCCGAAGAACACCGCCGCCGACGCCGCCGGCATCCACCGCGCGTAGGTGAAGCGGATGTTCATGAAATGACGCACCAGCGCGCTGGAGATCATCAGCACGAACAGCACCGCCCAGTTGAACGCGTTGCCGTAGGTGCTCGCGTAGTGGTTGCTGATCATCAGAAACAGCAGCGGAAACGTCATGTAATTGTTGTGGATCGACCGCTGCTTCGCCCGCATCGCGATCGCGTGATCCTGCTTGCGCCCCTCCTGCGTCGCCTGCACCAGCTCCCGCTGCGACGGGAGGATCACCATCCACACGTTCCCCGTCATCAGCGTCCCCAGGATCACCCCCACGTGAATGTACGCCGCCCGCCCGCTCAACACCCGCGTCAGCCCGAAGGCCACCGCGAACAGCAGCCCGAAGGACAGGATCGCCGCCGGCAACCCCCTCTTCCCCAGCGGCGAGCGCCAGAGAAGGTCGTAAATGACCCATGAGCCGACGATGGAGCCGAGGCCGATGCCCATGGCGGCTAGGGGATCCAGGGCGGAAACCGCAGGGTCGACCATCAGGGCGCCGCCGCCCAGGTAGTAGACCACCACCAGCAGCGAGATGCCGCTCAGCCAGGTGACCCCGTTCTGCCACTTGAACCAGTGGAGCACCGCGGGCATCTCGTTGGGGGCGAGCTGCTTCTTCTCGACCTGGTAGAAGCCGCCGCTATGGAGCAGCCAGATCTCCCCCTCGTGGCCCTCCCGGTCGGAGACCTTGATCAGGTTCCGGTCGAGCCAGTTGAAGAGCATCGAGTTGCCGATCCACATGATTCCTGCGATCAGGTGGATCCACCGGATCAGCAGGTCGAGCAGCTCACGAAACGGAACGTCCAAGGTACAGGCTCCTTCCTTGCAAGAAGGGCCATCCTACCAGAACGCCAGGGGCCGTGCGCCCCGCTCACGGGCAAGGGAACAGCGCGTCCAGGGCGTCCGTCGCCGCCTTCACGTCCGGATTCGGCAGCTTCTTCAGCTCTGCCTCCAGGATCGCCGCCTTCGCCGCGTCCCGCACCTTCGCCTCCCGGAGCAGCGAATTTCCAAGGATTTCGACGTGTATCCGCGCGGCGTCCCCCAGCGGCGACGAGAGCTTCTGGAGCTGCGCCTTCACCACCGCCGCCACGCCCTTGTGAAGCGCCTTGTCGAGCTGCGCCAGCGCCCGGGCGTGGAGCGCGGGCTCCAGATCCTTGCCGTCGGTGCTCTTGTCCAGGTCGCGCCAGCAGCGCACCGCCAGGTTGCCGTCAAAGACCCGGTCGTGGGTCCCTTGCTCCAGCGCGCGGACGTACTTCGAGAGCCCCTTGGCGTCGTCGCGGACGATGGAGCCCGCGTAGTACGCCGTCGATGAGTCGCAGTCCTTCGGGGCGGCGGAGCAGGTGACCGCCTCCTTGTAGACCGACAGGAAGAGGAACCAGAGGAGCCCCGCCTCGATCCGCGCCGCGTTGAGCCGAGGCTCCTCCCCCTTGGCTCCGCCCTCGAAGGCCGCCTTGAGCAGCGGAGCGATCTTCGCCGGACCGACGCACCGGTCCGGGTTGGCGGCCAGCTCTTCCACGGTCATGTCCTGGCACTTCTTGCTCGCCGGCGGGTAGTGCTCATCCTCCCGGCGCACCACCCGGGACTCGAGCCCCTCGGGCACCGTGTAGTCCGAGAGCGAATCGACGAAATCCAGGGCCGCAGGTACCTTGTCCGTCCCGAAGCCCAGCCGCTCGGCGATCTTCTCGAAGGCCGCGATCCGGGCCAGCGTGCTGATGTTCGGCTCCACCGGCGTGTAGACGTTGCTGTCGGAGATGCACGCCGGCCACGTATCCTTCGCCGAACCATCCACCCGCGGCTGGTAGTCGTCCGGCGACACCTCGCAGACCGGCGCCCCTCCCCCGGCCCCCGCGTCCCCGCCGGAGCCCGCGGAACCGCCATCGCTCCCGCCGGAACCGGCCTGCTGCGAGCCACCAGAACCCCCATCGCTCCCGCCGCTCCCGGCGGCGCCCGAGGAGCCTGCGGCCCCGGAAGAGCCAGCCTGCGGGGTGGGGTTACTCTCCACCGGGTCATCCTCCTCGCAACCGGCGAGGACGGCAGCGGAGAGGGCCAGGACGAGGGCGAAACGGAAGGGATGACGCAGCTTCATGTCGGGATTCCTCGGGAAGTAAGAGTCCGGATTCGATTTGCAGGAGGACGCCCCGCCCCGGCCCGTTGATGCTGGAGCCGTGGATGCGGTAGGGAGCGTCGGTGACGTTCTCGACGACCAGGGATGCGAGCAGCTCCCGCCGTAGTCGCAGCCCCGCCCGGGCGTCGACGACGGCGAAGCCCGGCGTCCCCCCCAGCGGGATGCGGGCATCGCTCCGGTCCGTGATGGCAAGGCGATCCTGCCGGAGCGCCCATCGCAGCGACGCCCCCAGGTACAGCTCCCGCCGCAGGTCATGGCGCAGTTCCACGGTGCCGTTCACCGGAGGTACCCGCGACAGCGGCACCCGCTCCCCCCCGGGGTTCACCGGGTCGGGGCCATCGCCGCGGGTGGCCGCGAAGCTCGCCCGCAGCGACCATCGCTCCACCCGCGCCTTCAGTGCTCCCTCGATCCCCCGCAGCTCCGAGAGCCCCGCCACGTTGATGAGCTGGTAGACGTACCACGAGCTGTTGCACTGGGACGTGTTCCTCGGGCACGCCCCCCGGATCACCCGCGTGATCGCCGACTCCAGCAGGGACCGGAACGCCCACACCTCCGCCGAGACGTGGTCGCCATCCAGGCGCACCCCCACCTCCGTCGTGGTGCCCACCTCCGGACGCAGTCCCGGGTTCTCGTACTGGAACCCGGGCCCTGTCTGCTGCCTCGCCGTCAGGTCGTCCAGGTTCGGCGCGCGGATGGACCGATCCGCGTTCACCAGCACCGATAGCCACGGCGTCGCCACCACCTCCAGCCCCGCCGTGGACGCCAGCAGCAGGTACGACTGCGCCACCGCGCTCGTCCCCGACTCCGGATCCTCCGGCGCCCTCGCCCTCGCCCCGCCCACCCGACCCCCGGCCCGGGCGATCAGCCGGCGGCGCAGCATCGACGCCTCTCCCCGCAGGAATCCCCCGCCCTGGGTATAAAAAGAACCATCCAGGTACTGCCCGCGGGACTGGCGGCGGGTGATGCCGAGGTCAACGAACTGCTCGAAGGCCGCGGAGTCCACGGTGTCGTGGTAGAGGTCAGCGCCGTAGTCGAGGCGTCCCTCGGCGCCGGGGGCGAGGAGGACCGGGCGCGTGCCCAGCTTCACGGTGGCGCCGTAGGTGTTCACGTCGTCGCGGCCGACGTTGTTGAGCCGGATCGAGATCGACGACGGTCGGCGGAGCGTCCGGCGCTCGTGCTGCCGCTGGAACGAGAGGGCGATCTGGCTGGCGTGGCCGACGGCCCCGAGGTCCCCCTGCAAGGCGACGTAGCCCAGGGTGCGGAACTGCTCGTCGACGTTGAGGCAGACGTCGCGCAGCGCCCCGGGCGCGGGGCATTGATCCGTCCGGGGAGCGTCGTACTGGCGGTAAGCGTAGACGGCCCCCACCAGCCGGGTGGCGGGGCCAAGGCGGTAGACGAGCCGACCGTCGCCGGTCACCTCCCGGTAGCCGGTGCCGAGTTGGGTCTTCTCGTCCTCCTCGAAGCGAGGGACAAGCGCCGGCTGCCCGTCCGCACCCCGGACGATCCCGCCGCTCCGGAGCCTCCCTGCACGCTGGTAGCCGGCCCCCACCAAGCCCTGGAGCCGGTCGGAGAGCTGGGCGTCCGCCTGCACGCGCTGGCCGAAGGACGAGTCGGCGCTGGCGTAGCGGAGCATCGTCCGAGGGCGAATGACCCGGCCCGCTCCTTCCTGGAACGAGGGTTCGAGAGGGAGCGCCTCGATGACGCCACCAAGCGCATCGGAGCCGTACAGCGTGGACGCCCCGCCGCGGGTGGTCTCGATGGCCCGGACCGAGCGGGCGTCGACGGTGAAGAAGTACTGGTTGGGGCCCTGGCGGTAGGTGCTGGTGTTGAGGCGGATCCCGTCGAAGAGCAGCACCGTCTGCTGCCCGGTGCGCCCGCGGAGGAACGGCGACGCCTGCCCGTGGCCGGTCTGCTGGACAAATACCCCGGGCTCGTAGCGGAGCGCGTCCGGGGCGGACCGGGGCAGCCGCTCGTCCATGTCCCGGCGGGTGGTCCGGGTCCGCGCGCGTCCGGAGGCGGGCCCCCCGTCGCCAGGACGAGCGCGGATCACCACCGAATCGGCGGGGGGGACGGTGTCTTCGGCGCGAGCGGAGGAAGCAAGGAAGCCCATGGCCAACAGCACCAGAGCGGACGAGGCTCCAGGGCGCATCGGAGACAGCTTCGCGGCTCCTGACCCGGGTGGGTATCGGGCGAACACCCTACACCGGAGGATTTGTGGGCAAGCGCAGGCTCACGAGCGGAGGCAGCCGGCAAGATCCTGCAGGACGATCTCGGCGTTTTGCAGGCCGTCCGCCTGCTCGTCACCGAAGCGCCGCGTCAGCTTCATGTCCGGGGTCATCCGGTAGGGAGAGCCCTTCTTCTGGATCAACGCCATGACCTTGGCAGGATCGAGGGGCGTGTCGTCGCGCAGGTGCAGGGTGACGGAGCGGGCGGAGGCGTCGCAGCCGAGCACCCGGAGCCTGCGCAGCTCCGTCTTGATCCGCATCTGGGCGACGAGGTTCTTCGCCTCCCGGGGGGGAGGGCCGAAGCGATCTTCCATCTCGGCGGCGATCTCCTGCACCTCGGCCTCGTCGTCCGCCGACGCCAGCCGCTTGTAGAGCGACAGCCGCACGCCCACCTCGTCGATGTACTGCTCCGGAAGCAGCGCCTCCACGTCGAAGTTGAGGTCCGGCTCGACGTCCGCCACCACGTCCTCGCCCCGGAGCTGGCGCACCGCGTCCTGGAGCATGTGGCAGAACAGGTCGAAGCCCACGCTGGCCACGGTCCCGCTCTGCTCGGCCCCGAGGAGGTCGCCGCCGCCGCGCAGTTCCAGGTCGAGGCTGGCGACCTGGAAGCCGGAGCCCAGCTCCGTGTGGCGCTCCAGGGCCTCGATGCGCGCCCGGGACTCGTCGGTCATCGCGCTGGCGGGGGGGACGATCAGGTAGCAGTAGGCCCGCTCCCGCGAGCGACCGACGCGGCCCCGGAGCTGATAGAGCTGCGCGAGGCCGAAGAGGTCCGCCCGGTCGATGAGGATGGTGTTGGCCCGGGGGATGTCCAGGCCGCTCTCGATGATCGCCGTGGCACACAGCACGTCGAACTTCCCCTCCACGAAGTCGAGCATCGCCTGCTCCAGCGCCACCTCGGACATCTGGCCGTGGGCGACGACGACGCGGGCCTCGGGGACGAGCTGCTGGAGCTTCGCCGCCCGCTCGTAGAGCCCCTCGATCCGGTTGAACACGTAGAACACCTGCCCGCCTCGGCCCAGCTCCCGGCGCACCGCCTCGCGTATCACCTGGTCGTCGAAGCGCGTCACGATGGTCCGGATCGCCCGCCGATCCACCGGCGCCGTGGTGATCAGCGACATGTCCCGCAGCCCCGTCACCGCCATCTGCAGCGTCCTCGGGATCGGCGTCGCCGAGAGCGTCAGCACGTCGATGTTCCGCCGTAGCTGCTTGATCCGCTCCTTGTGCGTCACCCCGAACCGCTGCTCCTCGTCGACCACCAGCAGCCCCAGGTTCTTGAAATGGATGTCCTTCGACAGCAGCCGGTGCGTCCCCACCACCACGTCCAGCGACCCCTCCTTCACCTGCCTCAGCACCGCGTCCATCTCCCCCTTCGTCTGGAACCGCGACAGCGCGCCCACCCGGATCGGGTAGTCCCGGTAGCGCGCCTGGAAGTTCAGGAAATGCTGCTGCGCCAGCACCGTCGTCGGGCACAGCACCGCCACCTGCCGCCCCGCCATCGCCACCCGGAACGCCGCCCGGATCGCCACCTCCGTCTTGCCAAACCCCACGTCCCCGCACACCAGCCGATCCATGGGTCGACTGGACTCCAGGTCGTCCAGCACATCCCGGATGGCGCGGGCCTGATCCGGCGTCTCGTCGAAGGGGAAGGTCGCCTCGAAGGCGGCGTACTCGTCGTCCGCTTCCGGCAGCGCATGCCCCGGGATCGACTGGCGCTCGGCGTAGAGGCGCAGCAGCTCGTCCGCCATCTGCCGGGCCTGCTTCTCCGCCTTCACCTTGGTCTTGGCGAAGGTCGACCCGCCCAGCTTGTCCAGCCTGGGCGCGCCCTCCGCGCCGGAGAATTTCTGGATCTGGTTCAGCCGGTAGACCGGCAGGTAGAGCCGGTCTCCTCCGCTGTACTCCACCACCAGCAGGTCGACGGTGTGCCCGTTCACCTCCCGGTGCACCAGGCCGTGGTAGCGGCCTATCCCGTGCTCCGAGTGGACCACGTGGTCGCCCACCTCCAGGGCCCGCAGGTCCTCCAGGAACGCCCTGGCCTTGTCCTTCCCCTTGCGCTCGCGCCGCGCCGCCCGGTGCGCCCGGGAGCCGAAGACTTCCTCCTCGGTCACCAGCACCAGGCCCTCCCCTGGTAGCACCGCCCCCCTGCTCAGCGGGCCCACCACGATCTGCGCCACCCCCCGCGACCCGGGCTCCTGGAGCCACCCCAGCTCGAAGCGCCCCACCCGGTTCCGGCAGTTCACCCCCGCGTGGCGCAGCAGCGCGGTCAGCCGCTCCGCCTGGGTCTCCGCCCGCGCCGACAGCGCCACCACCAGCCCGGCCTCTGCCCAGGCGTGGATCCTCCGCACCAGCGGCTCCAGCGTCCCGGCCTTCCCCCGCTCCTTGCGCGCCTGCTTCCCGGCGCGCTCCAGGTCGTCGTGGGTCCGCGCGTCCAGGGTCGGCGCGTCCTGCGGCGCGGACTCCAGCGCCTCCAGATCCTCCGCCTCCACGCTCCCGGAGACACTGCCGCGGTGCAGGCACAGGAGACCGCGCTCCTGGAGCCGATCCGCCAGCTCTGGCTCGGAGAAATAGAACGCATCCCGGGGGAAATGCGGCGTCTCCAGCCGCAGCCCCTCGTCCGCCATGGCCCGCCCCAGCTCGTCCCGGATCGCCCTCACCAGCGCCGCCGGGTCCTCCAGCACCAGCGCCACCTCCGGCCCCACGTACTCCAGGATCGACGTCAGCCCCGTGAACGCCGGCAAGAAGCCGTCCGACCCGGAGAACGGGCGCCCCGACAGCACGTCCTCGAACAGCGCCCTCGCCTTGCTGGTCGGCCACGCATGGGCGTCGCACAGATCGTGGATCGCCTCCTTCACCCGCGCCGCCGTCGCCTCCGTCCCGACCCCCTCCCGCACCGGCGCCAGCACCACCTCCCCCACGTCCCGGATCGTCCGCTGGCTCTCCGGCTCGAACGCCTTCATCGACAGCACCAGATCCCCGTAAAACTCGATGCGCACCGGCTCCGGCGACGAGGGCGGCCACACGTCCAGCAGCGCCCCCCGCAGCGCGAAGGTGCCGGGATCCTCCACGACCGGGGTACGCATGTACCCCCCCTGGATCAGCATCCTGGCCAGCTCATCGCGCTCGCCTTCGCTCTCGGCCTCCACCCGCCGGGTCTGCCGGGCGACGTACTCCGGAGGCAGCACCTTGCGGACCAGCGAGGACGCGGTCACCACCAAGAACCGGAACGGGCGCCTGAGCGCCAGGTGGGCCAGCGTCGCCAGCCTCCCGAGCATGGCGCGCCGATCCGGGTTCACCTCCGCGTAGGGCGTGTTCTCGTAAGGAGGCAGCAGGAGCACGTCGCCGGTACCCACGCCGGGCTCCGGCAGCCCCAGCAGGAAGGCGAGGTCCGCGGCGAGCTTCTGGGCGGCATCGCCGTCCTCGGCCACGCAAACCACGGGGCCTCCGCGGCGCTGGTGGAGTTCCAGGGCCACCAGCGCCGCCGCCGCCCCGGCCACCCCGGTCACATGGAACGCCCCCCGCGCCGGGGTGCTGACCGCCGCCTCCCGGGCCCGGAGGAGCCTCCGGTCCGCGGGGGGGTCCAGCGAGGGGAGCGGGTCGAGGAGCGCGGGATCCGGGGCGGGGGGGGTGGGGAGTTCGATGGAGCCCAGGTCGCCCAGCTTCGAGGAGAAGGTCGGTTCAGCCGGCAAAGCGCCGCCGGTGTAGACGGTTCCTCCCGTCGAGTAAACCGCGGACCAGGCAGCCGGGAGGGCTCTCACCCCGGTGTCGGCTCGTTCTTCTTGCGGCGAGCCTCGGCGCGGCGGCGGCGCCCGTAGGCGCTGGTCGCCTTCCGGTAGATCTCGTCGTGCTTGCGGAAGACACGAGCGGCCGCCTTGCGCACGGCGCCGACCCGCTGCCCCCGAGATCTCGGCGACCGGGAGGGGTTCCTCAGCGAGAGGAACGGCGAGGCGTGCGGCGAGGGCTCGCCTTCTTCCTGGGCGACGTCACCTTCTTGAGCCGCGCAGCGATGGTCCTCTGCACCTGGTCCGGGAGGCTCGCGATGTACTCGGGCGACAGCCCGCGCAACACCTCGTCCGGCAGCGCAAGCACGATGTGCTCCGGAGCCAGACCCGCCAGCCTCTGTTCCGGCGCAAGACCCGCCAGCCTCTGTTCCGGCGCAAGACCCGCCAGCCGATCCTCCACCGGCAGGCAGTCCTCCATCCACCTCTTCAGCGCTTCCCGGTACCCCTTCGCTATCTTCTGCACCTCGCTCGCCATCAGCCCATCTCCTTCTTCCTCGAACCTTTGCACATGCAGGTTCAACTGGCGACACACCGCCACCTCTTCCTCCGTCAACGGCCTGCCTCCCACCGGGTCGTCCAGGAACTTCTTCGACAGCGTCCGCCAGAGCACTTCCCCGGGGTATCTCTCCCGCTCGGCGGTCTCCACCACCTCCAGGCGGAACCCGGCCACGGCCCCTTGCCACAGCCCTTCTTCCACCCGGGCAAGGCGTCCTTCGAGCAGCTCCAGGGCGGCGAGGTAGCGGGGCGTCAGCGAGGAGCAGATGACAAACAGAGCGGTCTGTTTCTGGACCTCGGCAGGCTTTCCGCCTTGCAGCCGGAGGAACTGGCAGCCGTAGGCAAGAAGCGCCAGGGCATCGTCGGCCTGGGGCTCGTCGCTGGGGGAGATGAAGTGGACGAGGGTGTTCCTGGCGAAGCGCTCGATCTCGGGGCGGAGGAGAGAAGGGAGCGGGGCGTTGGCGAGCCTGCGGACGACGAGGACGTCGAGGCGAAGAGGCTCCTTGGCGAGGGGAACTTCGGGGAAGACTTGCCATCCGCGGCGAGGAAGGACGAGGCGGAGCAAGGCGACCAGCATGGGGTGCCAGGCGGTGCGCGCCGAGGAGGAGCGGGGAGCCACGGGAGAGGAAGGTACCACGGGGCCACCGTGGTCCGGGGAGCGTCGCTATCCCGCCCGGGACATGAGCCCCCCCACCAACGCCAGCACCACGAGCACCACCACCACGACCAGGACGCTCCGTGAAGAGCCCCCCGCCGGGGCCGCCGGCGCGAGGGGCGGAGCAGGGGCGGGTGGCGCCGAGGCAGGGGCGGG
>CAZSDX010000075.1:0-7638 GCA_964605685.1 uncultured Polyangiaceae bacterium
GGCGACCAGGGGCTCATGTTCGGCTTCGCCTGCGACGAGACCCCGGAGCTGATGCCCGCCCCCATCCAGTACGCCCACGCGCTGGCCCGCCGGCTGGCGGAGGTCCGCAAGAAGGACAAGGCGGGGCAGATCCTCCGCCCGGACGGCAAGACCCAGGTCACCCTCGAGTACGACGAGCAGCGGAACATCGTCCGCGTCGAGACCATCGTGATCTCGACCCAGCACGCCGAGAGCGCCAAGCAGAAGCAGATCGAGGAGCTCCTCCGCGAGCAGGTCATCAGCAAGGTGATCCCCGCCCGTTACATCGACAAGAAGACCAAGATCCACATCAACCCCACCGGCCGCTTCGTCATCGGCGGCCCCCAGGGGGACTGCGGCCTCACGGGCCGCAAGATCATCGTCGACACCTACGGCGGCATGGGACGTCACGGAGGCGGTGCCTTCTCCGGCAAGGATCCCTCCAAGGTCGACCGCAGCGCCGCCTACTTCGCCCGCTACATCGCCAAGAACGTCGTCGCCGCCAGGCTCGCCCGCCGCTGCGAGGTCCAGGTCGCCTACGCCATCGGCGTCGCCAGGCCCGTCGGCGCCTACGTCGACACCTTCGGAACCGCCGCCGAGGGCCTCTCCAACGAGAAGATCGCCGCCTACATCCTCGAGCACTTCGACATGCGCCCCAAGGCCATCATCGAGCAGCTCGACCTGCTCCGCCCGATCTACCGCCCCACCGCTGCCTACGGCCACTTCGGTCGCAAGGAATTCCCCTGGGAGAAGACCGACCGCGCCGCCCAGATGGCCGACGACCTCCTCCCCGGTTCTCCCCGGAGCTCCAAGGCCAAGGCCACCCCCGCCCCTGCCAAGGCCAAGCCCGCCAAGGCCAAGCTCGCCAAGAAGTGAACCGTTTAACCCCCGGTCTCCCCCCCGCGCCAGGCCCTCGCCTGGCGTCTTCTTTTTGTTGGCTACCCGGTCAATAACGAGCCACGCTTCCACCACGAACGTAGCTTTCCAACCGAGGGAAAACCATCGGGATTTTTCCCTTCGGACATGACAAAACATAGACCACTTCGCTAGGCTGTCACCGCCTCGTTCTTTCTCTTGAAGAGGGATCACCATGCGCATTGACCGGATCCTGGCCCTCGGGGCCCTCTCGTTGTTGTCGATCATGACCGCCTGCGAAGGCAGTGGCGCCGGGAACTCGGTCTTCGGGGCTGCCGGCTCCGCAGGGAAGGGCACCGGAGGGCAAGGCGCCGCCGGGAGCGGCGGGAGCGACGGAGGCAGCGGCGGCAGCGATGCAGGCTCCAGCCCCGGCGGGTCAGCGGGGTCCGGCGGCTCGGTGGTGGTCATCGGCGGCTCCGGGGGCAGCACGGTCAACGGCGTCTGCCCCAACGTGCCCAACGACGACAACGACAAGGACGGCTGGACCGAGGAGCAGGGGGACTGCAACGACTGCGACCCCAACGTCAACCCGGGCGCCGTCGACATCGTCAACTACGCCAAGAACTCCGACGGCTCCCAGGGCGACCCGCTGCCCGCCAGCGAGCAGGTCGACGAGGACTGCGACGGCAAGGCCGCCCAGCCGAACGAGCCCACCTCCTGCGACGCGGGCCTCGACGTCGTCGTCAAGGATCCCTTCGACGCCGCCCGGGCCATGGGACTCTGCAGCGTCAAGGTGGACGAGGCCTCCAAGAAGTGGGGCGTCATCTCCGCCACCCTCAGCGACATCGCCGCCACCTTCGGCGGCCCCATCAAGGCCCAGGGCAAGGCGCTCGAGCATGCCTTCGGCATCCTTCCGGGCTTCGGCGTCACCTCTCCTCCTCGCGAGGGGGAGCGGCTGTTCGCCCTCTCCTCCGGCATCGCCCGCGCCCCGAACCAGCCCGGCTGGGGTGAGGCCAGCGTCTGCAGCTACAGCAAGAGCTACACCTCTGGCTATCCACCCGGGTTCCCCAAGCAGGGCACCTGCGGCACCACCGAAGCCCCCAACGATGGCGTGGCCCTGGACCTGAAGATCCGCGTGCCGACCAACGCCAAGTCGCTGAAGTTCAACTTCCGCTTCTTCTCCTGCGAGTACCCAGATTTCACCTGCAGCGTCTACAACGACGTCTTCGCCGTCCTCATGTCCCCCAGCCCGCTGCCCAACGGCGACCCCATGGCCGACAAGGACAACGTGCTGGCCAACATCGCCTTCGAGGCCACCGCCAACGGCACCAAGAACGTCATCGGCGTCAACAACGAGGGCTTCTTCACCGCCTGCGAGCCCGGCGCCGTTCTCGGGAACTACAGCGGCTGCAAGCCCGGCAACGGCGCGCAGCTCCAGGGATCCGGCTTCGAGGGCCATGGCGCCTCTGCCTGGCTCACCACCCAGGTTCCGGTCCCCTCCGGCAAGATCATCTTCCTCCGCTTCGCCATCTGGGATTCCTCCGACGGGATCCTCGACTCCACCGCCATCGTCGACAATTTCGAGTGGTCCGCCGAGGGCGGCACCGGCGTCGTCACCAAGATCGATCCGGATATCAACTGAACCTCGCCGAGACGGCCCGGGGCGAGGAGATCCGCGCGGAGATCGGCGCCCTCCAGGACCTCATCGGCGCCTACCGCCGCCGCTCCATCGACCCTCCCCGCCGCTGATCTCCGCCGCCCGTCTGTGGGCCGGCAGGCGCTCGGACCGGCGTCGTCAGCTCCAGTCGCCCCGGAGGGCCAGCGAGGACCAGCGCACCGTCGCCTCCACGAAGATCGGACGCCCGCAGCAGGATCCCTTGATGTACGTGTAGCAACAGAGCTCGCCCTGCCTGGGGAGGCTGTTGGAGGGGTAATTCCCCGTGCAGATGTAGCCAACCACGGGGAAGCAGGTCGACTTCGGGCAGCCCTGCTCATCGATCGGGTTTTCCTCCGGACACTCGGGGTCGATCCGCTCCGCCAGCATCTCCTCGGTGAAGCACTGGTGGAAGGTTTCGCAGCAGGCGGAGACCGTCTCGCCCTTGGCCATGGCAGCCTTCTCTGCGCAACACCCGAACAGCTCCGAGGGCTCCGTGGACACCCAGGGATCCACCGAGGGGGTCTCCTTGCAGTCAATCTCGCCGCCTTCCCCCGCCGCCCCCGCTGCGCCCGCGTCGCCTGCCGCCCCCGCCTCGCCACCTTCCCCCGCCTCGCCGCCTTCCCCCGCCTCGCCGCCTTCCCCCGCCACACCGGCCTCACCACCTTCCCCTGTTGCGCCGGCCTTGCCTCCCGGTCCTGGCTCCTGGCCACCGGCTTCTCCTGCGGCTCCGGCCTCGCCTGCCCCTGTGCCTGCGCTGGCCTCGCTACCTCCTGGTTCGCCTGGTTCACCCGCAGTTCCGGCGAGGGTTCCTGCGCCTGCCGCGGAGGGCGTCCCGGCACTGGTACCTCCCGCTCCTCCTGGACGGGAGGAAGCTCCTCCCTGGGAGCCCGGGAGAACCGCCGGAGGAGAGGGCTCCGCGTCCTCGCAAGCGGTGAGAGATACGCCCGCCAGGAGCAAGCGGGCCAGGAGCCTTCGTGAAGGGGAGCTTGGTGTCTTCATGTCGCAAAAATTAGCATGCCCCGGAGCAGCCAGCCTCTCCCCTCGAATCCAGGAGGCAGGATCGGGAAGAGCCCTCGCGCGAACACGGCAGAGGCCGAGCGCCGTCACCGATCCGCCGGCGGCTTTACCGTCTTGCAGCACCGGAACCCCAGGTGGTAGTTCACGTGCCACGCCGTCGCCATGGGCTCCACGTGCCACCGCGGATCGTGGGCGCAGTGGTCCGGGTAGGTCTCCCTGGACCCCTCCTTCTGCCGCTCGTTGTGCTTGCGCGCCACGTCCACGTAGAAGAACGCGCTCCCCTTGAGCTGGCTCACCAGCCCGCCTTCCTCCGGATCAAAGCGCACCATCGCCTCGGCCACGTTCCCGTGCTGGTCAAAGACCCCGAAGCGGGATCGGCACCGGGGGAACGCCCCCGCGGGCTCCGTGTTGCTGTGGCACGTCTTCCACGTCGAGCTCACCGAGTCCGGGTCGCACACCGGCTCCCCGTAGGTTCGGGCCGGTTTGTTGGTGTTGCAAAGGGTCAGATCCAGCTCGTTGCCGTAGGCGTAGAGCCAGTCCTCCTTGCCCTCCGGGTCGCCCCGGCAGGCATGCACCCACTCCTCCTGGGCGCAGAGCCGCTTGCCCTGCATCTCGCAGTAGATCCTCGCCTGCGTCGGCCCGACCCAGACGAACGGTAGCTCGCAGGGGCGGTTGGGAAACTCGAAGATGTCGATGCAGAACTTCGTCCGCGAGATGTCTCCCTTCCGGTACACCGGCACCATGTAGTCAGCCCCGCAGATCCTCCGCTGCTCCTCCGTCTGGAGCACCACCCCCCGCAGCCCTTCGAGGCACTGCTCCCGGGAGATGAGGTGGCTGGCGATCTCCGGGTTCCCCTGGTTCATCCGAGCGGGGGAGCCGGGCCCCACGTTCTTCTTCAGGAACTCCACCGGGTCACCCTTGCGCTTGATCTCCTTTTCCGAGTAGGCCCGGATGGGCATCAGCGCCAGCAGATCTTCCTGCGTGGTCAGGTGCAGCGGACGCCCATCCGGCGCCGGGAGAGCCGGGACCGAAGACACCGCGGCGCTCGCGGAGGCCGCCGAGGAGCGCGCCGGGGCGACCCCGGGGGAGGAGGCAGAGGGCAGCGCCAGAGAGCGCGCGGAGCCGTCGCCGGAGACCACGACCGCGGAGGGCGGAGGCGGCGCGTCGTCGAGGGGAGCGCGCGAGCAGCAGGCCGACAGGAGCAGCGACGGGAGGAGAGCGCGGGGCTTCACGGGACCGGTGGCGCGCGAGGGCGCCGGGCCCCTTTACCCCGGCCAGGTTCCTCTCACCAGCCCTTGCGCCGGATCGCCTTGTAGGAGGAGGACGCGGTGCGGGTGTTGAACACGCAGCCGGCGCTGCATCCCTTGCACTCGTAGGCGTTGAGCGAGCCCCAGCCGTCGCCGGAGGAGAAGAGGATGATGTGGCCGGCGCCGTTGGTGTTGTACACCATCGCGTCGCCCTTGGTGAGGGAGCCGCGGCTGATGGTGCTCCACTGGCTCGAGTCCTTGACGAAGTCGGCGGTGCTGTAGGGGTGTGCGTCCTTGGTGAGGTCGGTGTTGGTGCTGGGCACCTGCCAGATCTTCGCCACGTAGCCGGAGCAGTCGGCCCCGTACTGGCCGCTGTGGGAGCAGCTCGGGCAGCTCCCGCTGCAGGAGCCCTTGGTGCTGGAGGTGGGCCCCTCCGGGCGCCACCGCCCGTGCCCCCACCAGTAGGAGAAGCCCACCCCGCTCTTGGCCCGGTTGACCGCGTTGTCCCGCGCCGACCCGCTGCTCGCCGACCCGTCGCCGGACGATCCGCTACCGGACGACCCGCTACCAGACGACCCGCCGGTGCTGCTGGAGAGCGCCAGGTAGGAGCCATGGGCCCAGCCGGTCAGTCCGTCGTGCTTCACCTGGTAGAAGCTGTTCTTCGGGGAGCTGCTCACGATGGTGACGGTGGATCCCTTGGGCATCACCCGCAGCACCTTGTAGCTGGTGCCGGCGCCGGAGCGGAGGTTGAGGTCCGCGGTGGTCTTCACCTTGGTACCGACCGCCACGGTCCCGGTCAGCTCCTCGCCGCTGGGCTCCTCGACGCCCACGAGCTGCTCCGAATCCACCGCTCCGGTCCCCTCGCAGGCGCTCAGCCCCACCACCGCCCCCACCAGGGTCGTCACCACCAGGGCCTTCGGAAGATGCTTCAGGATCGACATGGTTCTTGCTGTAGTAGCCAGGACCGTGCCACCCAACCCTGCCCCCCCTGCCGCACCGCCGCAGCGAAAAGTTCTCCCCTCGCTGTTGTTCCTCGCGGTCCTCGCTTCCCTCGGATACTGGATCCTCTCCCCCGCTTCCCCTGCCCCCTCACCCCGCAGGAGCAGCGAAACCCCGGAGAACCCCGGGGAATCTCCCGCCTCCGAGGTTGCCCCCGCGGCGAGGGCGAGCGCATCCTCCCCTCTGGTCAGTCATCCTGCTCCCTCCGCCAGTGTAGGTGTGGCACACCGAATTGGGTTCGCCCCATGGGGTGGTGGGGCTGCTGACCGGGTGGGTCACAAGCTGCCGGAGGAGGCCAACGCGGAGGGCCCCATGAGCGTGGTGGCCGCCGGCGACGCGCTCTTCGTGCTGGATCAGGTCAACGACCGGATCACCCGCTGGAAGGACGGCAAGGCGCAGGTGGTGGCGGAGCTCGGGGGGCTGGAGGCCGCAGATTTGGCGGTGGCGCCGGACGGGTCGGTGGCGGTTTTGGATCGGCTGGTCCACAAGGAGGTGGCCGTGTTCAAGGACGGGAAGCGGGTGGGGTCGCTGCCGCTGGATCCGGAGCGCTTCCCGGAGCCCGGCACGGTGACCGGCGTGTTCGTGGAGGGTGAGGAGGTGCTGGTGGAGAAGGAGCACGGCCCGCTGATCCGGCTGGGGACGCTGGGCGGCGCCCTGGGGAGCGACAAGGAAGAGCTGCCCGGGCGCCCGAGCCGCGACGGCACGTTGCTGCTGTCGGCGGGGATCGTGGACGCGGAGCAAGGGAGGGCTTACGTGGCCGCCTTCGACCGGGCCAAGGGGGAGGCGCGCTTCACCCGCCAGCTCACCTTCCCCGGGATGCTCGTGACCATCGTGGCGCTGGACTCGGACAGGAAGGGGACGATCTACCTGGCGGTGACCGTGGAGCAAGGGGCCTCGCCGGTCACCTCGGTCACCTGCCTGGAGCCGACCCGGGGCGACCCGCTGGGGGCGGTGCAGATCTCCACGAACACCAGCCCGGAGGAGTCGCTCCGGGAGCTGACCGTCACCGACGACGGCACGCTGATCTTCGCCCACCGCACCGCCGAGGGGATGGTCTTCGAGAGCTACCGCTGCCCGTGAGCGCAGGCGCGGATCAGAACTGAGCTTTTTCCGTGGAGCCGACGAGGGCGAGGGTGGAGGCCTTGCCGCCGGTGATGACCTCGGAGACCTGGTCGAAGTAGCCGGTGCCCACCTCGCGCTGGTGGCGGGTGGCGGTGTACCCGCTGGCCTCGGAGGCGAACTCCGCCTGCTGGAAGTCGGAGTAGGCCTTCATGCCCTCGGCCTTGTACTTGCGGGCCAGCTCGAAGATCCCGTGGTTGAGGCTGTGGAAGCCGGCCAGGGTGACGAACTGGAACTTGTAGCCCATCGCGCCGAGCTCCCGCTGGAACCTGGCGATGGTGGCGTCGTCCAGGTTCTTCTTCCAGTTGAAGGAGGGGGAGCAGTTGTAGGCGAGCATCTTGCCGGGGAACTGCTTGCGGATCCCCTCGGCGAACTGCCTGGCCTCGTGGAGATCGGGGGTGGAGGTCTCGCACCAGACGAGGTCGGCGTAGGGGGCGTAGGCGAGGCCGCGGGCGATGGCCGCGTCGATGCCGCCCTTGTAGCGGAAGAAGCCCTCGGCGGTGCGCTCCCCCTTGACGACGAAGGGCTGATCGCGCTCGTCGATGTCGCTGGTCAGCAGCTTGGCGCTGTCGGCGTCGGTGCGGGCCACGAGGAGGGTGGGGACGTCCATGACGTCGGCAGCGAGGCGCGCGGCGACCAGGGTGCGGATGAAGTGGCTGGTGGGGATCAGCACCTTGCCGCCCATGTGGCCGCACTTCTTCCCGGAGGCGAGCCGGTCCTCGAAGT
>CAZSDX010000075.1:7648-17727 GCA_964605685.1 uncultured Polyangiaceae bacterium
ACGCCCGCGGCCCCCGCCTCGATCATCGACTTCATCAGCTCGAAGGCGTTGAGCGGCCCGCCGAAGCCGGCCTCCGCGTCCGCCATGATCGGCACGAACCAGTCGCGGCTCACCTTGCCCTCCGCATGCTCGATCTGGTCGGCGCGCCGGAGCGCGGCGTTGATCCGGCGGACCACGTTCGGCACGCTGTCCACCGGGTAGAGGCTCTGGTCCGGGTACATCTGGCCGGAGGTGTTCGCGTCCGCGGCGACCTGCCAGCCGGAGAGGTAGATCGCCTCCAGGCCCGCCCGCGCCATCTGCACCGCCATGTTGCCCGTCAGCGCGCCGAGCGCCTGGACGTAGTCGCGGGTGTGGAGCAGCTCCCAGAGGCGACGCGCGCCGCGGCTGGCCAGGGTGTACTCGATCTTGAGGGAGCCCCGGAGGCGGTCGACGTCCGCGGCGGTGTAGGGGCGGGTGATGCCGGTGAAGCGGTCAGGGAGGACGGTGCTGGACGGGGTCTCGGTCGTCATGAGTGAAGCGGCTCCAGGTGAGGAAGAACGTTGCTATCCAGGGAATCTTTGGGTCAGCGCGCGGGCTCCGGGGCGACGAGCTGGCGGTAGGCGGGCAGCGTCAGGAACTCCTCGAACTGCTCCGCCATCGACAGGCGCTCGAACAGCTCGACCGCGCGGGGGAAATGCCCCGAGGCGTAGCGCTCCTCGCCGATCTCGCGGCGGACGCGCTCCATCTCCTCGGGGATGAGCCGGGCCAGCAGCTCGCGGGTGACCTTCTGGCCGCCTTCGAGGGCGACGCCGAAGCGGAGCCACTGCCAGACCTGCGCCCGGGAGATCTCGGCGGTGGCCGCGTCTTCCATCAGGTTGTAGATCGGCACGCAGCCCTGGCCCCCGAGCCACGCCTCGATGTACTGGACGCCCACGCGGATGTTGTGGCGCAGCCCCTCCTCGGTGCGGGTGCCCTCGATGGGGCGCAGCAGGTCCGCCTCGGTGATCGTGTCGCCCGGGACGCGCTCGATCTGGTTCGGCCCCGGCATGTGCTCGTCGAAGATCCCGCGGGCGGTGGCCACCAGGCCCGGGTGGGCGACCCAGGTGCCGTCCTGGCCGTCCCGCACCTCCCGCAGCTTGTCGGCGCGCACCTTCGCCATCGCCGCCTCGTTCGCTGCCGGGTCGTTCTTGATGGGGATCTGCGCCGCCATCCCGCCCATCGCATGCACGCCGCGGCGGTGGCAGGTCCGGATCAAGAGCAGCGAGTAGGCCCGCAAGAACCCCTTGTCCATGGACACCTGGGCCCGATCCGGGAGCACGTACCCCCCGTGCCCCCGCAGCTTCTTGATGTAGCTGAAGATGTAGTCCCACCGGCCGCAGTTGAGCCCCGACGAGTGCTCCCGCAGCTCGTAGAGGATCTCGTCCATCTCGAAGGCCGCCGTCAGCGTCTCGATCAGCACCGTCGCCTTGATCGTCCCCGCGGGGAGATCCAGCGCCCGCTGCGCTTCCAGGAAGATGTCGTTCCAGAGCCGCGCCTCCAGGTGGCTCTCCAGCTTCGGCAGGTAGAAGTAGGGCCCCGCCCCCCGCGCCAGCAGCTCCCGCGCGTTGTGGAAGAAATAGAGGCCGAAATCCACCAGCGCCCCCGGCGCCGCCTCCCCGTCCACCCGCAGGTGCGCCTCCTCCAGGTGCCACCCGCGGGGCCTCACCAGCAGCGTCGCCGTCCGCTCGTTCAGCGCGTACCGCTTCGCCCCCGTCTCCAGGGTGATCGTCCGCCGCACCGCGTCCATCAGGTTCACCTGCCCCTGGATCTGGTTCGCCCAGGTCGGCGACGACGAATCCTCGAAGTCCGCCATGAACAGGTTCGCCCCGGAATTGAGCGCGTTGATGATCATCTTCCGGTCCACCGGCCCGGTGATCTCCACCCGCCGATCCACCAGCGCGGCGGGCAGCGGCGCCACCCTCCACTCCCCCTCCCGGATCGCCCGCGTCTCCGGCAGGAACCCCGGCAGCTCCCCCCCGTCGATCCTCTCCTGCCTCGCCGCCCTCGCCGCCAGCAGCTCCCGCCGCCGCCCCCCGAAGGCCCGCACCAGCCCGGCCACGAAGGCCAGCGCCTCCGTCGTCAACACTTGCTCGAACCCCGGCTCCACCGGACCCCGTAGCTCGACCCCCGCAGGAAGACTCACCTTCATGACGCGTTGCACCTTGCCCCCGATGGTCAACTCAGTCAAGATCGCATGACAACTTTGATTGAAGCGTCAGTTCAGCGTTTTACATGGAAAAGATGTAAAGTTGTAAAGTTGTAAACAAGCGTCATCGAGCCCCTGCATGCCCCCCGAGACCCCTCCCGTTCGTTTTGGCCCCAAGCTCCGGACCCTGCGGCGCAACGCGGGGCTGAGCCAGGCTTACGTGGCCCAGCAGCTCGACATCTCCCCGAGCTACCTCAACCTGATCGAGAACAACCACCGCCCGCTGCCGGCGCCGCTGCTGGTGAAGGTGGCGCAGCTTTTTCAGGTCGACCTCCGGGCCTTCGCGCCGGACGAGGACGCCCGCCTGCTGGGGGACCTCTACGAGGCCTTCTCCGACGGCCTGTTCGAGGAGGACCGGCTGAACAACACCGAGGTGCGGGAGCTGGTGGGGGCGAGCCCGGCCTGCGCCCGTGCGGTGCTCCGGCTCTACCGCGCCTACCAGGAGGCCCGCGCGTCGGCGGAGATGCTGGCGTCGAGGCTGGCGGACGGCGAAGGGGTGGAGGTGCGGGCGCTGATCCCGTCGGAGGAGGTGAGCGAGCTGATCCAGCGCCACATGAACCATTTCCCGGCGCTGGAGCAGGGGGCGGAGGAGCTATGGCGCGGGGCGAGGCTCGACGAGGACGACCTGTACCCGGGGCTGGTGGGCTACCTGGAGCGGGACCTGGGGGTGCGGGTGCGGGTGGCGCGCCGGGGGGAGGCCGGAAGCGTGCTACGGCGCTACGACCCGGCGAAGAAGACCCTCACGCTGTCGGAGCTGCTGCCCACCCGGAGCCGGAACTTCCAGCTCGCCGCCCAGATCGGCCTGATGACGCAGCGGTCGAGCATCGACGAGATCCTCCGCGACGAGCGGTTGAGCACCGACGAGTCCCGGAACCTGGCGCGGGCGGCCCTGGCCAACTACTTCGCCGGCGCCGTGCTGATGCCCTACGGGGCCTTCCTCAAGGCGGCCCGGGGCGAGCGCTACGACATCGACGTGCTGGGGCGCCGCTTCCGGGTCGGCTTCGAGCAGGTCTGCCACCGGCTGACCACCCTCCGCCGCCCGGGCCAGGAGGGCGTCCCCTTCCACATGATCCGCATCGACGTCGCCGGGAACATCTCCAAGCGCTTCAGCGCGTCGGGCATCCACTTCGCCCGCTTCAGCGGCGCCTGCCCCCGCTGGAACATCTTCGCCGCCTTCCTCACCCCCGGCATGATCCGGCTCCAGACCTCGCGCATGCCCGACGGCACCACCTACTTCTGCCTCGCCCGCACCATCCAGCGGGACAGCGGCGGCTACCACGCCCAGCACCCCATCCTGGCCATCGGTCTTGGTTGCCAGGTCCAGTTCGCCCGGGAGCTGGTCTACTCCGACGGCGTCGACCTCAAGGACACCTCCACCGCCGTCCCCGTCGGCGTCACCTGCCGCATGTGCGAGCGCGACGACTGCGAGCAGCGCGCCTTCCCCTCGCTCCGCCACCCCCTCCGGGTTGACGAGAACGTGCGCCGCCTCTCCCTCTACTCCAGCGGCCCTCGTTAGCCACCTCCCCCGGTACGTTCGCGGCGGATCTTGGGCAACTCCTCGACATCCGCGGCCTCTTCGGGGCGCCTTGTCGCCCGCTTGTTTTGCGCGAGCTTGTCTCCTCACCCGTCCCGCAGGGACATGGGGCGGGTCATGGGCTCTCCGTCGTCGGTCACCGCCAGGAGCTCCTCGATGCGCCGCTCCGCCGCGTCCAGCCGCGCCTGCGACTGGCGCGTCAGCTTGACCCCCTCCTCGAACAGCGCCAGCGACTCCTCCAGCGGCAGCTCGCCGCCTTCGAGCTGGTCGACAATCTTGCTCAGGCGCTGGATCGCCTCCTCAAACGAGAGCTGGTTCCCTTCGCTCATGGATCCACCCGTACCGTCTCTCCGCCGGAAAGGGAACCCGGAGAGGCCCCGGAGATCAAAGCGCCACGGTCCAGGCGCCCGGGGTTCCGGCGACCAGCGGGGTCAGGAGATCCACCCAGGGCAGCTCGTGGTCCAGGATCATCGCGTCGGAGGTGACCGCCGGGCCTCCTCGCTGGATCAAGAAGAGGTCCGGGTTGTATTCGAGGCGGTAGCTCCAGGAGAGGCCGCGCTCCGTGGCGAAGGCGACGAGCATCTGCCCCACCCGGTCGCTGTTGGAGACTGGCCGGTCCAGCACCCAGCACACCTCGCCGGGCTCCGCGTCCGCCAGCAGCGCCGCGACAGGGCCCAGCATCTCCCCGGAGCGAAGCACCAGCCGGTGGCTGCTGGCGATGTCCCGGATCGCCCCGTCGCGCCCCACCAGCAGGAGCCCCCCGCGCTGGGCGGTGGCCAGGGTGATGAGCAGGTTGAACCCGTCGATCCAGAGGGTTTTTCCCCGCAGATCCGCCGGGGAGAGCCGCCGCTGCTGCCGGGCCTCGCGGGCCTCGTCGGAGCAGGCGCAGCGCCGCACCGCGAGGCGCTGGCGTCCGTGGAGCTGGTGCCGATCCCCCACCAGCCTGAGCGCGCTGTCCGTGGGGTAATCGCGACCCATCAACCAGGAAAGCTCGGTGACCGCTTCCCGGAGGACCGGGAGGCGCTCCGGGGCGAAGAAGGAGCGGTCTTCCGGGTGGGGGCCGGCGTCGGAGGACATGGATCAGGGCGAGGGGAGGCCGTCGAGGCGCGCGCTCACGAGCGCGGAGCGCAGGCGGCCAACGACCGTCGGGGAGGCGTGGTGGATCCACACCTCCTCGACCCGCCAGGGCAGGGAGGCGAGCGCGCGGCCGCTGGGGAGGTGGTAGAGCGTGACGCCGGAGGGCTCCGCGAGGGCGACGATGCTGCGCGCCGCGCAGTAGCCCTGCACCTGGCCGTCGGGGAGGTCGTGGATCTGCGCGGCGGTGGCCGGGTCCGCGACGAGGATCGGGCGGCTCTTTCCGTGGTCCGAGCGTGGCCAGTACACTGGAGCCGCGAGCCCCGGGACGGCGCACACCCCGCGGCGCGCATCGAAGGCGGGCGCCGGGAGCGGCGCGCCGTCGAGGGAGAAGCGATCCACCCTGTCGGCGCAGGCGGCGAGGAGGCCGAGGTCCACAGGGAGGAAGAGGAGGCCATGGTACACGCAGCCTGGCGTCCTCTTGCGGAAGACCTCGCGGTTGTTTCGCAGCAGGACGAGGGTGGGCCCGTCCTCCCAGAAGGCCACCGAGGAGCCATCCTCGCTCGGGGCGATGGCTTCGACCGGGGCCTGGGCGTGGCCGTGGAGCATCGAGGCGAGGTCCGGCGTGCTCCCCACCGCGAGGGAGTAGGTCTCGGCGCGATCCGGGTGGTAGCTTGCGCAGGCGAAGACGCCCCCGTCGCGGATCTGGGAGGTGCCCAGGGTGGGGAGGAAGCTCAGCGCACGGGGGGCGTGGAGGGGAGCGAAGGGCTCGGCGCTCCAGCGGGTGAGCCCCTGGGCAGACGCCACGAGGAAGCCGTCGCCGGAGGGGGCGAGGGCCCGGATGTTCCGTGGGCCCTCGATCATCGATCCCGGGGAGGAGGGCGTGTCCTCGGAGAAACCGTCCGGCCAGGACACCGCCAGGTGCTCCAGGGCGCTGCGTGCGAGGTCCTGGGGAGCGTCGAGGGAGGCGAGGGTCAGGTCGACGGCGCGGAGCCCGGGAGCAGCCCTGCGCGCTGCGGCGAGGGCCTCTCCGTCGACGGGACCGGAGACGCGGAGGGAGGAGACGCCCGCGAGCGCTCCGGCGGAGGCGTAGGCGGCGAGGAGGTGGCCAGGGCAGCCGAAGGAGTCGACTGGAGCCCGGAGCATCACGCTGGTGACCCAGGGGACATCGTCGAGGACGCCGCGCAGGACCTCGACGCCATCGAGCATGCCGCGGGCGTAGCGCAGGTCGTAGACCGTCTCGACCCACCACGAGGAGCTGGCGGAGCAGGCAACGAGGCGCATCGTGCAAGCGCCGAGGGGCAACCCGGGGGAGCGACGCGGGTACCAGGTGCCCTGCCGTCCACGGAGGAAGTCTTCCCGGGCGCGCTGGTCGGAGGCAGAGAGCGCCTCGTGGAAGCTCTCGTCGGCCAGCCGTGCGGCAGCCTCCCGCTCCTGGAGGGGGCGGCGTGCGTCGGCCGCGTCAAGCTGGGCGTGCATCCAGCGACCGCGGGGGTGGTTGTCTTTGGCGAGGAGGTCGGCGTAGGCGCGCCGGGGGGTATCATCCCCGGGGGTGCGCTTGATGTCCTGGAGGAGTGTGGCGCTCATGAGCGATTTCAGGGGGGGGGGGGCTTCTTGCCGCCCTTGGGGACGGGGGGGGGCTTGGGCGGCGGGGCGAGGCGTCCCTGGGGGGTCTTCCAGGCGGGGAGGAGGTGGGCCTTGAGCACGTCGGCGATGAGGCCGATGTGGGCGCAGTGATCGGGCTTGTCGTTGCCGTCGTAGCCGCGGACGTGGAAGTTTCCCTTGTCGAAGCGGCTGATCATCTGGAGGCCGAGGACGTCCTTGCGGGAGGCCTTCTTGAACGTCCCGTCCAGCTCGCCGACGAGGTAGCGGGCGACCTCGGTGGTGGAGGCGTAGCCCGGGGGGATGATGGAGGAGTGGGAGAGGAAGAGGAACTTCTTTTTTGCAGCGGCGGCGCGGGCGAAGTCGAGGAACTGCTCGATCTGGGGGCCGCGCACCTCGTCCTTGGTGCCCTCCTTGTAGCCGGCGTGGAGGGAATCGAGGAGGATGACGGCGTCGACCTTCTTCCCGGCGGGCTGGCGGAGGATCTGGCTGGTGGCGCCGTAGCCCGCGCTCCAGGAGGAGAGGGCCAGGTGCTTGACGTGGGCGTTCGGCTTGCCGGAGCGCCTGGCCATGCGGGCCTCGATGCTCTCGATGATCCGGGGGAAGAGGGACTGGTCGGCGAAGGCGTTCTCGTAGGCGCCGGAGCCGATGCCGAGGTCGATGCCGGCGAGGACGACGCCCTGGGCGGTCTTGATGAATTCCTTGCGGATCGGCTCGTGTCCGTGGAAGTGGACCACCAGATCGAAGCCGCCGTCCTTGCGGACGCCGCCGCGCTGGGGGGCGATCATCTGGCCGAGGGCGATGTTCTCCCAGCGGTCGTAGACGCCGAAGCCCGGGTCCGGCGTCATGCAGGGGTGGGGGCCCTCGCGCCGCTTCGGGGCCTGGCTCGCCCCGGGTTCACCCAGCGCGGGGCCTGCGGCGAGCAGGAGGCCCGCCAGCGCCAGCGAGGCAAAAGAGAGCCGCAGAGACATGAGCGAGGGGCATGACACACCGGCCCTGGCCCGTCTAGTCTTTGACCGGAGGGCGCATCGTCGTACCCTTCGGTACCAACATGGCGCGAACCATCCAGGACGTAGAGGCGTTCCTCCTCGCCACCGGGAGGCCCTTTGAGAAGAACGAGGACGGAACCTTCTTGCTCGTCCCCCAGGGGGATATCCAGCCGGTGATGGCCATCCGCGTGGATGGCCCGGCGGTGACCACCACCGTGGAGATCGGGCCGGCCCCCGCCCCGGACGATCCGAACCAGACCGCGCTGCTGCGCCGCCTGCTGGAGTTCAACGCCAGCGACCTGCTCTACTGCGCCTACGGCCTGCGGGGGGACAGCATCGTGCTCTCCGCCGGGCACGAGCTGGAGAACCTGGACATGAACGAGATCCAGGCGATGCTCTCGGACATCGAGCTGGCCCTCTCCCGTCACATCAAGGAACTCGTAGCGCTTTCGCAATCCGCCAGAGGAGAGAAGTTAAATGGGGATCTTTTCCCGCCTCGCGCAGCTCATCAAGGCCAACATCAACGACCTCATCGACAAGGCCGAAGACCCGGAGAAGATGCTGGAGCAGGTCATCGTCGACATGTCCGCCCAGATGGTCGAGAACCGCAAGCGCGTCGCCGAGGCCATCACCGACGAGAAGCACCTGCAGCGCCTCGCCGAGAAGGAGGCCGCCGAGGCCGCCGAGTGGGAGCGCCGCGCCATGCTCGCCGTCCGCCAGGGGGACGACGCCCTGGCCCGCGACGCCCTGGAGCGCAAGAAGCACCACGGCGTCCTCGCCAAGCAGTACGAGGAGCAGTGGCAGAAGCAGAAGGCCGCCGTCGATCAGCTCAAGACCGCGCTCCGCATGCTCAACGACAAGATCGAGGAGGCCAAGCGCAACAAGAACCTCCTCAAGGCCCGCATCGCCCGGGCCAAGGCCCAGACCGACATCCAGAACACGCTCCATGGACTCAAGGACAACAGCGCCTTCGAACAGTTCGAGCGGCTCAAGACCAAGGTCGAGCGCATGGAGGCCGAGGCGGAGGCCGGCGTCGAATTGGCCGAGGAGTACACCGGAGATCGCCTCGCCCACCGCTTCAAGCAGCTCGAGCAGGCCCACGTGGTCGACGACGACCTGATGGCCCTCAAGCGCCAGATGGGCGTCGTTCCCCCCGCCCCGGAGCCCGCCCCGGCTCCGCAGGTGCGGGTCAAGGCTCCCACCGCTCCTCCTCCCACCGACCTCCCGCCTCCCAGCGTCGAGGAGCTGGAGCGCGACGAGCTCGCCCGCGCCCTCGAGGAAATCCAGGCCGAGGAGATGCGCGAGCGCGAGCGCCTCAAGCGCTGAGCCGTGATGCCCCGGGGCGCGGCCGCCTGGCTCCTTCTCCTGCTGCTGGCGTCCTGCCGCGAGCGCGAGCCTCCTGCGCCCCTCGATGACCCGGCCGAGCCCGGCTCCTCCTCCGCGCCTCTCGACCCCCGGGCTCCTCCCCGGGGCATGCTCTGGATCCCCCCGGGCATCCTCCTCGCCGGCACCCCGGAGGATCGCCTCCCTCGCCAGCCCGACGCGGAGATGCCTGGCTCCCAGGTGGTCCTCAAGGGCTTCTTCATCGACGAGTTTCCTTACCCCAACGAGCCGGGGGCCATCCCCCTCACCGGGGTCACCCGCGACGAGGCCCAGGAGCTCTGCGAAAAACAGGGGCGTCGCCTCTGCACCGAGCTGGAGTGGGAGCGCGCCTGCAAGGGCCCCGACCAGCGCGTCTACGCCTACGGCGACACCTACCGCGCCGCCGACTGCGGGACCGGGGTACCGCCACCAGGGACACCCCCGGTGGGGCTCCTGCCTAATTGCCGCAGTGCCTTCGGGGTGCGCGACCTCCACGGCAGCGTGGCCCAGTGGACCGCCAGCCCCTGGGGGCGAGGGGAGGACTCCGGTCGGGTGGCGGTCCGCGGCGGCACCGGCGAGCCCGGCGAGGTCTTCGCCCGCTGCGCCCATGTCTTCCCGGAGCACCCCGAAAAACGCTCGCCGCGCCTCGGCTTCCGCTGCTGCGCCGGCGAGCGGAACCTGGCCGAGGTGACCCTCAACCTGGTGCGCGGAGAACCCCTCCAGGGGATCGGCTACCGGGAGGAGTTCCAAAAACTCCTGGCGCAGCAGCCTCCCGCGGAGCTGAAGGAGCGGCTGGCCTCCACCAGGGCCCCCTTCAAGGCGCTCCAGACCTGGCGCTGGCGCCCGGTGAGCAACGAGGAACTGCTGCTCCAGTCAGGCTGCGCCCACCCGGGGCCGCTCTCCATCTGCGGGATCGCGGTCCACCGGCTGCCTCCCGGGCGCCCCCCGGAGGCGCTGGCCTTCGCGTCCTCCGGTTGGTGGCTCCCCACGCTCAACGAGACCGACGATCCGAGGGATTTCTACGTGTACGGCGGCGACAAGGACGGCGGGTTCCGGCGCTACCTCGGGTACTCTTACGGGCGCGTGGTGGTGGGCGCTCCGGAGCGCAACATCAAGAAGAAAAAGAAGAAACCATGACTCGTGTTTCGCCGTTTGGTGAGGGAGGGCTCCGGCCCCGGCTTCCGGCCTCCGGCCTCCGGCTCCCGGCCTCCGGCCCCCGGGTTCCGTGAGCGGGGACCGGACACGTAAGCGTGAACGTGAGCGTGCGAGCCTCGCCCCCATCGCCCTGCCGAGC
>CAZSDX010000076.1:0-17690 GCA_964605685.1 uncultured Polyangiaceae bacterium
TGGCCAAGGGCAGGGCCGAGGGCGAAGCGCAAGGGCTGGCCAAGGGCAAGGCCGAGGGCAGAGCGGAGGCGGTGGTGATGCTGCTGGAGAGCCGAGGGCTGCGGGTGACCAAGGCCCAGGCCACCCAGATCCTGGCCTGTACCGACCTCAAGAAGCTGGACCGGTGGCTCGTCGGCGCGATGACCACCGAATCGACGGCAGCCTTGCTTGGAGCAGCAACGAAAGCTCAGCGCTCTCGTCGTTGAGCCCCCGCCACCCCCCCGGGCCGACTTGCTGTCCTGTCTGGCGTGGCGAAAACCTCGGCGAGGGGAATAGAGAGCGTGTGGGGGAAACGTTCGTTCGCGTTCACGTGTCCGTGTCCGGCACCCGCCCACGGGATCCGGAGGCCGGAGACCGGGAGCCGGGGGCCGGAGCCCTCCCTCACGAAACGGCGAAAGCCGAGTCTGAGCAGCGTCACCCGTCGAGGGCGGCCCGGACCTCCTGGGCCAGGGCGCAGTTGAGGATCTGGCGGCGCTGGGCGTCGATGGCCTCCGCATCGCCGGGGACCGCCGGGATGGTGACGTCGACGGTGCGGTGCAGGCGCAGCAGCAGTTCGCCCGTCTTGAGGTCGCGCAGGGCGACGCGGGCGGGGTGAGGCTCGCCCTGGACCGCCTGGGCGAGAGAGGCGTCGGGGGGAGCCTTGAAGCCCTCCGGGATCTCGTCCACCACCACGAGGAAGTACTCCGCCTGGCGCAGCAGCTCGGTCACCACCGGGAGGTCGTTGGAGAGGGCCGAGTCGATGTCCATCTCGTAGCGGCGCAGAACGAGGGTGTCGCTCGCGCCGTCGCCGGAGGACTGGACGCTGCGGACCCACGCGTCGCCCAGCACTCGCAGCCCGTGGTAGGCCAGGCGCATGTTGAAGGGCTGGCCGGGCTGGGCGCAGACGTCTGCCTCGTTGCAGAGGTGGCCCTGGGGGCACTCCTTGCTGACGCGGCAGGGCTGGCCCTTGTGCTGGGTGAGGTGGGGGGTGTGGAGCAGGCAGGAGGTGAAGGCGTCGCGGAGGGACTCGCGGGCCGCGGCGCGGATCTTCTCCGGGGAACGAGCGTCCTCGCGGGTGACCCGGAGGTAGACCCCGGGGCGCTTGAAGAGGGGGAGGTCACGCCTGTCGCCCGCCCCCTTGAGGGAGGGGGCCACCAGGTCCGGCTCGAAGGTGCCCCGGGCCAGCTCCGCGGTCCACTGCTCGACCCGGTCCCGCAGCGAGAAGAAGGAGGCACCGTGCTCCGCGGCGATGGCCCGCTGCTTCGCCAGGATCCGGGCGCGAAAGGCCTCGTTCTCGCTCTGGGTCTTCTTCCAGTAGAAGATGGTCATCGCGACGATGGCGATGAGGCTCCAGAGCCAGAACTGACCGCTGGCGGCGGGCAGCGCGCGGCTCTGGCGCAGCTCACGGGCTTCGGCGATGGAGGAGAGGCCCCGGGGGGGGCGAGGTTTATCCTGGGCAGCCATCTGGGAGAGGGAGTGTACAAAACGAACATGCCGCCGGCGAACGGTCGCGCGGCGGCATGGGGCAGAACAGGGTCAGATCACTGTTTCTTCTCGGCGATCTTGCCCACCATGAAGCTGACGTTGGGGTACCCGGCGGAGGCAGAGGTCTGGAAGACGCTCTTGACGACCAGCGCGGGGACCTCCTTGTCGACCTGGAGGATGACGACCCCGGGGAAGTCTTTCTTGTCCGGGTTGATCTTCTTCCAGTCTTCCTTGAGGGTCTTGAGGGCGTTGAAGAGCTCGTCGATGCGGGGCATGACCCGACCAGCCTCCTCGACGGCCCGGGTGGAGCCGACGGGGTGGTCGTTGACGAGGATTTGGGAGCCGTTGATGGCGACCATCGGGGCCGTGACCATGTCGAGGGTGTTCTCGGCGCTGGGCAGGGTGATGGTCTTGTTGGTGGGGATCTCGCCGGAGGCAGAGAAGCTCATCAGCAGGAAGATGACGACCGTGACCAGGTAGTCGATCATGCTGGTGAGGTTGAGGGAAGCAGAGACGCCGCGGTGGCCACCTCCGGAGACCTTCTTCCGGACGAAGGCCAGGCTCACCTCGTGCATCAGGCGCCGACCAGGTTTGTGGATGGGCATGGTGGGCTCTCAGTTGGCGTTCATGGAGAAGGTGACGTTCATGGCCGGGTACTTCTTGCCGTTGCTCCCAGGGAACTCACGCTTGGCCTGGTAGATCGCGTCGATGACGGCGACGATCTCTTTGTAGGGGGTCTTGTTGTCGCAGTGGAGGACCGCCTGATCGAGCTTCTTGTCGGAGGGGTCGCGGTGGGCGCCCTTGGCGCTCCACTCGGCGATGACCTTCTCCGCCAGGTCAGGGAACCGGACCTGCGCTGTCTTGCCTTCCCCGACGGTGACCGGCTTGCGGGGCACCTCGAGGGTGCTCTCGACGGCGTTGCCCTTGCGCCAGGAGATGACGAACTTCTCCTCCTGGATGGTCACGTGCATCATGGGGGGCGGCGGCTGCTCCTCCACGGGTTTGTTGGGGTCGGGGGGGCCGGGGACCTGCGCGTCGGCGTTGATGCGGGCCATGGTCGACCAGACGGCGGTGATCAGCAGGAAGCAGATCAGGCACATCAGCAGGTCGATCATGGGGACCATGTTGATCTCGGAATCAACGGAGCGACGGCCACCACCGCCGGAGTCTACGCTTACGCCACCCATGGGAAACCTCGGTACAAGAGAGGGGGAAGCCGCTTCACTCGGCGGGCGCCAGGTTGACCTTCTGGCGGTTCTGGACGATCAGGTTGAGCACCTGGACGGAGGCCTCGTTGATGTCGTCCTCGAGCTGCTGGGTCTTGCCGTTGAGCACCGCGAAACCGATGAGACCGATGATGGCGACGATCAGGCCGAAGGCCGTGCAGTTCATCGCCTCGGAGATACCCTGGGCGAGGATCCGCGCCTTCTGGCTCGGGTCCACGGACTCGCCGGACACCGCGCCGAACGCCATGATCAGACCGGTCACCGTGCCCAGCAGACCCGAGAGCATCGCCAGGTTGGCCAGCAGCGCCAGGTAGCCAGTACGATGCACGATCTTGGGGATCTCACGGAGAGCGACCTCGTCCATCGCCGCCTGGACCTCCTCGTCCGGCCGGTTCACCTTGACCAGGCCCGCCTGGACGATCCGCGCCAGCGGCGCGTTGGCGGCGGAGCACATCTTCACGGCCTTCGCGATGTCACCCGCGAGGATGCACTTCTGCATCGTCGCCAGGAACACTTCCTTGTTGATGCCCGAGCCGAACAGGTAAATGGACCGCTCGACGATGATGCCGATGGTGACGATGGACCAGAACAAGATGGGGTACATACCCCAGCCACCCTCTTGGAAGTGATGCCACATCTTAGCCATTCAATGTTCCTCCTGATGATGCGTGAGCGGTGTGCTCTCCGGTGCGCTTCGCGGCGGGGGTGTTGAACCCTGGCACGCTGCGGTCCCGTTCAAATGTTGCGGGGGATGCCCATTCGAGCACATCTCGATGGTTGCCCTGGATGACGCATCTTGGGAAGCCACCGCCCGGCACGTCAAGCAAGAAAATCGACGCCGGCGATCTTCGCGCGCGACCGAAAATTTGCATACTTTCCGCGGCCTCGTGCAATTTTCCGGTGGCAGCGCACGGGCCGTGTTTTGGCGACGGGCTTGCGTCGACCGAAGCGATGCCGCTAGAGTGCCTGCCGATTGGGTCGTGGATGATTTTTTGGGCTGTCGGGGTCGATGGTTCGGCGCCAAACCCCCGGTGGCCCGCACTGTTGAAAGCGTTAGGAAAGGAGCCCCCAGGATGCACCTTCTTCTGTTGTCAGCGGCCGCGGCGGCAGCGGATGCGGGAAGCGGCGAGATCTCCTTCGGCGCAGCGCTGAAGGCGAACCCGTACTTCCTCATCGGCAACATGATCACGTCCGGCATCGTGCTGACGTTCGTTGTCGAACGTTTCATCTTCCAGCTGACACGCTACCGTGTGAACTCCAAGGAGTTCTTCGCCCAGGTGAAGAAGCTGGTCGCGGCGGGGAACATCGACCGGGCGATCAAGCTCTGCGAGGCGAGCGACTACCCGGTGCTACAACTTGTCAAGGCGGGGCTGACCCACGCCAACAAGGGCCCCGACGAGATCGACGCGGCGCTTTCCGAGCGCCTGTCCGAGCTCAAGCCGGAGCTGGAGAAGCGGGTCGGCACCCTCTGGTCGCTGGCGAACATCGCGACGCTCATCGGGCTTCTCGGGACCGTCGCCGGCCTCATCAGCACCTTCGCCGCGGTCGGCAAGCCGGGCCTCAGCGCCGCCGACAAGCAGCGGCTGCTGTCCCTCGGCATCGCGGAGGCGATGTACAACACGGCCCTCGGCCTGGGCATCGCGGTGTCCTGCATGATCACCCACGCGATCCTCCACGCCCGCGCGAAGACCTTCGCCCACGACCTCGAGCAGATCTCCGAGCGCACCTTCAACCTGCTCACCATCACCAACAAACCCGGCGCCTTAGCCGGGGCCCTGCCCCCGCATCGCGTGGCCTCCCCGCAGGCAAGGTGAACGATGGAAGAGAACGAAGTCCCGCTTTCTGCGTCCCAGCGCTCCAGGATCCGGCGCCTCTCCCAGCCCCACGAGCATGACCCCTCGGAGGCCGGCGGCGAGCTGAACATCGTCCCCTTCCTCGACATCATCATGAACGTGCTGATGTTCGTCCTGGCGACGATCCCCGCGGTCTTCACCTCGACCATCGATGTCGAGCCCCCCAGCACCGGCGGGCGCGGCGGGATCCGCAAGGAGACCCCCACCCTCAACCTGACCATGATCATCGCCAGCGGCGGCGTCTCCCTCAAGACCGGCACCTTCAGCATCGGCCCGGGCTGCGAGGCCGGCGGCTCCGGCTACACCGTGGCCGCCGCCGGCGACGGCTCGATCCCCTGGGATGACGTCAAGGCCTGCGCCGCCAAGCTCAAGAACGCCAGCCCCGACTACAAGGAAGAGAACAACATCACCATCATCGCCGAGCCCGGCACCCCTTACGCCATCATCATCAAGGCCATGGACGCGGTGCGCTACAACGGTGACGACGTGCTCTTCGACAACGTCAACTTCGGCGTCCCCCGGTGAGGTTAGGTCATGACCCAAGGTACCCCGGCTCCCCGACCTCAAACTCCCCAGGCCTCCCCCATCAAGTTCAAGGCGGCCCTCCGCAAGGCGATCCGCAAGAACACCAAGGAGCCGGAGATCGACTTCCTCAACATCACCGCGATGCTGGACATGATGACCATCATCCTGGTGTTTCTGTTGAAGAACATGACGTCGTCGAACGCGGCTCCGCCCCAGAGCGACGACCTCAAGCTGCCGCCCTCCATCATCGACACCCAGCCCAAGGAGGAGGGCGTCGCGCTGTTCGTCACCAAATCGCAGATCCTCGTGGGCGACAACCCGGATCCGGTCGTGCTCCTGCCGGACCGGGCGCAGCTCGCCTCCACGGGTCTCGACGCTCGCTACAAGCGCGACGGCATCAACGGCCTTTACATCACTCCGCTGGGCAACGCGCTCCAGGTGGTCCGCGAGCAGGACAAGGCCATCCGGGCCGCCAAGGGCGAGGATCCCAACGCCAAGTCCGAGGCGATCATCATCGCCGATCAGAACACCCCTTACCGGCTGCTGCTGGAGGTCCTCTACACGCTGGGCCAGTCCGAGTTCGGCAAGTTCCGGTTGATGGTGCTCTCCGGCTCCGCCGCGAAGCAGCAGCAGTTACCAGCGCGATCTCCCTGGAACCTTTGCGGCGGCGGGGTTTCCGTCGTTGCAGCCGGTCAGGGGCGCTGGTAGCCCGAGAGACGCCGGGAGGTTCCGATGACAGAGCTTGGGCTGATCGTGGGCATCGGCATGCTGGGCGTCGTGGTCGCCAGCATGCTCGCCCGTCATGTGCTGGCGATGGACACAGGGACGCCGGAGATGCGCCGCGTCTCCGACGCGATCAAGGACGGGGCGGAGGCGTTCCTCAGGCGGCAGAACCGCACGATCCTCAAGCTGGCGGCGCCGCTGGCCTGCGTGATCTTGCTGGTGTACGGGCTGATCCGGCGGCGGCAGAGCTTCGATCCTGCGCCCCCGGGGGAGCTGGCGCTGTGGATGATGCTGTCCTTCGTGCTGGGGGCGCTCTGCTCGGCGGCGGCGGGGTACGCGGGGATGTGGGTGGCGATCCGGTCGAACATCCGGACCGCCGCCGGGGCGCGCAGGACGATCAACGACGCGCTCCAGGCGGCGCTGCGGGGGGGGGCGGCGGCGGGGCTGTTCGTGACGGCGCTGAGCCTGCTGGGGGTGGCGGGGCTGTTCGCGGCGATCTTCGCCCTCAAGGGCGGGTTGTCGGGGGGGCCAGCGATGGTGCAGCGGCTGGCGCCGCAGATCCCGCTGATGATCGCGGGCTACGGGTTCGGCGCGAGCTTCGTGGCGCTGTTCGCCCAGGTGGGGGGTGGCATCTACACCAAGGCGGCGGATGTGGGCGCCGACTTGGTGGGCAAGGTGGAGGCAGGGATCCCGGAGGATGACCCTAGGAACCCGGCGGTGATCGCCGATCTCGTGGGCGACAACGTGGGCGACTGTGCCGGGCGAGGGGCGGACCTCTTCGAGAGCATCTCCGCGGAGAACATCGGGGCGATGATCCTGGCGGCGAGCCTCTACGAGGCGAACCCGGGGAGGCTGTCGAACGTGCTGGGGGTGCTGCTGTTTCCTCTGGTGGTGGGGGCCTTCGGGATCCTGGCCTCCATCGTCGGGGTGCTCTCGGTGAAGACCGACGACAGCGAGGACCCGATGAGCGCGCTCAACCGAGGGTTTTACGTGACGGCGGTGCTGGCGACGGCGGGCTTCGCGGGCACGAGCCTGTGGCTGCTGGGGCCCTACTGGAAGATGTTCTTTTTCTGCGGGGTGGTGGGCCTCGCCACCAGCCTGGCCTTCGTCTACATCACGCTCTACTACACCGAGCACAAGCACAAGCCGGTGCAGGGGATCGCGGAGGCCAGCGTGAGCGGCCCGGCGACCAACGTGATCCAGGGGGTCGCGGTGGGCTTCGAGTCGACGGCGCTGCCGGTGCTGGTGGTGTCGGTGGCCATCCTGGCGTCGTACCTGCTGGGGGAGGCCAGCGGCCTGGAGCACGCGGGGCTCTTCGGCACCGCGGTCGCGGTGATGGGGATGCTCAGCACCGCCGGGTACATCCTGGCGATGGACACCTTCGGGCCCATCACCGACAACGCCGGGGGTGTGGTGGAGATGTCCATCGGCCACGAGCACCCGGAGGTCCGGGCCCGCACCGACCGGCTGGACGCCACCGGCAACACCACCAAGGCGCTCACCAAGGGCTACGCGGTGGGGTCCGCCGCGCTCGCGGCCTTCCTTCTGTTCTCCGCTGTGGTCGACCAGATCAACAACTACGGGCGGGCCCATGGGGTCGAGCTCAAGGCGGTGAACCTGAACAAACCTGCGGTGTTCGTCGGCGCGCTGCTCGGGGCGATGCTGGTCTTCTGGTTCACCTCGATGTGCATCAAGGCGGTGGGGCGCTCGGCGCAGAAGGTCATCGAGGAGGTGCGGCGCCAGTTCGAGGGGCTGGAGCGCAAGGACGGGGTCATCCAGTTCCCCGAGGGGTACACCCCGGACTACCGCGCCTGCGTCGACATCGTGACCCGAGCGGCGCTCCGGCAGATGGTCGGCCCGGGGCTGCTCGCCGTCGGCATGCCGGTGCTGGTGGGCCTGGCGCTCAAGCAGCTCCGGACCGAGCAGGATCCGCTCCTTGGCGCCGAGGCGGTCACCGGCTTCCTCATGGTGGGGACCATCGCCGGGATCCTGGTCGCCCTGGTGCTCAACAACGCCGGCGGCGCCTGGGACAACGCCAAGAAATACATCGAGAGCGGCGCCCACGGCGGTAAATACCTGGAGGGGCCCGACGGAGGGCGCAGCAAGAACCCGGTCCACGGCGCGGCGGTGGTGGGGGACACCGTGGGCGACCCCTTCAAGGACACCGCGGGCCCCTCCCTCCACGTCCTCATCAAGATGCTGGCCACGGTGACCCTGGTGCTGATCCCTCTCTTTCTCTGAAGTCGCACGAGGGGTTTGACAGCGGGGAGAGGGCCCACTAGAACGTCGATCAAAGCGTGCGGTCCGCCTTCCAAGGTGATCGTCGTTCGCACCAAGAATCCCCCTCTCCCGAGAGGTGCTCCCCGCGAACGCGACCTTCCAACGAGGGTCCCGTCCATCAGCAAGTGACCCTTTCAGGCGGGGAGGGTCGGACCTTGATGGCCAGCATCAACCCTGGCCACCCTCCCGCCAATCAACAGCTCGTGGCGACCACCGAAGCAACCGCCCCCGACCAGACCCTCCTCCCCGTGTCGTCGACCAGCTCCACCGTCGCCGACGCGCTCTCCACCCTCAGCGACCGCGGCCTCCGGCGGCTCCTCGGCGCTCGCACCTTCCTTCGCGGCCTCGAGTACGCTCGCCGCAAGGTCGTCGAGCACATCGCCGTGAGCGATACGACCGCCTCCGGTCAGGTCAAGAGCCCCGACGGTGACCCCTTCGTGACCCAGGTGACGCTCACCAGCGAGGGGATCAAGAGCCAGTGCTCCTGCCCCGTGTTCGCCAAGACGGCCCAGCACTGCAAGCACGTCGCGGCGCTCCTGATCATGGTGCGCGATCAGGCCCGGGGCGCGAACCCGAGGCCCCCCCAGCCTCCACCCAAGGAGCCAAGACAAGCAGAGCCCCGGCGGAACGACGGGCGCAGCGAGGGGCGCGGCGAGGGGCGCGGCGACGCCCGGGGGAACGACCCGAGGCAGGCCACGAACGCTCACGACAAGAACGCCCGGCGTGAGCGGCGGACGAAGGCAGCGGTGCAGGCGAGCCCGACCGTCCACGAGCACCCGAGGATGCACGCCCACGACCACGGGAGAGGGCACGCCACCCTGAGTCTTCCGCAGCTTGCGCCGTCGGCGGACGCTTCCGCGAAGCCGCTGGGGCTGGGGGCGTGGCTGCCACCGCCGGGGGTGGGCGGGGCGAGGCCGATCGAGTTCCGGCTGCTGGTGAGGCCCGGGGGGCTGACCGTGACGGTGCTCGACCCGGAGGCGAGGCAGCCGATGCTGCCGTCGGTAGCGCTCTCGTGGCAAGCCCACAACCCGACGCCGGATCGGGACGCGCTGCGGCTGCTCGCGCGGCTGGAGAGCGGGAACCCCCGGCACCCGCTGGTGGATGTGCGCGGGGAAGATGTGTCCGAGCTGCTCCCGATGCTGAACGGCCGCCGGGTGCTGCTGGAACCGACGCTGATGCAGCTCCGGTTCGCGGACGAGGCGATCCGACCTCGCTTCGACCTCGAGCTCGTGGGCGAGACGATCCAAGCGCGGGTGGCCTTCGAGCGCCCCTCGGACCGGCGTCGCTTCTCCCTGTCGTCGGGTAGCTGGTTCGAGGGCTCACCGGGCTGGTACGTCGATCCGAGCGAGGGGATAGCCCGCCCCATCGACAAGCGCGTCTCCGTCAGCGCGCTCCGGCGGTTGACCCGGAACCCAGTGATCACCGAGCCCTCCCAGGACCTGGTGCCCCTCATCATGGACGGGCTCCCCAAGGTCGCGCTGGGCGTCGGCGCCGAGCTGCCCGAGCTGGACCAGATCGCCGACGTCATCGACCTGACGCCCACCTTCCGGATGCAGGCAGGGGGCTCGCTCACCGAGGTGCAGGCGGCGCTCACGGCCCGCTACGGCGAGGTCGACGTGCCGGTGCGCGCCGACGGCATCTCTCCCCCCATCATCATCCGGCCCCCCGCCCCGGGGCAGAAGCGCTTCCGCTGCATCCGCTGCGACATCCCCGCGCAGCAGTCGGCGGCGGAAAAACTCGTCGAGCTGGGGCTCCAACCTGACGAGACCGGGCAGCGCTTCGTCGCCGTCGGCAGCGCCGCGGTCCAGTTCTGGAGCGAGGGCGTCGCCCAGCTCCCCAGGGACTGGAACGTGTACGTCCCCCAGGAGCTGGCCAACACCGAGGTGCGCTCGGCGCCGCTTCGCGCCTTCGCCAAGGTCTCCTCCGGGGTTGACTGGCTCTCGCTCCGGCTCTCCTTCGAGAGCGAGGGGGTCGGGGTGAGCCGCGACGAGCTGGCGCGGTGCATCGCCGAGGGGCGCAAGTACGTCCGCCTGGAGGACGGCTCCTTCGCCTCCTTCGACACCGAGCACATGCGCCAGCTCCTCGACCGCGAGGTCGAGCTGATGACCACCGCCGACAAGAAGGGCAAGCTGCCGCTGTCGCAGGCGGGCCGCCTCCAGGAGCTCCTCGCCCAGCTCGGCGCCACCGGCCAGGCCACCGCCGGCGCCCAGGAGCTCTTCAAGAAGCTGAACAGCATCGACGAGATCGAGCCGGCGAAGAAGCCGCGGAGCCTCAAGGCCACCCTGCGCCCCTACCAGGAGGCGGGGCTCTCCTGGCTACGCTTCATCCACGAGCTCAAAACCGGGGGCATCCTGGCGGACGACATGGGCCTGGGCAAGACGCTCCAGACCATCGCGCTCCTCTGCTCCGTCAAGCAGGAGGAAAAGAACCTCCGCGCCCTGATCGTCGCCCCCACCAGCGTCGTGCCGAACTGGGAGCGGGAGATCGAGCGCTTCGCCCCCTCCCTCAAGACGATGATCTGGCACGGCGCCGACCGCCACGAGCAGCGCGAGGAGCTTGACAGCGCCGAGGTCATCATCACCAGCTACCCGCTGCTCCGGCGCGACGAGGATCTCCTCTCCAGCCTCGACCTGACCTACGCCATCCTCGACGAGGCCCAGCACATCAAGAACCCCACCAGCGCCACCGCCGCCGCGGCCCGCAAGCTCCACGCCGAGCGGCGCCTCGCCCTCACCGGCACTCCCATCGAGAACCGCCTCTCCGAGTTCTGGTCCATCTTCCAGTTCGTCAGCCCCGGCCTGCTCGGCTCCCTCGACAAGTTCGAGGAGCGCTACGGTCGCCCCATCGACAACGGCGACAGCAAGGCCGCCATCCGCCTCCGCGCCGTCGTCCACCCCTTCATCCTACGGCGCACCAAGCTGGAGGTTGAAAAAGACCTCCCCGAGAAGATCGAGACCGACCAGATCTGTGAGATGACCGACGAGCAGAGCTCGATCTACCAGAGCGTGCTCCGCGAGGTCCGCTCTCACGTCATGGGCGAGGTCGAGAAGAGCGGCCTGGCCAAGAGCCACCTCCACATCCTCGCTGGCCTCACCCGGCTGCGCCAGGCCGCCTGCGACCCCCGGCTGCTCGGGTTGCCCAAGACCTTCCAGGATGACGCCTCCGGCAAGCTCCAGGCGCTGCGCGAGCTGATCGAAGAGTGCGTCTCCGGTGGCCACAAGGTGCTGGTCTTCAGCCAGTTCACCTCCATGCTCCAGCTCATCAAATCGGCCCTGGAGCGCGACGGCGTCGTCCTGGAGTACCTCGACGGCTCCACCAAGGATCGCATGGAGCGCGTGGAGCGCTTCCAGAACGACCCGACCTGCTCGGTCTTCCTCATCAGCCTCAAGGCCGGCGGAACGGGGCTCAACCTCACCGCCGCCGACACCGTCGTCCACTTCGACCCCTGGTGGAACCCCGCCGCCGAGGACCAGGCCACCGACCGCGCCCACCGCATCGGCCAGTCCCGGGTGGTCAACGTCTACCGTTTGGTCGCCAAGGGCACCATCGAGGAGAAGATCCTCCAGCTCAAGCTCAAGAAGAAGGAGCTGGTCGCCAACGTGCTGAGCGAGGACACCGGCGGCGCCAAGAAGCTCACCAAGGCCGACATCGAGGAGCTCTTCCGGGGCGATTGAGCCGGTCTCGCTCCCCGGGCAGGGCGATCATACGCCGCCGAAGCCCCCGGCCACCCAGCGACCCGCGCTGACCCCATCCAGGCGAAAATTTGCCTCGACCCGCCGCTCGGCCAGCAGGGCGCCCCCCGCGTCCCAGGCCGTCAGCCGCGCATGCGGGTCGTCCTCGTCGGGCACGATGTCGAGGTCGACGCGAACCACCCCCAGCGTGTCGTCGCTCACCTTCACGCTTTTGTGCAACCTCGCCCGCTCGCTGGCCTCGTGCCGGGCAAGCACGTCGCGCGCTGCCTTCAGCAGCGTTCTGAAATCCGTCACGTTCAGCGGCTTCGGGTTCTTCTTGTCTCGCCCCATCGTCCACGGGCTCACCAGCACCGGCTCGCTCTGCCCGTCCTGCGTCATCGACACCGCCCAGCCGTCGTCCTCCTCGTTCTTTATCACGCGAGCCGTCCAGCCTTCGTCCCGCCACGTCCGGAGATCCACCTCGTTCTCTGGCTCTGCCATGCGACCACGGTAAACCCGCCCGTCCCCGGGCGAGAAGCCGCGTCGACGCGAGGGCGGACGTTATCTGTCCGGAGGTGCTAGGGGGCGCCCACCTGGGGGATCTTTCCCTGGGCCGCCTGGGCCAGAAAGCGCACCACGTCGCCGGTGGCGGTGGCGTTCTGGAAGGCGACGAAGTGCCCGTCGTAGCTCCCCGGAGCGTACTGGCGGAGCGCGGCGGTGTAAAAGACGTCGTCCTTCCCGTAGTTCCCCGAGAACGGCGCCGGGAAGGTGCTCTGCCCCCAGATGTCGTCGGGCTTGGTCAGGGAGGCCTCCGGGGCCACCTGGGCCAGCCCCGCAGCCATGGCGAAGTGCTGCTGCGTCGCCCGGGGGCTGAAGGAGTCGTCCAGCCCGTATACCTGGAAGACATGGCGAGGGCCGAGCCCCTCCCTGGGGTCGACCACGAAGCGGCGGGCGTGATTCGCCGGGTCCGCCGGGTCGATGTACGCCTGGAGCAGCGCCAGCGCCGGGTTGAATTCCCCCGCGTAGAGCTTGGGAGGGAAGCCCCCCTCCGGATCCTGGAGCGCGAACGGCAGCGCCGCGGCGATGTTCTGCGGCTTGGTCTTGCTGATCAGCGCGTCCGCCAGGCTCGCTCCCTGCCCGGAGAACACCACCGCGCGGTAGTGGGGCGAGTAGGGAACCCCGATCCCCCCCGCGGTGGCCCCCTGGGAGTGCCCCCAGAACAGGAGCGCGTCCGGGTCGAAGCGGATCTCCGCCTGCGTCGGGGAGGCGCCGGCGTCCAGGACGAAGGAGGCCACGAAGGCGCCCAGGGCCACCTGATCCGCGGCCCCTTGCAGCGGGTTGCCCAGGGCAGCGGCGGGGTTGGCGAAGTTGTAGAAGAGGACGTCCGGGCCCTTGGTCGAGCCGCCTCGCCGGGGCCCGTGCTGCACCTGGTCGATGCCCAGCACCGCCATGGGCACCGCCCCGTTGCCTCCGTCTGCCTTGGCCAGCGTCCGGGCGAGCCCCTGGGTCACGTGGCTCCGGAAATGGCCCCCGGTGCCGTGGGCGTAGACCGCCACGGGCCAGCCCTTGTCCGGCATCGTCCCCTTTGGCACCGTCAGCGAGAGGCACACCGGCTCGGTGCGGACCGGGCTCAGCGTCGCCGCGGAGGTGTCGATGCCTCCGCCGTCCTCCGGGTTGAAATACGGCGCCTTGCCCTGCTGGAAGATCGGGAGCTCGACCAGCGCATGCAGCTCGTCGTAGTCCGGATCTTCCGGACCGCAGGCGCGCTCGCCTTCCGCGTCGGGGCAGGGCGAGGGCGCGCCGGAGCCGCAGCGCACCCAGTTGGACGACGGCGGCGCCTTGGCGGAGGCCGCGGCGGCGAGCTTCTCGGCGGGGTCGGTGATGGCCCCCACGGTGTAGACCGAGGCGACCAGCAGGCTCGACGGATCGACGCCCTTCTCCTTGAGGTACGCCCGGAGCGGCGCGTAGACCCCATGCGCCGCCGCCAGGGCCGGATCCGCCGGGGCCGGATCCGCCACCATGGCCTTGAAGTCGTCGCTGGCCTCGATGGGCAGCCGCTTCGCCGGATCCTCGTCCCCCGTCAGCGGTCCCTTCTTGAGGATCACCGCGTAGGTGTGCCCCGGCAGCGGCAGCGAGTACGGCGCCGCGCGGATCCCCATCCAGTTCTCGCAGATGTACGCCCCGCGGCTCCCCGCCATCAGCCAGTAGAGCCCCAGCCCTTGCCCGAACTCCGGCGTCCCCGCGGTGATATCCACGTACTGCACCACGCCTTCCTTGCGCAGCGAGTCGATGTCCACCGGCGTGTTGAACCGCAGGTACACTGGGGCGAAGGCGCTGAACCCCTCCCGCTGCTGGAGCGCCTCGATGTACCGCTGGAGCGCGTCGAACCCCACGATCCCCGGACCGGGTGTGACATGACCCCCGAGATCCTGCTTGCCGTCCTTGCGCCGGATATCGTTGGGGAAAGGCAGCCGGTAGAAGTCGCCGTCGTCGCTGCCCCGGGGCACCCGGAACCAGGCGACCGGAGCGCCCTCCTCGGCGACGCAGGTCTCGGTCTTGCTCGGGCTCCCGCCGAGCAGGGGAGGTGTGCCCACCGGAGGCTGACCGCAGACCCCCTGGAGGCACCCGAGGCCCGCCACGCAGTCCCCCGGGGCGGAGCAGGGCTTGCCGAGGTCGCCCTTGCCCTCCGGCTGGCAGACGGAGGCGAAGCCGAGCACCCCGCACCGGAGCCCGTCGGCGCAGTCCGCGTCGCTCTGGCAGGGCTCGTCCTCCTTGCCGGAGCCGGTGGCAGGGGTGCAGACGTGGGTGAGCCCGCAGAAGGACCCCGGCTGGCACTCTCCGCTGGCGGTGCACGGCGAGCCCGGGGCGGTGGAGCGGGCGAACTCGCAGGTTCCCTGGGCTCCGCAGGTCAACCCCGGGCGACAGGTAGCCTTCTCGGAGCAGGCGTCGCCCAGCCCCCCGCCGGAAGGAGCGCCCCCCTGCCCTGCGGCACCTCCCTTGCCGCCGAAGCCGGGGGCGCCGCCGAATTCCTCCTCGGTCGAGGCGGCCTCGTTGTTGCACCCCTGGGAAAGGGCCAGCAGCGACAGACCTAGGAAGCCAACGAATGCGATGTGCATGGTGCTCTCCTCCGGGGCCCGGGCCCCTCGCAAGAGCACCAGGATACGCTAACCCTCGCCGCCCCGCAGCGTCTCGACGAGGATCAGCGCCGCCACCGCCAGCGAGGCGACCCCCGCCAGCACCCGGGCTCCCCGGGCCAGCCGCCCGGACCGACGGCTCGCCGCCGCCAGCGGCAGCGCCAGCAGGAACGAGATCGCCGTCATGCTCGCCGTCGCCGCCACGGAGAACACCAGCAGGAAACCAACGCCGTGGGCCTGCGACGGCACCCTCGTCAGCGCCAGGAGCGCCACCGCCGCGGTGCCCGAGACCCCGTGGATCAACCCCACCCCCCGCGCCCGCAGCGACGACCGCCTCCGCGGGGCGTCCGCCCCCCGCTGCCTGGCCCGCAGCGCCCGCACCCCCAGGACCACCATCAGCCCCACCACCAGCAGATCAAAGACCACCGCCAGCGGCGCCGGAACCTGCACCCCGGCGACCAGCAGCCCGGCCCCCAGGACCACCACCGCCGCCGCATGCCCCACCCCCCAGGATGCCCCCACCGCCGCCGCCTGCCTCGGGCTGCACCCGCCGGTCACCAGCGTCGTGATCGCCGCCACATGATCGGAATCGAACGCATGACGCAGGCCAAGCCCCATCCCCAGGGCGCAGGTGCTCAGCAGCAGCGACGACACCAGCGGACCGTAACACGACTTTTTCGACCGTGCCACGGGGCCGGGTACCTTCCTTGCCGCAGGATCCCCCGGACGGCGTAAGCTGCCGCCGCGCATGCCACGATCCGGTCCACTCCACGGCGCGCTGTCGCTCGCCCTCCTGGCGCTCGCGGGCGTCGCTCGCGCCGAGCCGCTGCCCTCGATCAACCTCCGGGGGTTCTCCCCGCCGCCGGGGCCCAAGGGGATGCTCTACCTGGAGTCGGTCAACTCCCCGGGGCACCTCCAGTTCAACACCGCGGGCTGGCTGTCCTGGGCCTACCGGCCGCTGGTGGTGCGCCAGCAAAACCGGATCGTCGCGTCCCTCGTCGGGCAGCAGACCGCCCTCGACCTCGCCGGCGCCGTGGGCCTCGGGAAGCGACTGGAGCTGGGCCTGGTGCTCCCCGTTGTCCTCGCCCAGAGCGGCAACCGCACCCCGGAGACCGAGCAGATCCTGGGGGGGTCAAGGATACCCTCCCAGGCCATCGGGGACACCACCCTCGCCCTCAAGGCCACCCTGCGCCCCGTGGACGAGGAGTTTGGCGGCTTTGGCCTGGCGCTGGTGGGCCGCGTGGGAGTCCCCACCGGCAGCCGGACCTCCACGCTGGGGGAGGGCGCGCTCACGTCGGAGATCCGGGCCCTGGCAGAGCTTCGTGTGCTGGCGGCGTCGCTCCAGGCGACCACCGGGTTCAAGGCCCGCGCCGAGGAGCGCTCCTTCGGAGGGAAGATCTGGGGAGACGAGATCCCCTGGGGGTTCGGCTTCTGGATCAAGCCCCAGATGCTCGGCTTCGACCGGCAAGGCCGCTGGCGCCTGGGCGTCGAGGCCCACGGCATGCTGCCCGCCGGGCCGGACGCTCCCTTCACCAGCAAGGCTCAGGCGCCGGCGTTCCTGGCCGGATCGGCGCGGTACACGATCCGGGATCTCCAGCTGCTCGCCGGGCTGGAGACGGGGATCTCCCAGGGGGCCGGGGCGGCGCCGCTGCGGGCGGTGTTCGGGGCCAACTGGGCCCCGAGGAACCACGACCTCGACGGCGACGGCATCGAGGATGACCTCGACGACTGCAAGAACAAACCGGAGGACCGGGACGGCTTCGAGGACAAGGACGGATGTCCCGACCCCGACAACGACGAGGACGACGTGCTCGACGAGGACGACAAGTGCCCCCTCGAACCGGAAGACCAGGACGACTTCGAGGACGAGGACGGCTGCCCCGACCCCGACAACGACAGAGACGGCATCCTTGACGAACAGGACGCTTGCCCCAACGAAGCCGGCCCCCCCAACCCCAGCCCGGAGAAGAACGGGTGCCCCAACCTGGACCCGGACGGCGACGGCGTGGAGGGCGAGGACGACAGATGCCCCGATCAGCCGGAAGACCTCGACGACTTCGAGGACGAGGACGGCTGCCCCGACCCCGACAACGACCAGGACGGCATCGCCGACGCCGAGGACAAGTGTCCCGACGACAAGGGCGAGCCCTCCGCCATGCCCGAGCTCCACGGGTGCCCCTCCCCCGACCGGGACAACGACGCCATCCCCAACGACGTCGACAAATGCCCCGATGAACCCGAGACCTACAACGGCTTCGAGGATGAAGATGGGTGCCCCGATACCCCCCGAAGGAAGCCTGTTTCCCCGGCCTCCGTGGCGGAACGGCAGGGGAAAAAAACGATCACCCTCGCCGCGCCGCTTGGCTTCCGCAAAGGGTCCGCGGACCTGGACCCGCGCTCCCTCTCCACGGCCCGCGCCCTGGCGCAGCAGCTCCTCCTCGCCCCGCGACTGCGGTTGACCGTCGCGGTCCGGCCCTCCCCCGCGGACGGCGGTGAGGAGCTGGCCCGCAGCCGCTCCGAGGCCCTGGTCTCCCTGCTGATCCGCGGGAGCCGGCGCCCCGGGGCTGCCGTCGTCGGGGCCTGGACCCGCGGGAAGATGCCTCCCGACGCCGAGGTCAAGGGCGTCGCGCTGATCGTCTCCGAGGAGAAGGCGCCGTGAAGCGGGCCAGCGTGCTGGCCCTCCTCGTCCCGCTGGCCCCCGGCGCGGCGCTGGCCCAGCCTGGCCGCCCGCCTCCCCTCGTGCCGGTGGAGCGGCCCGCGCCTTTCCTGCCCTCG
>CAZSDX010000077.1:0-16090 GCA_964605685.1 uncultured Polyangiaceae bacterium
GGTGGGGGCGTGCTGGAGCGGCTGCGGTCCGAGCGGCTCGCGTCGCCCAGGCTGGCCCGGATCGAGGAGGCGCTGGCGCAGGCGGGGCCGGCGCTCCGGAGCCTGGAGCTGCTGGCCGGCTGGGCCGAAGCCCGGGAGAACGGGCTCTTCCGGCTGATGGTGGGGCCGCTGGTGATGTACGACCTCAACCTGTGGACGGCGATGGAGCGGTGGCGGCGCGCCCACGGGGCGTCCGTCGCGAGGTGGCTCGACGCGCTGGCGGAGGTGCTGGCGCTGGCGGGCGTGGCGACCCACGCCTTCGACAACCCGGAGCACACCTTCCCGGAGCTGACCGAGGGCCCCCCTCGCCTGGAGGCGGAGGGGCTGGCGCACCCGCTGCTCCCGAGGAGCAAGCGGGTGGCCAACGACGTGGCGCTGGACGGCCCCGGCAAGGCGCTGCTGATCACCGGCTCGAACATGTCGGGCAAGAGCACGCTGCTGCGGTCGATGGGGGTGGCGGCGGTGATGGCGCAGGCGGGGGCGCCGGTGGCGGCTCGCAGGTTGTCCCTGGCGTCGCTGCGGGTGCGGACCAGCATCCGGATCAGCGACTCGCTCTCGTCGGGGTACTCGCATTTTTACGCCGAGCTCCTGGCGCTCAAGCGGGTGGTGGAGGAGGCGCGGGAGGGGCCCGTGTTCTTCCTGCTGGACGAGATCCTCCACGGGACCAACAGCCACGAGCGGCAGGCGGGGGCGGTGGCGGTGGTGGTCCACCTGCTGCGCCAGGGGGCGCTGGGGGCGGTCACCACCCACGACCTGGGGCTGACCGAGCTGGTCGAGCGGCTCCCCGGGCAGGTGCGGCTGGTGCACTTCCAGGAGCAGCACCGGGGGGAGCAGATGACCTTCGATTACCGGCTGCGCGACGGGCTGCTCCGCTCGGGGAACGCCCTCGCGCTGATGAGGCAGCTTGGCCTCCCCGTGTAACTTTCCCTTGACGCCCGAGGAGGTTCGCTGCTACGCCACGCCGCCCTACCGGCTGGATCGATCACCCCAGCAGCAGGAAGCCTTTCTGCCATGACCACCCGAACCTTCTCCGCCAATCCAGCCGACGCGCAGGCCACCCGCAAGTGGTACGTCGTCGACGCCGAGGGTCAGCCCCTGGGCCGCCTCGCCAGCAAGATTGCCTCTGTCCTGAGCGGCAAGCACAAGCCGAGCTTCACCAAGCACGTCGACACCGGCGATTTCGTGGTCGTGGTCAACGCCGCCAAGGTGAAGCTGACGGGCAACAAGCTCGACCAGAAGCACTACTACCACCACTCGGCGATCCCGGGCGGCTTCAAGGCCGAGAGCTACCGGAACCTGCTCGTGCGGCACCCCGAGTTCCCCATCGAGAAGGCGGTCAAGGGGATGCTCCCCAAGAACCCCCTCGGGCGCAAGATGCTCTCCAAGCTCAAGGTTTACGAGACCGCCGACCACCCCCACGCGGCCCAGCAACCCCAGCCGCTCCCCTGAAGAACGAGATAGCTCATGAGCGATAGCAGGACGTACGCGACGGGCAAGCGCAAGACCGCGGTGGCCCGCGTCTGGATCAAGCCCGGCACCGGCACCATCACCGTCAACGGCCTCCCCGCTGACAAGTACTTCGTGCGCGAGACCAACCAGATGGTCATGCGCCAGAGCCTCGAGATCCTCGAGGTCAGCGACCAGTTCGATGTCGTCGCCACCGTCGCCGGCGGCGGCCACTCCGCCCAGGCAGAGGCCGTGCGCCACGGCATCGCCCGCGCCCTGATCTCCTCCGACGCAGAGAAGCGCCCCACCCTCAAGCGCGCCGGCTTCCTCACCCGCGACGCCCGGAAGAAGGAGCGCAAGAAGCCCGGCCAGCCCGGCGCCCGCAAGCGCTTCCAGTACTCCAAGCGCTGATCGGCTCCGCACCCCCTCACCCGGGGGTGTGCCGCGCGATCAGCCCCAGCAACCGGTCGATCCCTGCCCGGGGGTCGCGGGCCACCAGGGGGTTCCGCTCGTTGAACACGTTGCCCCCCAAAATGGACGTGATCTCCCTCAAGTTCTGGGGACGCTTCACCGGGCTGAAGAAGATCGTGGCCAGCTCCCCCGTGTACCAGGCCTCGACAAACACCCGGAAAATCCCCACCGCACGGCGCAGCGGCTCCTGGTAGTCTCCCTCCCAGTCGACCGCCTCGCCCCGCAGGTGCCGCGCCGCCAGCGCCGCCGCGCGGCTCCCGCTCTCCAGCGCGAGCATCACCCCGCTGCTGAACACCGGATCCAGAAAATCCCCCGCGTTCCCCGCCACCACCCACCCGGGCCCGACGAGCCGCTGGGTCTGCGTCGTCCACCCCTGGAGCCTCCTCGTCGGTTGCACCGGGGTCGCCTTCCGTAGCCGCCCCCAAGCGCTCGGTTCGTCCCGCAAAAAGCCCCAGAGGAGCTCCCGATCCGTGACCCCCGGGCGAGGTGCCAGCAGATCCGGATCAGCGACGACCCCCACCGAGGTCCGCCCGTTGCTGAAGGGGATGAGCCAGAGCCAGGCTCCCCTCGGGTGGAGCACGATCCACACGTCGCCTTCCTCCTCGCCGTCGGGACGCAGATCGCCCTCCACGTGGGTGTAGAGGGAGGTCCGAGCCGGGAAGCGCGGAGGCTCGTCGAGGCCCAGCGCGCGGCCAAGGATCCGCGCCGGACCGCTCGCATCGATCACCAGACGAGCCCGGACGTCCCGGGGTTCTCCCTGGTCATCCAGGAGCCGGACCGTCGTCCCATCCGGGTCGATGTCGACTCCACGTACCTCGTGGCCGAAGCGGATCTCGGCGCCCAGGGAGCGGGCGGCGGTGACGAGGGTCTGATCGAAGTCGTCGCGGGGAACCTGGAAGCTGCTGGGAGCGTCGCCGTCGATGCTGTCGCGAAAGACGAAGCGCTGCCGGTCTGGCCCGCGGAGGAAGAGGGAGCCGTGCTTGGGAAGGTAGCCGCGGGCCTCGACGGCGGCGAGGAGGCCAGCCTCGTGGAGGAGACGGTTGCAACGAGGCAGCAGGCTCTCCCCGATCACATGCCGGGGGAACCACTGGCGCTCGACCACGAGCGGAGAGAACCCCTGACGAGCGAGGGAGGCGGCAGCGAGGGAGCCCGCCGGACCGGCGCCGATGACCAGGACATCCACGGAAGAGGGAAAGGAGGGCACGTCGCGAAGGGAAACATCCTACCAGGCTCCGAGCAGAAGGGGGGCGGTTCTCGGCAGGACGCGGTACCATGCGCTCCATGATGCGCAGGATGATGGCGCCGGCGTTTCTGGCGGCGGGGCTGATGGTCGCGGGGGAGGCCGGGGCCTTCTGCGGGTTCTACGTGGGGGGCGCGGACGCGAAGCTGTTCAACAACGCGACCCAGGTGGTGCTGCTGCGGGAAGGGACGCGCACCGCCCTGTCGATGCAGAACAATTACCAGGGGCCGCCGAGCCATTTCGCCATGGTGGTGCCGGTGCCGGTGGTCCTGCAGAAGGAGAACGTCAAGACCCTCCCGAGGGAGGTGTTCGACCGGATCGATCAGCTCACGGCGCCCCGGCTGGTCGAGTACTGGGAGCAAGACCCTTGCCCGGACGACAGCGGCGACGCCTTCCTGATGCGGAAGATGGATCGCGCGGAGGCGGCGCCGGTGATGGCGATGGCGCCAGCGCCCCCCGCGGAGCTGGGGGTGAAGATCGAGGCGCAGTTCGCCGTGGGGGAGTACGAGGTGGTGATCCTGTCGGCGGAGAACTCGATGGGGCTGGATACCTGGCTGCGGCAGGAGAAATACAACATCCCCGAGGGCGCCGAGCCGGTGCTCAAGCCCTACGTCCAGGCCGGCATGAAGTTCTTCGTCGCCAAGGTGGACGTGGAAAAAGTCAAGTTCAAGGACGGCCAGGCGACGCTCTCCCCGCTCCGCTTTCACTTCGACGACGACCGCTTCTCCTTGCCGGTGCGGCTGGGGCTGCTCAACTCGTCGGGCACCCAAGATCTGATCGTCAACATCCTGGCCCGGGACCGCTACGAGGTCGCCAACTACCCGAACGCGACCATCCCCACCAACATCGAGCTATCCCCCCAGGGCAAGGAGGAGTTCAGCTCCTTCTACGCGGCGCTCTTCGATCGCACCATCGAGAAGACCCCGAAGGCGGTCATCACCGAGTACGCCTGGAGCGCCTCCACCTGCGATCCCTGCCCGGGCCCCGCCCTCCTGGAGACGGACTTCAAGCTCCTCGGTGGGGATGTGGCTAGCCCGGCTCCGTCCTCCGGTGCTGCCCCCTTCAGCTCCTGGAACGCCACCCTCACGCGGCTCCACACCCGCTATGGCCGGGAGAACCTCGGGGAAGACCTGGTGTTCCGCAAGGCCCCGCCCATCGCCGGAGGCAACGAGCGCTGGGGCGGCCCCAACACCCAGGACGCCCAGGTGCTCCCTGCGGGGAGTACCAGCACCTTCCAGGGGCGCTACATCCTGCGGCACCGCTGGGAAGGTACCATCACCTGCGCCGACCCGAAGTTCGGGCGCTGGGGAGGCCCTCCGGGCGGCCACCGACCGCCGCAGGTGGCCAGGGATCTGGCCTTCGCTCCGAGGGGCAAGGGCGACCTCGTCGCGTGGATCGCCCAGGACGTGACGGCCCTCGGGATCAACGCCCCGCCCCCCCCTCCGATCCAGCGGATCTACAAGGTGCCGCTCTCCGCGCATTTCCGGGGCGCGCACTGGCCGGTGGGGGCCGGATTCTTCCTGGGGCTGGCGGCGGTGGGGATGCTCTGGTGGCGCTCCCGGAGGTCGTCGTGAGCGAGCCAACCTACCGGGATACGGCCCTGGTCCAGTCGCTGCTGCTGGTGGCGCTGTTCACCAGCTCGCTGCTCCCCTGGTACCGGGGCCACAACGCCTTCCACGAGCTGGGCGAGCACCCGGTCAGCGCGACCGTCGCGGTGCTTCACTTCGGGGTACCGCTGATCGGCGGTACGATCACCTTCGCCCGGCTGCTCCGGGGCCGCGTGCCCCAGCCCGCCTCCTTCTGGATGCTGGCCTTCCCCGAGCTGCTCAAGGCCATCGCGGTCTCCCTGGCGGTGCTCTCCTACGTTTCCCGGATGTCCCTCGACGGCGAGCGCATGGTCGGTCTCCTCGGGGTCACCCTGCTGGTGGTCACCCAGATCACCGCGCTGCGCAAGGGTTTCCGGCGGGAGGGATGGGCTCGATGGGCGCACCTGCTGGCGGCGATGGCGCCCTGGCACCTGTTCGTGGCCACCGCGCTCTACCTGGAGCAGGGCAGCCGCCACCCGCTACCCGGTCCCCGGCTCTACCTCTTCACCTCCGCAGCGCTCCTGCCGTTGCTCCTCTGGACCCTCTGGCCTCGGAAAAGCAAGCCTCTGGGAGAGGAAGACCAGGAAAAGAGCTAAATCTGGGAGGATCCCGTGAATGGTTCGGTACCGCTTTGCATCCCAGGTATCTGTCCGCGAGGAAACCGTGGCCGTGGCCGATGTAGGATTCGTGAGGTAGGTTTCCCGACCAGACCGGATATCACAAGGTGATTCAACGAAAATCTGAAAATCGCCATCCATGGGGGTAGAAGAATGAGCACAAGCAGATGGTTCTCGGTTCTTCAGCTTTCCTTGATGACCTTTTTTCTTCCCCACTGTGAGGATAGAGAACTTCCTGTCATCCCAACGGAGAAAATACCTGATTTGTCCTCCTTGGGTGGCTCGGCTGGGGCGTCCGGGGCCGCTGGCAACCAGGGAGGAACGCTCACGGGCGGTTCGGCAGGTTCCCAGTCTGCCGGTTTCGCAGGGCAAAACGCAGGAACCGGGGGAGACGGAGGAATCGGAGGGTCTGGTGAGGGTGGCTTTGCAGGGGAAGGGGGCCAAGGTGGTGGAGGAGGAACAAGCGGCCAAGGCGGAAGCGGTGGCCAAGGCGGGGGAGGAACAAGCGGCCAAGGCGGAAGTGCTGGTCAAGGCGGAAGTGCTGGGCAAGGCGGAACCGCTGGTCAAGGCGGAAGCGCAGGCCAGGGCGGCGGGGGAGGAACCGCTGGCGAAGGCGGAACGGGTGGCCAAGGTGGAACGGGTGCCCAAGGTGGAAGCGGAGGCCAGGGCGGAACGGGTGCCCAAGGTGGAACCACTGGCGACGGCGGAAACGGAGGCCAGGGCGGAACGAGTGGCGAAGGCGGAAGCGGAGGCCAAAGCGGGAGTGCAGGCCAAAGCGGAGCAGGTGGCCAGGGCGGTGGGGGAGGAACCGCTGGCGACGGCGGAACGAGTGGCGAAGGCGGAAGCGGAGGCCAAAGCGGAAGCGGAGGCCAAAGCGGGAGTGCAGGCCAGGGCGGAAGCGGAGGCCAAAGCGGAAGCGCGGGCCAGGGGGGAACGGGTGGCCAAGGCGGAAGTGGAGGCCAGGGAGGAACCGCTGGCGACGGCGGAACCGCTGGCGAAGGTGGAACGGGTGGCCAAGGTGGAACGGGTGGCGAAGGCGGAACGGGTGGCCAAGGTGGAACGGGTGGCGAAGGCGGAACGGGTGGCGAAGGCGGAACGGGTGGCCAAGGCGGAAGTGGAGGCGAAAGCGGGAGTGCAGGTCAAGGCGGTGGGGGAGGAACAAGCGGCCAAGGCGGAAGCGGTGGCCAAGGCGGAAGCGGTGGCCAAGGCGGCGGGGGAGGAACCGCTGGCGAAGGCGGAAGTGCTGGGCAAGGCGGGAGTGCAGGTCAGGGGGGAAGCGCGGGCCAGGGGGGAACGGGTGGCGAAGGCGGAACGGGTGCCCAAGGCGGAACCGCTGGCGAAGGCGGAACGGGTGGCGAAGGCGGAAGTGGAGGCGAAAGCGGGAGTGCAGGTCAAGGTGGAAGCACAGGCCAAGGGGGAGGTGGAATCGGTGGTCAAGGCGGTGCGGCAGGGAACGGCGGCGGTGGAGCGGGCGGTTCCGCAGGTAGCTCCCAGAGCCCTGTCTGTGGCGATGGGGAAATCAACCAGCCTGACGAAGAGTGCGATGGGGGCAATCTCGGAAATCATACCTGTACCAAGCTCTTGAAGAATCCTTATGCCACGGGGACTCCTGGTTGCACGGAAGATTGCAAAGTGGAGGCATCGGGATGTGAACTCCCACCGGATTGCTCGGCGACTTGCGGCTGTTCACCCGAGGTTTGCGGCAACAACCGTGTGGATCCTGGGGAAGAATGCGATGGCTCTGACTTCAACGGGGTAACCTGTGGCTCCTTGGACTCTTCTTTCCGCGGGCAGCTCTCCTGTTCTCCTCAGTGTACCCTGATCACCTCCGGGTGTAGCCCTTACCCGCGATGTGGTGACGGGATGCGCAGTGGTAGCGATGAAGCCTGCGATGGGCAAGATCTAGGTGGACATACCTGCGAGACGCTCTTGGGTCCAGGGGTTCAAGGAACCCTTGCCTGTACCTCCAACTGCGTCTTTGATATCCAGGGATGCAGTCCCCTGCCTTCCAGCTGTGGAAACGGGCAGGTTGAAGAAGACGAGGGGGAGGAATGTGATGGACCTCCTTGGATGAGCTGCGGTGAAGTTCTGGGTGGTCTTGCCGTCGGAGAAGTGCGATGCAGCCATACCTGCTCCCTTGACTCTCTTGCTTGCTTCCATTCTTCCTCGGGTCCACTCTGCGGGGATGGCATCCTCTTCGATGGATACAGCGCATTCGTCCCACCGGAAGAATGCGACAAGAGCAGTTCGCCGCATTGCAATTCTCTCTGCGAGATCCGATGCAAGCCAGGGGAACTGCGCCTCGGGAATACCTGTTACTGGCTCTCGTGGCTTCAGGCTCCGGAAGAACGCTTCTTGACCTGGGAAGAAGCGGAAAACAAGTGCAGCCTGATGGATCTGGATTTCCCAGGAAGCCTCCTGGAGATGACACCGGAGGATGCATCGTTCCTTCTTCCGATTCTGGCGAACGATGTGAGCTGCCAGGGAGTGCCGTCCATCTGGAACAACAGTCAAACGTTTTCCCAGGGAACCTGGCTATGTGGTGAGATCCACACCGATGGTCAAGAACAGTTCATTGCTTGCGATGAACCGCGTCCCTACATCTGCAAACATGTCATCCATCAGATGAACGAAGAGCCTTTCCCGGATCCTTGACATGCCGTCCCCTCCCGTACCGTGGACGTTGCTCGGACTCGTGTTTCGCCATCGGAGGGGGGGGAGCCTGCCGATCTGGCGCGATGGTCGGACCTCCGGAGCCCGGGGGCCGGGGCCCGGAGCCCAAAGGCCGGAGCCCAAATGGCAAAACACGCGTCACAGGAGACCCTCGCGAAGCCACTCGCCAAAACGCTCCCCGATCATGAGGGTGGGCAGGTGCGTGTTGGCGGTGGGGATGGTGGGCATCAGGCTGGCGTCCGCCACCAGGAGGCCCTCGACGCCGCGGACTCGCCCGCGTCCGTCGGTGGCCGCAGCGGGAGACCCCTCCGGGCCCATGGGGACGGTGCCGGAAGGGTGGTAGCCAGAGTCGCTGATCCGACGGACGTAACCGTCGAGCCAGGAGCGCCTTCGGAGCACGAGGGCAGGGGGGTAGATCGGCGTGGCCAGCCGGCGCATGGCGGGTTGCTGGGCGAGGGCGAGGGCAAGCTGGAGCTGGTGAACCGCGTGGGCCCGGTCTTCCGGGTCTTCGAGGAGCCGGGAGTGGATCTCGGGGCGCGCGTGGGGGTCGGCGCTGGGGAAACGGATCGAGCCCACTCCTCGGGGTTTTCCGACCTGGCACATGAGGGTCACCAGGGGCACGGAGAAGCCCGGGAGGTGGACGCCCATCCCGGCCTGGATCTGCATGTCGTTGTCGTGGTCGCTCCCGCCGGAGCGCAGCCGCAGCGCCACCTGGATGAGCGGGCCCGCCAGGTCCACCACCCCGGGGCGAGGCAGCAGGAAGAAGGCGGAACCCGGGTGATCCAGCAGGCGAGCCCCCACCGCAGGGACGTCCGCGACCAGTTCGACGCCTAGGCGAGCGATCTCCTCCCGGGGGCCGACGCCGGAGCGGAGCAGGATCCCCGGCGTGGCGATGGCCCCCGCCGCCAGCACCACCCGGCGGGTGGCGATCCGCTCGACCGTTCCCTGCCGCTCCACCTCGACACCGATCACCCTCCGGTTCTCGAAGAGGACGCGCCGCACCAGCGTGTTTGCCTGGATACGCAGGTTCCCCCGGGCCCGGACCCGCGCATCGAGGTAGCAGCGTCCCGCTCCCATGCGGCGCCCGTCGAGCTTGTTCATCACATGGGGGCCGTGGCCCCGCGCCGCAGGGTGGTTGTGATCGGGGCACCGCGGGTACCCGACCGCATCGCAGGCTTCCAGGAAGGCGCCGTGCCAGGGCGTCAGCTCGCGCGGAGGATGCCGTCGGAGCGGGATGGGGCCATCTTGACCGTGCCACTCGTCGCGGAAATCGAGGTCATTTTCCAGGCGCTTGAAGGCCGGGAGGCAGCGCTCCCAGGACCAGTCCGGGAGCCCGAGCGCGGCCCACTCGTCGTAGTCGCTGGGAACGCCCCGGAGCGCGATGCAGGTGTTCACCGCGGAGGAGCCGCCGACCACCTTGCCCCGGGGCAGCGGCAGGATCACCTGCTGGGTCGTGGGGCGGTGGCGGTAGCCCCAGTCGTGGTCTCGCAGGGAGTTCCTGGTGCCGTCGTCCAGGTCCGCAGGGAGGGCTCCGGTGGGGCCGTAGTCGGGGCCCGCCTCCAGCAGCAGGACCTCCCGCTCCGGGTTTTCGGTGCTCCTGGCCGCGATCACGGCCCCTGCTGCCCCTGCGCCTACCACCACCAGCTCGCTGCCGTCGCTCATCGCTCGCTACCTTCGCCGCCTTGCTCCAGGGTCTTGCCTGGCTGATCCGCGCAGGGTGCCATGGAACGCTTCCTCGGTGTGGTGACCAAAGGTGTGCAGAAACCACAGGTGTGCTAGAGTGGGAGGTCGCGCCATGAAGATTGTTTGCCACGCGTGCAACGCCAGCTTCCAGGCCTCGGATGAGAAGATCCGGGGGCGCGTGGTCAAGTACCACTGCCGGAAATGCAACGCGATCCTCACCGCGGACGGGACCGTACTCCCTTCCGCCTCGACGCCGCCTCCTGCGCCGGTGGAGGAGGCACCTGGCCCCATGAGCCTGGATGCCCCGCTGGACCTCTCCGGGCTCGTGGCTGCCCCCAGCGATCAGGTGGCCACCACCAAGGTAGCCCCCCGCACGCCGGCCTCCTCCAAAGAGATGAACTGGGAGGAGCCCACGGTCCACCGGGCCCCCCCGCCCCCCGCCGCCAGCCCGGCTCCGTTCGCTTTCCCGATCTTCGGGGGGGTTGGAGGCGGCGCCGCCAAGCGCGCCCCCCAGCCCAACCCGGACCGCAACAAGACCCAGCCGGGGCTTGGTGTCTCTTTTGAACCGGTTCCGGCGCCTGCGCCCGCCGCGCCGTTGCCAGTGCGTCCCCCGAGGGAAGCGAGCATCGAGCTGTCGGCAGAGCTGATCCCACCGAGCGACGACGTGGTGGATGAGCGGCTGATCGAGGATGCTCCGCCGTCGTCGGGGCTGCCACCCGCCGCGGTTCCCACAGTCAAGACCCCGGAGCCGACGGTCAAGACCGCCGAGGACGAGGAGCCGCCGGTCTCTCTGGTGCCGGACAGCGAGGAGCCACCATCGTCGGGGTTGCCGCTGTCGGTGCTCGGAGGGCTCCCGAAGCCGGCGCCGGAGGCCAGCTCCCGGGTGAACCTGGACGATCTGCTGAGCCTGGGGGATGCTCCTGCCGCCCCGCCGGTGCTGAGCTCCGCGGCCTTGGACTGGGATCTGGGCGCCTCCGCGGGGCCCCTGTGGCAGACCCCGGAGCCGGAGCTCGTCGCCCCGGTCGCTCCGGATGGTCCGCCCCCGCCTCCTCCGAGGAGGGAAGAGCGCTCCGATCCGGACGCGGTGCTGTCTTCCTTGCCGTCGGGGCCTCCGCCTTTCGAGGCTCCGCGGGTGGGTTCCATCGCCCCGGCCACGGCGGTCACCGAGACCCCGAGCACCTCACCGAAGCGCTCTCCGGCGCTCTTCTTCGTAGGGGGGATCGCCGCGACCATCGCAGTGTTCTTCGCGTTCCGTTCGACGCTGCTTCCGGAGGCGCCCGTGGCCCCCGCGACGACCCCGGCCACGACCGCGGAGCCTGCGACGACCCTGACCACGACCACGGAGCCTGCGACGACCCCACCGGAGCCCCCGACGACCGCCTCGGTGACCACGGAGCCAGCTCCCTCCGCCACCGCGACGCCGGAGCCGGTGGCGAAGGCGGAGCCGACAGCGAAGACGGAGCCGACGGCGAAGGCGGAGCCCCCCTCGCGGCCCGAGCCGCCCACGACGCCGACCTCCACGGCGAAGGCGGAGCCCACCCCCACGACGACAGCGAAGGCAGAGCCGGTAGCGAAGGCAGAGCCGACAGCAAAGCCGGAGCCGACGACGAAGGCGGAGCCGACGACGGCGCCGGTGGTACCGACGGCGCCGGTGGTACCGACGGTGGCACTGCCGGCGTCGGGGTCGGACGAGTTCAACAAGGATGCGGCGCGGGCGGCGCTGGCGTCGGCGGCGGGGGCGGCGGCGGGCTGCGCGAAGGAGGACGGGCCGAAGGGGGTGGCGAGGGTGCAGGTGACCTTCGCCACGAGCGGGCGGGTGACGCAGGCGCAGATCGCGGGGCCGCCCTTCGCGGGGACCACGGTGGGAGGCTGCATCGCCGCGGCCTTCCGCCGGGCGTCGGTGCCACCGTTCTCCGGGGCGCCGGTCACCGTGACGAAGACCGTCTCGATCCAGTGAACGCGCCGGTGGGCCTCGATCTCTACGACGGCGTCGCCCAGCTCCGCGTCCCCCGGCGTCGCCCCCGCGAGCCCCACTCCCGCGGCACGGACTTCGGGTTCCGCTGCGCCCGGCTCCCCGGATTCAGCGCGGCACCCAGGCCCAGGAGAAGCGGCGGTAGCCCTGGGTGGCCACCAGCAGGTCCATCGCCTCGGCGGCCTTCTTGTCGCCGGAGAAATAGAAGTTGGGCTCGTGGATCGTCTGCCCCGGCATCTCGTGGAGCAGGTACAGCTCCGCGAGCAGGTGCGGGGCCTTGCTGTCGGCCAGGCGCAGCACCGCGTCGTCCACCACCGCCAGGGCCACGTCGGCGGCCACCGGCTTCCCCTCCGCGGTCGTGGTCTTCACCGTCAGCGTCACCCTGTCTCGCGGGGAGTACTCCTTGCGATCCGCCGTGATCTGCACCCGCAGCTCCCGCCCCAGCCCCCGGTACACCAGCCGCTCCGCCAGCGGCCGCTTCTGGTCGTCGAAGAGGGTCACCCGCACCGCGCCGACGGCGTCCGCCGGCAGCTGCAGCTCGGAGGAGGTCGGCGCCCTCGCCGTCGCGTCCAGGGGCGCCGAGGCCAGGAGCTTCTCCCGCAGGGTCGCCGCGGCGACCAGCTTCGTCGCCCCGGAGCAGGTCACGGTGAGCTTGAGCGCGGTCGATCGGGAGAGGAAATCGTCCTCGCTGCGGAGCACACAGCCATCCGGGCGGGCGGCGGGGACGGCGGCGGGCGGGGCGCCGGGCCGCGCCAGGCGCACCGAGTAGGAGCGCCCGGCCTTCGGCGTCAGCGGGAACCGCGCCATCCCGTCGTGGAAGGTCTTGAACGTGGCCACCGAGGTGCCCTGGTCGTCGACCACCTGGCCGGATACCTCCGCGGGCTTCCCCTGGTCGTCGCGGGCCATCAGGTAGACCCGGGAAGGGAGGTCCGTCACCAGATCCCCTCCCTCGGGGAAGACGCTGACGTTGATCCTGTCAAGGACCACGGGCACCCGTTTCTGGAGCGTCTCGACGATACCTCCGGCGTCCGCGTTCAGGGTCAACATCAGGTTGCTCTCCCTCATCCCCGGGGGCACCTGGAAGCGGACCACCCCGTCGCCCTTGCCGTCGACAGGGACCACGAAGACCCCCAGCGAGGTGCTCCCGAGGGCGATGCTGGCGGTGACGCGGGCCCCGGTGAGCGGCTCCCCGGTGGCCTTCTCCACGTGGATCAGCGCCGTCACCACGTCGCCAGGGGCGTAGGAGGCGCGGGTGAACTCCACCGACTTCTTGAGGCGCGGCACCTCGTAGGTCGAGATCTGCACGGGATGATCGTGCTGCCCACCCAGCTCGCTCACGACGCGGAGCGTGTAGCTCCCCCCGGGGAGCGAGGGCGAGATCGGGAAGTCGTTGGTCGCCACGCCCCCCCGGGACAGGATGCGCTTCTCCGCCACCTTCGCCCCCCTCGGATCGATGAGCTGGGCGGTGACGCCGTGGTCGCCGGTGGCGGAGGAGAGGTCGCGCACCACGACCTCCCAGGCGCGGAACCAGAGCACCTCGCCCGGCCGGTAGAGAGGCTTGTCCGTGGTGACGTGGAAGGCTCGCCCCCGGGTGGACGAGAGCTGCCCCTCGACCGCGCCCGCCACCACCCGCTGGCGCTCCAGGGCCTCGGGGCTCTGGGCGTGGAGGCTGTGGGTCAGGGTCGACAGGAACGAGGCGGCCAGCAGCAGCGCGGAGGTTCGATCGGTTCTCATGGTTCGCCTCGTTCTCAACGGGTCACGGTGAAGGTTAGGGGGTCCACGACGCTGCGGTGCTCGTCGGTGTAGTAGAGGTACGCCTGGCTCGCGGGGCCGGTGTACCTCCCCGGGACCGCCGCGATCAGCTGGAGCGGCACCGCCACCTTCGCCCTCGGCGCCATCCCCCGGAAATACAGGATCACCTCCCGCTCCCGGGTCTCGTAGAAATCGATCACCTTCCTCTCCTTCAGCTCGTCGAGCTGCCAGGTCTGGTAGCTCAGCCCCCCCGGGATCCCCACCCGCACCAGCACCATCGGCAGCCCGGTCCCTCCCTTGTTCGTCACCGTCGCCGTCAGCTTCACCGACTCCCCCACCCGCGCCGACCCGGCCCCGGTCACCTCCAGGCCCACCTGGGATTTCCCCGTCATCGCAGGCCGATCCGACCGGTATTTCACGGAAAATCCGTACTGTACGCCGTCCGGCCCCTTCACCTCGATGATGTTCTTCCCCTTGCGGAGCTGCCCCTCCAGCCCGCCCAGCGAGGGCCTCTGGGCTCCGTCCAGCTTGAGGGTCGCGGGCATGCCGCCGTTGATCGTCACCGTGAGGGAGCCCTCCGGCGGGGTGGCGTCCACGCCCCGGGTCAGCGCCTTGAGCGCGAGGACCGTGGCCTGGGTCGAACCAAACCCACCTGCACCGTTGCGCTGCCTGGTGATCCAGTCGAGGGCGCTGGCGAGGGCGGCGCTGTGCTCGGGGGAGCGCTGGAGGGCGAGGGCAGCGAGGGCGGTGGTCTCGATGGCGAGGGCGACGCCGCCGGAGCGGGTGATGCTCTCGCGAGCGCCGGGGAAGCTGCCGTCCTTGGCCTGGAGGGAGGCGAGCTTGCGGAGGGCCTCGGCGGAGGCGGGAGCCCGGGGGTCGAGGAGGGCGAGGGTATCGGCGGCCAGCGCGAGGAGGTAGGGGTCGCGGGTGGAGGCGGCGAGCCTGCGGGTGGCGTCGATCTCCTGGGAGAATTCCTTGGCCTCACCGGCCTCGACGACGGCGTGGGTGATGTAGGCGTTGGTGGTCTCCTCCGAGGCGCGGCCGAAGGAGTCGAGGGCCTTGCTGTTGCGCTGGTAGCCGCCCTTGCCGTCGCGGCGGGCCTTGAGCCAGGCGACGGTGCGCTGGATCATCCCTTTGTCGACGTCGGGGAACACCCGGGCCATGTCGGTGAACTGGACGACGCCGTAGGCGGTCAGCGCCTCGTGCCCGGGGTCCTCCCCGAACCACTCGAAGCCCTTGCTCTTGCTCTCGTAGCCGGTGAGCCGCTTGTACCCCCGGGAGAGGAGCTGGGTGGCGCGGGCGATCACCGCGGGGTCCTTCTTCGGCTGGGTGGCCAGGTAGGAGAGGACCATCACGTTGGGGTAGTTGCTGCTGGAGGTCTGCTCGAAGCAGCCGCTCGGCTCGCGGAGCATCGCCTCGGTGCCGGCGACGAGGGTCGCGGTGGGCGAGGGGTAGACCTCGAAGGTCGCCTGGAGGCTGCCGGCGAGGGACTCCGGGAGGTCGATCTCGTGGCGGGCGCTGCCCCCGCGGAGCTTGCCGGCGGCGCTCTCCTCCCGGGGGAAACCCGAGGGGACCACGCGCACGGTGCGGGCCAGGGCGTCCCGGAGGTTCCCGCTGTCGACGGAGATCTGGATGGCCCCGTCCTTCTCGTCCCGTCCGTCGCCCACGACCCGGAGCGGGACGAAGAGGGTCCTCCCTTCGCCGCCCCGGAGGTCGAGGTCCGTGGCCGGCGGCGGTCCGCTCAACGAGAACGCCTTGCCGAAGGTGGCGGCGAGCCTCGCCTTGCGGGCGCCGGCGGTGGCGTTGGTGAGGGTGATGGGTAGCTCCAAGGTGTCCCCCGCGGAGACCTCCAGCGGGAGACGGGCCGCCAGGGCCACCGGCAGCTTCGAGGCGATCACCGCGTCCCCTCGCCCTCCCTGACCCCCGCCCAGCCCCTCTGCCGTGGCGCGGAAGGTGGTCACCGCGTCCGACAGGAAGAACTGCACCTGCGCCTCGCCTCCCTCGCTGGTCCGCACGGAGGGCTTCCAGAAGATCGTCTCCCGGAAATCGACCCGCGGCCCGTCGTAGGGCTGCTCGTAGTTCGGCACCGGGAACTCCCGCACCGGCGCCCACTGCATCTCCAAGGGGCCGCCCCTCCTGTCGTCGGCCATCCGGGCGCCGGCGGGGGCAGGCTCCGGCGCCGGTTGCTCCGCGGGGGCCGGGGGCGCGTTCTCCTCGCCGGGAGCCTCGGGAAGCGCCGCCGCAGGCATCGCCTCCGCGGCGGCCATGGCGGCCCCCCGGGGAGCAGGAGGCATGGCCGCGCGGGGAGCAGCGGCGCAGGCGTAGAGTCCGAGGAGCAGCGCGGAGAGCAGGCCCCAGCGCCGCCAAGAGGGTCGAGGAGGAGGTGTCATGGCGTTACCGGAGCAGGCAACGGGGGCCGCCGCGGTGGCTTACACCCGGCGGCTCAGGCGGGCAGGAAGAGGCGGACCGTGGTCCCTGCTCCGAGGCGGCTGTCGATGACCATGGTACCGCCGTGAGCCTCGACGATCCGATCGACGATGGCGAGGCCGAGGCCCGTTCCGCTGGGGCGCGTCGTGAAGAAGGGGGTCGTGGCCTGGATGCGGATCTGCGT
>CAZSDX010000077.1:16190-17461 GCA_964605685.1 uncultured Polyangiaceae bacterium
TCAACGTCAGGAGGAGCGACGCGACGAAGGCGGGCTTGAGGGTCTGATCCCCCGCGGAGAGGCCGCGACCCAGGAGCCCGTTGAGCAGCAGCACCACGCCGATCGCCAGCAGGTAGAAGCTCCGGGCCAGCGCCGTCGGGTTGGGCTGGATGGCGGGCATCAGGCCCAGCAGGCCCATGTCGATCCGGAGCATCTCCGCGGGAGGAGCCTCCCACCAGTTCCCGAGGAGCAGCGCCAGCAGGTAGACCCCGGCCAGGCCGTAGGCGAACCAGACCACGGGCCGCCAGCGGAGCCGGGCGACCTGGAGCCCGAAATGGATCGTCAGCGGTGCGATGGCGATGGCGCTCCCGATCTGGAGCGCCGCCGAGCGGTCCCACGCCTCGCGCCATCCCGGCGTGAAGGCGCTCCAGAAGAAGAGGCCGCAGCCGGCCGCATGCACCCCGGCGCCCAAGGCAAAGAGCGAGAAAAGGAGGAACTCGACGTGCTCCCGCCGCCGCACCCACACCAGGCCAAAGAACACGACGAGCCCGAGGAAGATGCAGGCCCAGCCGAGGAGCACCCCCGCGACGACGCTCGCCCCCATGAACTCGGCTCACTTCTTCGGCGTGCTCTCTGTTCCTCCGGACGGTGGCCCGTGGTGGTGCGAGGCGTCCGGCGGGGCGCCGGTGTTCACCTGGAAGCTGTGGGTCACGTCGTTCCAGGGGCCCTGGACCGGCTTCCCTTCCTTGTCGAGCAGCGTGAGCTGGAGCGAGTAGGAACCATCCCGCGGGTTCTTGATCCGCCAGGGCTTCCAGCTCTTGATGGTGACGGTCTTGCCCTCCTCGACCCCGGGGCCCTTGAGCGTCGCCTTCACCGAGAACTTCCCCTCCCCCAGCTCGGCGTTCACCAGGTAGAAGTCGACCAGCAACCCCTCCGCCGGCGGCGGGCCGTCGTTCTTCCCCTTCGGGCGGCTGTAGACGAGCAGCGGGTCCTTGGCCTTCCAGAGCTCCTCGTCCTTCTTCCCGACGAAGATCCCCACGATGGCCATCGGGCTCCCCTTCCTGTCGAGGGATTTCACCGACTCGTGGGTCGAGCGGCTCGCGAAGGCGATCAGGAAATGCTGCTTGTTCTCCGCCAGCTCGTACCCCGGGACGATGTCCTTCAGCTTCACCGGCTGCTTCGGATCGTCGATGCGCTTGTAGGGCTGGTTGTCCACGATCAGGTGGACATGCTTCCCCCCCTCCGGGGCGGGCCAGTCCTTCACGTCCAGCTTGACCTCGTAGTCGCCCTTC
>CAZSDX010000078.1:0-17327 GCA_964605685.1 uncultured Polyangiaceae bacterium
GGCGCGGGGGCGGGCGTCGGGCTCGGCGCGGGGTTCGGCGCCGGCTCGGCCACCGGGGGATCCGCCGGAGTCTCCTTGTCCTTCTTGCTGCACCCCCCGAGCATCAAGATCCCCACCATGGGGAGCCATCCGTACCGCATGGAATCCTCCTTGTGTTGTGTTCCCCCCCTACGGTGCGCGCCTCGCGCCCTCAGGGAAGCCGGGAAGACGACACGCAACCGTCCTGGTCACGGGCGCGGCGCCGGGCGAGCCAGGGAGCGAGGTCCGGGGAGGAGGGCCCACTGGTTGCTCTGCCTCGCCATGACCCGGCAGGATGCCGCGCAGCCCTGCAAAATGCAGGAACAACCCTCGTGGGTTCGCGTTGCCCGGTAGGATACTTCGTGGTTGCATTCCCCCATGCCGGATCCCAAGGAGCGCGCTGTGCCGCTCGGGCGTCTCGGGCGCATCCCCCGCATGGCGGCCCTGGAGGCTCGCCTCGAACGGGCGCGGCTCGACATCGACTACGCCGCCCTGGAGCGCCCTTTGCTGGGAGATCCACCATGATCCTGGCGCGCCTTCCACTCGCCCTGATCGCGGGCCTTCTCTTGCTCTCCGGCTGCCACGACGGCACCGTCTTGCTCTTCGTGGAGGCGACCCCGGCGGCCAGCGGCGGCGCCGCCGGGGCGGGGGGCGCCCCTGCCGCGCCTTCCTGCAAGGGAAAGCTCACCCCCAACGCCTGCGCGGACTGCGTCGAGGAGGCCTGCTGCCCTTCCCTGCTGGTATGCGAGGAGGACATGCGGTGCGTCGCCTGCGTCCGGGGGTCCACCTCGCCGGAGTGCGCCACGCGGGCGAGCTACCTGGACTTCACCGACTGCATCCGGTCCTCGTGCGATGGCTTCTGCAAGGAAGCCCCGCCGCCGAAGCGCTGCAACCCGATCACGAACGAGGGATGCGACGGAGGGGAAGCCTGCGATCTTGGCCCTTCCGGGCACGAGTGCTACCCGCCGCCCAACGACCGGAAGATCTGCGAGACCTGCGACCCGTCCAGGGGGCTCTTCTGTGCCGCGGGTGGGGGTTGCGTCGACGGGTATTGCCTCCGTTACTGCTGCGACAAGGACGATTGCGGCGGGAAGTTCTGCGACAAGAAGATCACCGGCTCCAAGTTCTACGGGGTCTGCGTCGAAAAAGAGGTGATCTTCGAGGAAACTGCGCTCATCAGCCCCACCTGCGATGTGCCTGCCGTGGCGCCCTCCCAGGGGGCCTGCTTCCCCGTGCAAGGAGGCCCCAACGACCTCAAGATCGACTGCAAGGCCCCCTTGCTCCCTCCCTCCTCGGGCAACTGCCTGCCGCCCAACAGCTCCCTCAACTGCAACCCGGTCACCAACGGAAGCTGCAAGATCGGGCAAGCCTGCGACGGCAGCAAGGATAGCTACTCCTGCTACGGTCCCCCGAACACGGAAGAGATCTGCGACGCCTGCGACCACAACACCGGGCTCCATTGCCGGGGAGGGTTCGGGTGCATCCAGGGGAAGTGCGCCAAGTATTGCTGCGACGACGGGGATTGCAGCGAGGAGGGCTCCTGCGCGCTCAAGGATGGCCTCGGCGTCGGCGTCTGCCTGATCGTGCCCCCGGAGGCCGCAGGCGCCGGAGGCCCTGCGCCGTGAGGATCTCCTGCCTCGCCGCGGCTCTCCTGCTCGGTGGCCTCCTCTCCTCTCCTGCGCAGGCCCAGGCCCCTCGCTTCGCCCTCTCCTCCTTCGAGCCATCCCTCCCGGGGGACCGCTTCTTCTCGGTCCCGGACGCCTCCGTGCGCCTCGATACGCTCCCCCTCGGCAAGCGCCGGGGTGGCCCCCTCGGCGCCTGGATCGCCGGCGCTTCCGCCTCCCTGGAGACCACCTCGGGGCTGCTCATCGCCCGCAGCGCCGCCACCGGACAGGAGCGCCCAGCGATCCGCCGCCGTACCCTCGCCCACCTCGACCTGCTCGCCGCTCGCTGGCGACGGATCGCCCTGGACGCCAGTATCCCTCTGCTCCTCTCCCAGCGCGACGACCCGGAGGCCCTCTCGCTGCTCGGCGTGAACAAGTCCACGGGGATCCTCGGGGATCTGCGGCTCGCGGCTCGCGGCGTCCTGCTGGGGACTCCCCAGACCCCCTTCTCGCTGGCGCTCCAGGGGGCCGTCCGGCTGCCCACCGGCAAGCCGGAGGCGCTCCAGGGTGACCCCCAGGCGCGCCCCGAGCTGCGCCTTGTGGCCAGCGGCAAGAGCACACACCTCACCTACGCCGCCAGCGCCGGGTACGGGCACCGCGCCCGCCTGAGCACCGGGGAAGGAGAGCTGGGTCCGGCGCTCCTGTTCGGGGCGGCGGCGGGGTACACGCTCCCGATCCGAGCCGGGTACCAGCGGCTGAACGCGCTCCAGCTCTCCTGGGAGATCTTCGGGAACACGCTGCTCCCGCGGGCTCCAGGGGGGTCGCTGCTCGCCTCCCGGGGTACCCCGCTGGAGACGCTCCTGGGGCTCCGCCTGTTCGAGGAGACCCCGGGCCACACGTACATGGCGCTGGGCCTCGCGATGGGGTCTTCATTGACCCATGCGACAGGAACGCCAGGCTTTCGCGCCCTCGCCACGGTCTCGTTCTCCGCGGGAGAGGATGAATTCCCGGAAGATCGAGACGGGGACGGGATCGAGGATCGCATGGATGCGTGCCCCGAGCGCCCGGGCCCCGCCTCGGAGGAGCCGACCGCCCACGGCTGCCCTCCGCGGCCCGATCTGGACGGCGACGGCATCCCCGACGATCAGGACGCCTGCGTGGATCAACCCGGGTCGCGCTCGTCCATCCGTGCCCGCCATGGTTGTCCCCCGCCCAGGCCACCGGAGCCTCCTCCACCGGAGCCTCCTCCGCCGGAGCCTCCTCCGCCGGAGCCGCCGCGGGAGGTGCTCCAGATCGACGAGCAGATCCTTTTTGAATACCGGAAGGCGACGCTCGCGCCGGGCTCGGAGCGGCCCCTGGCGAGGGTGGTCGAGCTGCTGGCGATGCACCCGGAGATCCTTGAGGTCACCATCGAGGGTCACACGGATCCGAGCGGCGAGGCGGGGTTCAACGAGCGGCTGTCGCTCCAGCGGGCGGAGGCGGTGAGGGAGTGGCTGGTGCGTCGAGGTGTCGAGGGAGGCAGGTTGAAGGTCGCCGGCTTCGGGAGCCAGCGCCCCGTCGCCAGCAACGACACCGAGGAGGGACGGCGGAAGAACCGCCGGGTCATCTTCGTGGTGACGCGGCGGGCCTCCGGGGGTCCGTGATCAGCGAGGGCCAGGGAAGTGCAGGTAGGTCTGGTCCTTGAGGCCGCGCTCATACTCGTTGAGGAGCCGGATGCCCTCGGTGGGCTTGAGCTTGTCCTGCTTGATGGCGGCGTCGACCTGGCTCTTGAGCTTGATGGTCAGCTCGCGCTCGTCGTACTGGGTCATCCGGAGGACGTCCCGGATGGTGTTGCCCTCGATGGTCTCTTCCAGGTAGTAGCCGCACTCCTCGTCCTCATCGAGGAAGACGTGGACCTCGTTGACGCGGCCGAAGAGGTTGTGGAGGTCGCCCATGATGTCCTGGTAGGCCCCGGTGAGGAAGATGCCGAGGTAGTAGGGCTTTCCGTCGTCGATGGAGTGGAGGGGGATGGTCTCCCGCACGTCGTTGTCCTTGTCGATGAACTTGGACACCTTCCCGTCGGAGTCGCAGGTGATATCCGCCAGGGTGCTCTGGAGGGTCGGACGCTCGTCGAGCCGGTGGATGGGAACGATGGGGAAGAGGGCGCCGAAGGCCCAGTGATCCAGGAGCGACTGGAAGACGGAGAAGTTGCAGATGTGCTGATCGGCGAGCTGGTGCTCCAGGTGCTGGAGGTCGTCCGGGATGTCCCCATCGCTCTGCCGGTGGGCCAGCGCGGAGATCCGCTCGGCGAGCTTCCAGTAGCGGATCTCGATGGCCGCCTTCACGTCCAGGTCGAGCAGCCCCACCTCGAACAGCTTCTCCGACTCCTCCTTGACCTGCTGGAGGTCGTGCCAGGACTCCATGAGCTCCCCCTTGGTCAGCGCCTCCTCCGCGTCGTCCAGGGTGCGCAGCAGCTTGTGATCGGCGCTGGGGATCTTCTGGCTATCCATCGCGGGCGTCTTCTCGATGGCCCCGAAGGCCTCCACCACCAGCACCGAGTGGTGCCCCACGATGGCGCGGCCGGACTCGCTGATAAGATTCGGATGGGGGACCCGCTCCTCGTCGCACACGTCCGCCACGTTCCAGACGATGTCCCGGGCGTACTCCTCCACCGAGTAGTTCATCGAGGCGTGGAAGGTCGAGCGAGACCCATCGTAGTCGATGGCCAGGCCGCCGCCCACGTCCAGGAACTCGATGGGGTGACCCCGCCGCCGCAGCTTGGCGTAGTACCGGGCGGCTTCCCGCACGGCGCGCTTGATGATGAGGATGTCCGGCACCTGCGAGCCGATGTGGAAGTGGATCAGCTTGAAGGCGCTGCTGAGTCCGTTCTCCTTGAGGATCTCCGCGGCCTCCAGGATCTCACTGGTGGAGAGGCCGAACTTGGCGTTTTCCCCGCCGGACTCGGCCCACTTGCCCGCGCCCCGGGTCACCAGCCGCACCCGCATGCCCAGCTCGGGGTCGACCCCCAGTTCGCGGCTGATGCGGCAGATGGCCCGCACCTCCGAGAGCTTCTCCGCGATGAGGATCACGCGCTTGCCGAGCTTGCGCCCGAGGAGCGCCGTCCGGATGAAGGCGTCGTCCTTGTAGCCGTTGCAGACGATGAGGGACTCCGGGTCCGTGTGCATCGCCAGCGCGGCGTACATCTCGGGCTTGCTGCCGACCTCGAGGCCGTAGTGAAAGGGCCGACCGGCATCCAGGATCTCCTCCACCACCTCGCGGAGCTGGTTCACCTTGATCGGGAACACCCCCCGGTAGCTGCCCCGGAACTTGTTCTCCGCGATGGCCCGGTTGAACGCCTCGTTCAGCACGCGGACCCGGTGGTGGAGCATGTCCTGGAGGCGGATCACCAGCGGTAGCTTCAGGCCCTCCTCTTTGAGGGCGGCCTCGACGACGTCGGTCAGGGCGATCTTGCCGCCCCGCGCCTGGAGCGGCGCCACGACGATGCGCCCCTTGGCGTCGACATCGAAGTAACCGGAACCCCACCGATCGATCAAGTACAAGCTCTTGGCGTCGGCGGTCGTCCAGGGCTCGGGCTCAGCGGAGGGCTGGTCCGTGGGGGCGGGCTCGGTGTTCAACTTGCTTCAGCTCCTTCGTGGACGAGGTCCACGCTCGCCACGGGCTCTGAGGTAAAAGATTGGCCACGCGCGTCAAGACGCAAACTCACTCCGCCCACCGTTCTCCCGTCATGCTCTCCCGACGCTCCTGGCTCCTGGGGTTCCCCCCCGCGCTCCTCGCCTGCTCTCGCCCCGCCCAGGGCCTCCCCCCCGACCCCTCCGCCGACGCCTCTGCCTCTGCGGCGGCAGAGCCTGCCCCGTCCGCCTCTGCGACCACCGCGGAGGTGCCCTCGTCGCTGGTCACCGCCCGCCTCCTGCCCTTCGGCGGGCGCCAGGCGGCGGTGGTGGTGGCGCCAACCTGGACCGGTTCCGTCCGGTTGCCGGTGCTGGTGGCGCTCCACGGGCTGGGCGAGTCGCGCAAGGGGCTCGAAGGCGGCGCCTGGGGCTGGTCGCGGGACTACGGCCTGGAGCTAGCGATGGCGAGGCTCCACCGGCCACCGCTCACCCGGGATGATTTCCAGGGGATCTACGACCAGCCCCGGGTGGACCAGATCAACGCCTCGCTGGCGGAGCGCCCCTTCCGCGGGCTGCTCGTCGCCTGCCCCTATACGCCCGATCTGCTCCGGGAGAAGACCCTGGACAACGCCGGTCCCTTCGCCGATTTTGTGGTGAAGGAGCTGCTGCCCGCGGTGCGAGGCGCCTACCCGGCGCTCCCGGAGCGGGCGTCCACGGGCATCGACGGGGTAAGCCTGGGCGGGCGGGTGGCGCTGCTCGCGGGGCTGCTGCACCCGGAGGTGTTCGGGGCCATCGGATCCCTCCAGGCGGCGCTCCAGGTGCCGGAGGCGCGGCCGCTGGCGAAGCGGGTGCTCCTGGCCCGGGAGAAGGCCAGCCCGCTGCGGCTCCGGCTGCTGACCAGCGAGAAGGATTTTTACCGGGGGGAGATCCTGGCGTTCCACCGGGAGCTGGACCGGCTCAAGCAGGAGCACGAGCACCTCGTGGTTCCTGGTCCCCACGATTACCCCTTCAACCGGGGCCCTGGCGCCATCGAGATGCTGCTCTGGCACGACCGCGTCCTGCGAGGCGAGGCCGGCTGATCGTCCCCGCGCAGGAAAAAAGGTGGAAGCATCCTTTCGTTTGCCGGGGAACCTGTGCAAGAACATCCTCCCGAACGGAACCACAGGAGGTCTCCCCGATGCCCATCCAACCTGCCGATCTCCGCGCTGTCCCCCTCTTCGCCGACATGACCGACGAGCACTTGAAGACGCTCGTGGGGCAGCTCCAGCGACGCCGCCTCGCGGAGGGTGAGGGACTCTTCGAGGAGGGGTCCATCGCCGATCAGTTGCTTATCCTGATCGAGGGCGAGCTGGCCGTGCACCAGGGGCTGGAGGAGCGGCTACGGCTGCGGCCCGTCTCGCTGGTGGGGGAGCTGGGGGGGCTGACCGGCCTGCGGCGCACCTCGACGGCCATCGCGGTGGCGCCCTCGGAGGTGCTCTTCGTCAGCACCGAGGGGCTGCTCCACTTCTTCGAGCAGCACGGGGATGTGGCCTACCCGTTCTACCACAGCTTCCTCCACATCGTGGCGGACAAGCTGGTCCGCGATCGTCGGCGCATGGACGAGATGCGGCAGAACATCATCACCACCCAGAAGGCCATGAAGACCATGCGCACGGCGCTGCTGGAGGCGGAGGACACCCCGCTCCACCGCATGCTCTTCGAGGAGCTGGACGCGCTGATCGAGCAGAACCGCAAGGGGCACTACATGGTCGACGCCCCGAAGGCGTTGCCCACGAAGATCCGCCTCGACGACGGCTCGCTCCGGGAGGTGACGCAGCTGTCCAACGAGTGGCTGATCGTCGCCGCAGGCCCCGGCACCACCCCGGACAAGGGCGAATGGTCCGGCGTGCTGGTCACCCCTGAGACCGAGTTCCCCATCAGCGGCGTGGTCGAGGCGGTGCAGGATGGCTCCTTCACCGTCAACCTCGACACCCTCATCGACGAGTACGCCGAGACCCTGGAGCGCCACCTGGCCCGGCTCCAGATGCTCGACATCATCCTCTGAAGGGCGCAGCAAGCCCATGGGAGATCCCTCTCCGCAAGAGCGCTGGGAAGCTATCCAGAAAACCCTCGGCCTCGATCGCCTGCCGGAAACCCTGCCCATCGGCGCGACCATCACCCCGCACACGCTGCTCCCGCCAGACCCCCGGAGCGCCCACGCCCCCACCGTCGCGGCCCCGCCCAGGGCGGCCCCCGGAGTGCCGTCCGGGCCACCAAGGGTCAACGATGACCCTTCCCGATTTCTCCCGATGATTTCCCTGGGTCTCGGGGAGAACCATGCCCTTGATGTGCCGGGGCTCTCCCGGGAAGACGCGGATCTGGAGGCCCGGGAGCTCCTGGGAGAGGGGGGGATGGGCCGGGTGCTGCTGGCGCGTCAGCGGTCGTTGCAGCGGGACGTGGCGGTGAAGCTGCTGAAGCAGGAGAGCGCCACGCCGCGGGTGATCCAGGCATTGCTGCAGGAGGCGCTGATCACGGGCGCCCTGGAGCATCCGAGCATCATCCCGGTCCACGCGCTCGGGCTCGATCGGGCGGGGATGCCGCTGCTGGTGATGAAGCGGATCGATGGGGTCTGCTGGCGCGACGTGCTCCAGGATCCGGCCCACCCGTCCTGGGCGCGGCTCACCGGGCCTTCCGGAGATCGCCTCGTGGCCTCCCTGGAGGTTCTGATGACGGTGTGCAACGCGGTCCATTTTGCGCATTCGAGGGGGGTGGTTCACCGGGACATCAAGCCGGAAAACGTGATGCTTGGCTCCTTCGGGGAGGTGTACCTGGTGGACTGGGGGATCGCCCTCCGTGTGGGTAGCACCGGGGCACCGTCCCTCGTCGGGACGCCGGGCTACATGGCCCCCGAGATGCTCGACGGGAGACCGGAGCGGGTCTCGCCGCTCACCGACGTGTACCTCCTTGGCGCCACGCTCCACGAGCTGCTGACCGGCCGCTTCCGTCACGACGCGGCCACACTTCCCCAGGTCATGGTGCTCGCCCACGAGAGCGCCCCGTTCTCCTATCCGCCCGGGGTCCCCGAGGAGCTGGCGCAGCTCGCCAACCAGGCCTGCAGCCGGGAGCCCTCCCTGCGCCCTGCGAGCGCCGAGGTCTTCCGCCACAGGCTCGCGGGTTGGCTCCGGCACCGGGGCGCGGCGGAACTCGCCCGCGAGACCTCCCGGCGCGCGCAGGCCCTCGACGAGCTGGCCCTCCACGCCGCCGAGAACGACCACGCCGCCCGCAGGGCCTTCGACCGCCTCGCCTCCGGCTGCCAGGTGGCCTTCCTGGAGTCGCTGCGCCAGTGGCCCGGCAACCCGATGGCCCGGGAGGGGCTGCGGGGCTGCCTTCGTCGGATGATCTCCGTGGAGCTGGCCCGGCGCAACGCGGAGGGCGCCCGCTCCCTGCTGGACGAACTGCACGAGCTGAAGGAGCCAGCGAGCCCGGGGGCACCGGGGGAGCAAGAAGGAGAGGATGCGCGGCTGGAGGAGGAGCTCCGGCGGCTCCAGGAGGCACTGCGAGCCAAGGCAGAGGAGGCGGACAGGGCGCGCGCGGTGCTCCACGATCGCGATGAGCGAATCTCGTCTCGGGAGCGAGCGATGTTCCTGTCTGCGATGGGCTTCCTGGTGCTCGTGGTCGGCGTCGTCCTCCAGGTTCGTGGTGGCATCCGGAACATTACCCTGAAGGGGGCCTTCCTGGTGAGCATCTTTGCCCTCGGCTTCATGGGCACGATCGCGCTGGTGCTCCGCAAGAAGCTGGTGGCCAACGAGTTCAACCGGAACGTCATGGCGCTGGTGCTGGTCGGGATGACGGCCATGATGACGCACCGTGGGATCGCGCTCCTGCGCGGGGAGCAGCGCCTTGCCTCTGTCCTCAGCGACGACCTGTGGATCGTGGCCTCCCTGTCCGCGCTGGCCGCGTTCACGATCAAGCCCTGGTTCGGCCTGGTCGCGGTCCTCTGCGCCCTCACCGCCATCGCCATCCCGTTTGCCCCCAACAACGCCTCGCTGTTCTTCACCGTTGGCCCCGGGACCGCGATCCTTCTCGGACTCTGGCTCCACCACCGGGATCAGCGGAGAGAAGAGACGCCCGCCCCTCCAACCAACCCCGTGGGTTGAGGGTCGTCGACGAGCGCAGGAAGGTCAGCGACGGGGAGCCATGTCGAGGAGGATCCGCGCGGTCTCCCGGCTGAGACCGACCCCCCAGCGGAGCACCAGCCCCCCGCCCACCAGCCCCATCACCGGATCCAGCCACGCCAGCCCGGCGTACTTGCCCGCCAGCAGCGCCGCGATGGCGAGCACGCTGGTGAGCGCGTCCGCCACCACGTGCAGGTACGCCGCCTTGAGGTTGTGATCCTCGTGCCCGTGCCCGTGCTCGTGCTCGTGCTCGTGCCCGTGCTCGTGCCCGTGCTCGTGCTCGTGCCCGTGCTCGTCCTGGAGCAAGAGCGCGCATCCTGCGTTCACAAGGAGACCGAGGACGGCGACGCCGAGGGCTTCGTTGAAGTGGATGGCCTCGGGGGCGAGGAGGCGACGGATGGATTCCACGAACATGCCGAGGGCGACCAGGCTGAGGAGCAGCGAGCTGGTGAAGCCGGCCAGGGTGTTGATCTTGTAGGTGCCGCGGGGGAAATCTTCCGGGGTGGCGCGGGTGCGTGCGTACCAGTAAGCGAGGGCGGTGAGGGCGAGGGCGAGGGCGTGGGTGCCCATGTGCCAGCCGTCCGCGGTGAGCGCCATGGAGCGGGACAGGTAACCGACCACCAGCTCCGCGATCATCATGGTCAGGGTGATGAGCACGACCCACCAGGCGCGCCGCTCGCGGTGGAGGTGGGTGTGTCCGGTTCCCATGGGACGGGAGTGTAACCGGAACGGAGGCGAAGAGGACGTGAGGAGTCCGCGGGCGAGGCGCCCAGGGAGGGAAGGCCCCTCGTAGATGAAGCCCGTGTAGAGCTGGAGCAGGTCGGCGCCGGCGTCGAGCATGGCGCGGGCGTGGTCCACGGAGGAGATCCCGCCGACACCGATGAGGGTGGCGCGGGGGAGGCGGCGGCGGGCCAGGGCGATCATGGCGCGGGCGCGCTCCCGGAGCGGGGGTCCGCTGATGCCACCGGCGCCGAGGGAGGCCACCCAGGAGGCAGGGGAGCGGAGCCCGTCGCGAGACACGGTGGTGTTGGTGGCGACCACGCCGTCGAGGCCCACGGCGTCGACGACGTCGAGGAGGGCCTCGTAGTCCTCCCGGGGGAGGTCAGGGGCGACCTTGAGCAGGAGCGGCAGGGGGCGATTGTCGCGGGGGGGCCTGCGGGCGACGAGGGCGGCCAGGAGCGCCCTGGCCGCGTCGGCGCGCTGGATGGCCCGGAGGTTGGCGGTGTTGGGGGAGGAGACGTTGACGACGACGAAGTCCGCCACGGCGCTCACCGCGTCGAAGCTGGCGGTGTAGTCGGCGATGACGGCGTCGAGGTCCTCGACGGGGACGCTGCGGGATTTCCCGATGGAGATGGCGACGGGGACGTCCGGGCGGCGGCGCCGGAGGCGCCGGGCGAGGGCGGCGGCGCCCCGGTTGGGGAAGCCGAGGCGGTTGAGGAGTGCGCCGTCCTGGGGGAGACGGAAGAGGTTGGGGGGGGGGTTGGCCTGCTGGGGTTGCGCGGTGACGGTGCCCAGTTCAAGGAAGCCAAAGCCGAGGGCAGCGAGGGTGAGAGGACAGCGTCCGTCCTTGTCGAAGCCTCCGGCGACGCCGACAGGGTTGGGGAAGGACAGGCCGAGGGCCCGGACGCGGGGGCCCGGGGCCTGGAAGAGGGCCGCGAGCAGGCGCCGGAGGGGGGCGACGTGCTCGGGCAGGGAGAGGGCCAGGAAGGCCAGCTCGTGGGCGGCATGGGGGGGGAGCTGGAAGAGGGCCGGGCGGAGGAGCTGGTACATCACTCCTTGAGGGCCTCGGCGCCGCCGATGATCTCCATGAGTTCCTTGGTGATGGCGGCCTGGCGAGCCCGGTTGTACTGGAGCGTGAGGGAGGCGATCATCTCCTTGGCGTTCTTGGTGGCGGCGTCCATGGCGGTCATCCGTGCGCCGAACTCGCTGGCCTGGGAGTCATAGAGGGCGCGGAGGATGGAGATTTCCAGGTACATGGGGACGAGGCGATCAAGGAGGGCCCTGGGGTCCGGCTCGAAGAGGTACGCCTTCTGGTCGAAGGGGGTGGAGGATTCCTCCTCGATCTGGCCGACGGGGAGCAGCGGGAGGACGAGGGGTTCCTGGGAGATGGCGCTCTTGAACTGGCTGAAGATGAGGTAGATGGCGTCGATCTCGCCGGCGCGGAAGGGCTTGAGCAGGGTGTTGGCGATGGCGCGAGCGCGCTCGAGGTCGAGCTTCTCCCAGACGCCGGAGAAGACCTCGGCGATGGGGGCGTTGCGCCGGCGGAGGTAGTCGCGCCCTTTGCGGCCGACGATGTAGAAGGAGACCTCCTTGCCGGACTCGACGTCGTTGCGCCAGTGGCGTTCGGCGGTTTTGTTGAGGTTGGTGTTGAAGGCGCCGCAGAGGCCCCGGTCGCTGGTGATGAGGAGGTAGGCGACCCGTTTTTCGGGGCGCCGCATCAGCAGCGGGTGGAGGGGGGCAGAGGCGCTCTCCTGGGTCTCGCGGGAGGTGGTGGTGACGACGGCGGAGAGGACCTCCTGGGTCTTGGTCGCGTAGGGACGCAGCGCGAGGATGCGCTGCTGGGCGCGGTTGAGGCGCGCGCCGGCGACCATCTTCATGGCCCGGGTGATCTTCTGCGTCGATTTGACGCTGGTGATACGCTTTCGGATGCTCTTGAGCGAGGGCATGGCGGGCGCCGCCTAACTTGGCGTCGGGGACGAACTTCTTGCCGAACTCGGAGAGGGCGTCGTTGAGCTTCTTGGTCAGCTCGTCGTCGAGGGCCTTCTTGGTGCGGATCCCATCGAGGATGGAGGCGTGGCTGGCCTTGAGGAAGGCGAGGAGTTCCTGCTCGTAGCGCTTGAGGGAGGCGATGGGGAGGTGATCGACGTAGCCCTTGGTGCCGGCGAAGATGATGGCGATCTGGTCCTCGACGGGCATGGGGACGTACTGGCCCTGCTTGAGGAGCTCGGTGAGGCGCTGGCCGCGCTCGAGCTGCTTGCGGGTGGCGGCGTCCAGGTCGGAGGCGAACTGGGCGAAGGCGGCCATCTCGCGGAACTGAGCGAGTTCCAGCTTGAGGGTTCCGGCGACGGATTTCATCGCCTTGATCTGGGCGCTACCGCCGACGCGGCTGACGGAGAGGCCGACGTTGATGGCAGGGCGGACGCCGGAGTAGAAGAGGTCGGTCTCCAGGAAGATCTGGCCGTCGGTGATGGAGATGACGTTGGTGGGGATGTAGGCGGAGACGTCTCCGGCCTGGGTCTCGATGACCGGGAGGGCGGTGAGGGAGCCGCCGGACTCGGGGTTCTTGACGGCCTCCAGGTCGCCGCCCTTCTCCTTGGCCTCCTTCTCGGCGAGCTTCTTCCCGTCCTCGCCCCGGTGGATGGTGGCGTTGCCGCGATCGTGCCACTTGGTGCCCTTGGGGAGGGCGGCCCACTCCTCGGCCATCTTGGCGGCGCGCTCCAGGAGGCGGGAGTGGATGTAGAACACGTCGCCGGGGTAAGCCTCGCGGCCCGGGGGGCGGCGGAGCAGCAGGGACATCTGCCGGTAGGCGACCGCCTGCTTGGAGAGATCGTCGTAGATGATGAGGGCGTGGCGGCCGGTGTCGCGGAAGTACTCGGCCATGGTGACGCCGGTGTAGGGCGCGATGAACTGGAGGGGCGCCGACTCGCTGGCGGTGGTGGCGATGACGGTGGTGTACTCCAGGGCGCCGAAGCTCCGGAGCTTCTCGACCACCTCGGCCACGGTGCTCTGCTTCTGGCCGATGGCCACGTAGAAGCACTGCACGTTGAGGCCCTTCTGGTTGATGATGGCGTCGAGGGCCACGGCGGTCTTGCCGGTCTTGCGGTCGCCGATGATCAGCTCGCGCTGGCCGCGGCCGATGGGGACCATGGCGTCGATGGCCTTGATGCCGGTCTGCATCGGCTCCTTGACGGGCTGGCGGGCGATGATGCCTGGGGCCTTCAGCTCGACGCGGCGGCGGTGGGGGGTCTCGATGGCGCCCTTGCCGTCGATGGGGTTCCCGAGGGAGTCGACCACGCGGCCGAGGAGCGCCTCGCCCACCGGGACCTCCATGATGCGCTCGGTGCGCCTGACCACGTCGCCCTCCTTGATGCCGGAGGTATCGCCGAAGAGGGCGACGCCGACGTTGTCGTGCTCGAGGTTGAGGGCGAGCCCGGGGATGCCTCCGGGGAACTCGACCAGCTCGCCGGCCATCACCCCTTCGAGGCCGTACACGCGGGCGATACCGTCGCCCACGGTGAGCACCGTGCCGGTCTCGATGACCGCGGCGGCCTTGTCGAAGTTCTGGATGTTCTTCTTGATGATCTGGCTGATCTCTTCGGCTCGAAGCTGCATCGTCGTCTCTCGTCTTCTTCCAGAGTCTTCTGGGTTCACCGGCTGGTCAGTAGGGTCTGTCGCATGCGCTGCAACCTTGTGCGCAGCGATCCGTCGATGACGCGGTCACCGATCCGCGTCACGACCCCCCCGAGCAAGGAAGGATCGAGCTCGCGTTCCAGGAGCACCTTCTTCCCGAGGGACGCCTCGAGCTGCTCCTTGAGCTTGCTGTAGTACCCCTCCGGGAGCTGCGCCGCGGTGGTCACGGTGGCGCGCACCACCCCGGTCCGCTCGTCGGTCAGGCGCTCCAGGGCCCTCGACAGGTAGGGGAGCACCAGGAGGCGGCGGCGCTCGGCGAGGAGCTTCACCGTGTTCTGGGTGGTGGCCCCGACCCCGAGCCTCCCGAGGATCTCGCCGAGGATCTCCTTGCGGGCGTGCTCCTCGACGACGGGGTTCTCCAGGATGCTCCGGAGCTCCTGGCTACCGCTGTAGACGGCGCTCACCCGCCGCACCTCCTCGGTGAGGGCGGGCAGGTTGCCCTGCTCCACGCCCAGCTCGTAGAGGGCCTGGGCGTAGCGCGCGGCGACGGTCTCGATGCTCACGCGGCACCTCGCTTGATCGACAGCGTCCCGAGCTGGGACAGGAACTCGTTGGCCAGCCGCTCGTGGTCGTTGGCGGCGATCTGCTTCTGGAGGGTGCTCTCGGCGGAGGCGGTCACCGCGTCCACGGTCTCGAGGAGCATGCGCTGGCGCAGCGCGCGGCCTTCCTGCTCGATGAGGGTGTGGGCCTCGCGGACGAAGCGCTCGTGGCGCTCCTTGCTCTCCTGCTCGATGCGCTTTGCCTCGATCTTCCCCTGCTCGGTGTAGTCGGCGCGAATCCGGGCGACCTCCTCCTCGATGCGCTCCTCCCGGCTCTTCTGCTCCTCGTAGCGCTTGAGGGCCTCGGCCTTCGCCTTGGCAGCGGCCTCGATGTCCCGCTGCAGGTCGTCACGCCGCTCGATGAGCCCCTTGCTCACCATCGGCCCCGCCTTGCTCACCAAAATGAACACCACCACCCCGAAGTTGATGATGTTCGCCAGGAAGGGAGCCGGCATGCCCTTGGGACGGAAGAAGAGGTCCGGCTCCGCGAGCCCTTCCTTCTCGCCGAAGAATCCGTAGGCCCAGTTGATGTGGCCCGGGCCGTGGTGGCCGCCGTGAGCGCCCTCGCCCCCGTGGGGCTTGTCACCGTGGGGCTTGTTGGCGGCGGGGTTGGTCTTGCCCGGGACCGGGTCGTGGCCGTGGTTGTGGCCGTCGTGCTGGGCCCAGGCCACGCCCGCGGGGAGCGCCAGGAAGACGCCGTGGCCGACCAGGGCGCCGACGAGGGCGGCGCGGCCGAGCAGGCGGCGGAGGGGGAGGCGGTGCATCAGGAGACCTCCCGGCCGAGCACGCGGCTGGCGACCTCGCGGGAGAGGGCGCTGACCTCGCCCCGCAGGGAGGTCTCCAGGGCCGCCGCCTCGAAGGACAGCTCGCGGCGTCCCTTCTCCAGGATCTCGGCGACCTCCGCGCGGGTCTTGGCCAGGGCCTCCGCGTCGCGGCGAGCGGCCTCGCTCCGGAGCTTGTCCCGCTCCTCCTTGGCGACCTTCGTCACCTTGTCCAGCTCGGCGTCGACCTTCAGCTTGAGGGTCGCGGCCTTGTCGTCCAGCTCCCGGGCCTCCTTGAGCGTGCCCTCGACCATGCCCTCCCGCTTCTCGAACACGGCGAGGAGGGGGTCGAACAGCATGGGCTTGAGCACGAGCATCAGCACGGTCACCAGGCCGAGCTGCATCAACACCAGCGTCGGGTTGATGTCGACTTCGACGGCGCCGGACGCCGCGCTGAGCAGGGGCGCGGTCCCGATCGAAAGGGAGGGTAGCGTCATGGGGGTAGGGCCTCTTCTGGTGTTGCTCCGACCTGAGCGGCCGCGCGGCACCTACCACCCTTGTGGGACAGTGTCCAGCCCGAGGCCAGGGGGAACCTGAAGGAGCGCCGCCAGCACCGCCGCATAGTACTCCCCGGTCAGCGGATCCACCGCCCAGGGAGCCACCTCCACCAGCGGCTCCAGGGCGAAGCGCCGCTCCCGGAGCCGGGGGTGGGGCAACGTCAGCGTCGGGGTCTCCAGCGTCAGCCCCGGGGAAAAGAGCAGATCCAGGTCCAGAACCCGCGGGCCCCAGCGCTCCCTTCGTACCCTGCCTGCCGCCTGCTCGATGGCCAGGAGTTCCCCGAGCAGTTCCTCAGGCTCCAACCAGGCTTCGATCCGCGCGGCGCCGTTGAGGTAAGCCCCCTGAGGGGGCCCCCCCACCGGCGCCGTCTCCCGGAGCTGGCTGCATGCGAGCAACCTCACCCCACGGCGCCGCCCCAGCTCCTCGACTGCGGCGCGCAAGGTTGCTTCCCGGTCCCCCAGGTTGGCCCCCAGCCCCACGACGTAAATCCGCAGGGGCCTGGCGCTATCGCTCACGGTGCCCCCCGGGGATCGTGCTAAACGAGGAAGCCGTGTTTGGACTCTCCTCCTCCGAATGGATCATGGTGGGGATCATCTTCCTCATCGTCTTTGCCGCACCCAGGGTCGGTCGCCTGGGGGAAGTGGTCGCTTCCTCCCTGGCAAGCAAGAAGTTAGCCCACCGGGCCCGGCGGGATGACCGAGCAGCCTACCCTCTTTATCACCGATCCCACGGCGGAGGTCGCCCGGATCTCCTCGGCGCTCCAGGCCCGGGGCTACGTCGTCGTCGACGTCCCTCTTTCCATGCTGCTCTCCCGGGTCTCCGCCCAGCTTCCGGCCCTCGTCCTCGTCGATGCCGACGCGGAGGGCGCCGTCGAAACCGTGCGTCAGCTCCGCGAGCTGCCCGGCGGATCCTCCATCGAGATCCTCTTCGTCGGCGAGCAGGGAAAGACCTTCTCGGGCACCACCGACGCGGTGCTGGCCGGAGCCATCGGTTTCCTCGCCAGACCGCTCGATCTCCCCGGGGTCCTCCGGAAGATCCAGGCGCTCGTCCCCCTCGAACCTTTCTCCACCGATGGCCCCGCCGTCAGCTCCACCCAGCGCTCCTCCCGCCGCCCCTCGCTCCCTCCGCCCTCGCTCTCGTCGCCTCGCCGCGCTCTCGCACCTGCCCTCGCCCCCCCTGCCTGGTCCCTCGGCGATGTCATCTCGGTCCCCGGGCTCTCCGACGAACTCGAGGGGATTCTCCGCAGCGCCGAGGCTCGCGTGGGGGAGGTCCCTCCGCGCTCCTCCTCGCCCCCCAGCCCCGAGGAGGAGGTCGACGCCGTTCTCCCTCCTGCGCTCCTCGAAGCACTCGACGAGCCCCTGGGCTCCAGCGACGACCTCGGGAGCTGGGGGAGATCCACCCCGGCAAACCCCACCCAACCTCCCCCCTCCGCCGCGCCGGGGTCTTTTTTGACCATTGGCCCTCCCTCCTCCCTTCCGCGGCTTTCTTCCGATCCATCCCTGGAGGTTTCCACGCGGATCGAGCGTGCCAACCGGGCGCCTTCCGAGCCGCCGGCGCCGCCGTCTTCCCCGGACTTGCCCGCCACGGGGCGCCTCCCGACGAGCCCCCCGCCTCCGTTGCCCACGCCCCTGCCGCCGACGCCTCCCACACCGCCGCTCCGGCAGGCGGCTCCCCC
>CAZSDX010000079.1:0-17305 GCA_964605685.1 uncultured Polyangiaceae bacterium
CTACGTAGGCTGTTCCAGAAGAGGGTCGCTTTTGCAAGTTAGAAACCCTCTGAGGAGAGGTCTGGAGTCGCTCGAAGTAGGGGGCGAGCAATGGGCCCAGATCGAGCACCTGGGGGGCTGCTCCTGCCGAGGTGTCAGCGGGCCAGAAGTAGGCCCGTTCAGGGACGACCAGAAGGAAGGCCAGCGCTGGAGAGAGGGCTCCCCGTTCCAGCCGACCATCGCGCAGCTGCGCAGCCCAGGTCGGATCGGTTCCGAGGCGCTTCTTGACCTCGATGACCGCACGCAACCGACCGAGGGGGTCGTAGCCAGCGTAGTCGTAGCGCAACATCCGCCGAGTCTAGCGCGAGCCGAGGCTCACTGGAGGAAGATCGGGTTGGAGACGGCGAAGGGGCGGCGTCCAGGGTGGAGCGGCGACAGGTCGCCCTCGCCGCGGGCGTGGAACACCACCCAGTTGTGCGCCTTGCTACCGTCGCGCTTGACCTTGACCTCGTTGCGGTAACGCTTCGCCGGGCCCTCGCCCCCCAGCGGCTGGAGCGGCTCGGTGAGGAGGGTCTCCCCGTTGACGATCACCTCCAGCTCCTTGGCCTTGATCCAGCTCGGGCTCTGGACCTCGACGGTGAAGGTGACCTCGCCGTCGCCGGCCTGCACGGTCTGCCCCGGAGCCTGCTGCCCGGGGCCCTTCGCCGTCATCGCCAGGCCGCCGCTGATGACAAGGTTGCCGCTGGCGACCCCGTCGCGCACGATGTCCGGCGAGAGCTTCTCCGGGTCATCGTGGCCGAAGAAGATGCAGCTCCGGGGGTAGCCGATGGGGCTGGTGCGGAGCTTGTGGCTGTCGGAGCTCCCCACGGCCCAAACCTTCCTCCCGGTGTTGAGAAGCGCGAACCAGTCGGCCGCGGACTTGCTGCGGTTCTCGTCGTGGTCGCTGTCGTTGTAGACCTCGATGGCCTCGAAGTTGTCGCTCCAGAGGCCCGGCTTGCCCTTCCCGGTGGCGCGGTTGAGGCCCGCCGCGGAGAAGTAGGCGCCGAAGCCGCCGCCGCTCGGATGGTTGATGATCAGCAGGGGCTTGTCGTCGCCAGCGTGGACCTCATCGAAGAAGGCGGGGGGCTCCTTCCCGATCCAGTTGATGGCGCCCATGTTGGTGCGATCGGCGCGGGGGCGCAGCGGCAGCACGCCGAAGTGACCCCAGGTGAAGGTGGTCAGCTCCTCGGAGGGGGCGCCGAAGGCCCATTTCGTGAGCCCCAGCTTCTGGATCACCGGCTGGAAATCGACGACCCACTCGTGCTCGCTGGACACCGGGATGTCGAGCCCGTCCGCCAGCGCGCCCTTGACCTTGTGCTCGATGGGGTCCGAGGAGTCCGCCGAGTGGAACGAGTGAATGTGGAAATCCGCGCACATCACGCCGGTGGTATCGACGCTGTGGCGCAGCTTGGCCTCGACGGTGACCTCCTGGCCGGCCTCGGCGTTGATGGTCTGATCCAGCAGCTCCCACTCGTAGCCGCGGCTGACGATGATCCGGTGGGCGCCGGGGGCCACCGAGAGCCTCGCCTGCCCGTCCATGGCGAAGACCACGTGGGAGCGGCCGTTGGCGGGGCGCTCCTCGCCCCAGGCGCCGGGAGGATCGCCCCCGAGATCCACCTGGGGGATCACCTGGATCCGTACCGGCAAGGCGACGCCGTCCGGATCGCGGGTGGCCTTGACCTGCACCGTGGCCGACCTCGTCATGGTCAGCGCCCCGGAGCCCGCCGCCGCCCCCGCCTGCTTCGGGTAGCCGATCTTCGAGGGGATCAGCTTCGCGGACGCCCCCGGCGGCGCGTGGATCGTGTAGTTCCCCTGGGCGTCGGTCAGGGTGCGGTTGAGCAGCCGCCCGTCGTCGCCCACCAGGTGGACGTAGGCCTCGGCGACCGGGCCACCGTTCTCCTCGGTGACGGTGCCCTTGAGCTCGGTCCAGGAGGTATCCCCGTCGACGCGGCGGATCGCCGCGAGCAGCCCGTCGAGCTGGGGACCTCCGGCGATCAGCTCGACGTAATCGAAGAACGCCTCCTTGCCCGCGGGCACGACCTTGCCTCCCCCGAGGAAGTACTGGAAGCCGCTGATGGAGACGGCGTACTCCATCTTCCTCCCCGGCAGCCTCCAGGCGAAGCTCCAGTCGCCCCCGTCGAAGCCGGCCCAGCTCACGTCGCCCTTGGGCTCGTCGTAGCCAGCCTCCGGGGTGAAGAGCCGCCCCTTGCTGGAGTGAAAGAAGCCGTGCATCTCGTCGAACTTCAGGTCCGCGTCCTCCTCGCGGTCGTTCTTGAGGCCGAGGCGGATCTTCACCCGCTCGGAGCCAGGCTCCAGGATGTAGTCATGGATCGCCTGGAAGCCGTAGGTCCTGGGGAACAGGGCCCCGAGGTTCCCCAGGAAGGGGATCGGCTTGAGGCGACCCATCACCCGCACCACCGCCTCCTTCCCGTCGGAGCCGTCCTGGAGCACCGTCACCGACTCCGGGTCGATCATCTCCTTGGAGATCGCCATCAGCGTCTCGCCGAACTTCGACGCGCCGACCGGGCGCCCGTCGTCGCCCACTCGATCCACCGCCAGGATCTCTCCGCCGAAGCTGGCGTACCCATCCGACGGCCCCTTGTCCTCGATGTAGACCGCGATCTTGTCGTTGATCAGCAGGAAGTCGCCCACCTGGGGTCGCTGCCTCGCGTCCTCCCCCACGAGGATCTGCCCCGCGTCCTTGATGCGCCCTGCCCGCGCCTGCCCCGCCGCCTTCGCCCCCAGCGGATCCGCGTGCCCCTCGGCGCTCCCCGGCTCGAAGCACAGCGGCAGGCAGGACGATGGCCCCGGCTGTACCGGCGCCTGTTGTTGCCCTGTATCCTCGTCCGCGCAGTTGAGCGCTACGAAGATCGCAAGGAAAGCCCAGGGGATGTAACGAAGGCGTGGCGACATCGGACCCGGATTGTAACTTGTCTGTCACGTTCTGGCTTCCTCCTGCAGCCCTCTTTCGACACAATTTGCGCCCGATGACCCAGCTCCGCGTCATGACCTACAATGTGCGCTACTTCGGCCACGCGACCCGGGGGCTGGCGAGCACGGCGCGGTCGCTCCAGGGGATAGCCCGCGCCATCGCGCACCAGACGCCGCCGCTGGATCTGATCCTGCTCCAGGAGGTCGAGACGTCCTCGCTGCGGTCGACGCTGCTCCACGCGCGCCAGCGCCCCGACGACACGCAGTTGGACCGGCTGCTGGCGGCGCTGCACCAGGCGCTGCGGGGGGCGGGGCGCCACGACGTGTACGAGGGGTACTATTTCCCGGCGCACGACTACGCGCTGGGGCGGTCGCTGAGCCTGTACACGACGGGGCTGGCGATCCTGGTGAGGCACCCGCTGCGGGTGGTGCACCACAACGGCGAGGAACCCCACGACATCACGCACCGGGATCTGCTGGGCATCCGGAGGTCCCACGCGGCGCCGCCCTCGGGCAAGAAGCCGTGGCTCAAGCAGACGAGGATCTGCGCTCATCTGGCGGTGGAGGTGGGGGGGCAGCGGATCGACGTGTTCAACACCCACCTGAGCCTGCCGTCGTTCCTGGATCCGGACTTCTGGCGGCGCCCGGAGCGGATGGGGCACGGGCCCAACCAGGCCGAGGAGGCGCGCAAGCTCCAGGAATTCATCGACGCGAAGCGGTCGAGCGAGCGGTTCCTGGTGGCGGGGGATTTCAACGCGCTGCCTGGCTCGCCGGTGTACGCGCAGATGACCCAGGGGAGGCAGCTCCACGACCCGCTGCTGGAGAGGGTGGGCGACCTCGACGCGCTGAAGCGGTTCCCGACCGCCGGGTTCCTCCAGCTCCGGATGCACCTGGATCATGTGTTCTCGGGGCCAGGGCTCCGGTGGCTGGATCTGGAAGGATCGTACCCCTTCGACGACCCGACGAGCCCCTTTTGGGGTCTATCGGACCACAGTCCGCTGATGGGGCACTTCTCGATTTAGGAAAGCTGCACTATAGGGGGAGACCATGTCACGCTCGTTCCGTGCCTTCCTCGTGGTGGGTGGCGCTGCGGCCCTGCTGGCGGCCTGCTCCGACGGGGCCGTCGAGGGCCCCCTCAAGGATCTGAAATCCGCCGGCAGCCTCCCCGAGTCCCGGCTCCCCTACGGGATCTGGGGCGATAGCCCGGCCCCCACCGGCGCCCGTCCCCGCGACATCGCCCTCGAAGCCGGCTGGTACAAGCGGGCCAAGTCCACCGAGAAGGCCCCCACCCACGGCGACAGCCCCTCCGGCGCCACCCCCCGCCCGGTGATGTGAACCCACCGCCCTCAGGCGGGGCTCCTCGCGCTTTCCGTCGGGGAGGCCACGCTCCGGGCCGATAGCCACGCCAGGGTCATCCCTGCGCCGATCACCAGCAGCGAGCCGAGCACCTGGAGGGGGCTCGGGCGCTCCCCGAGGATCACGAACGATCCCACCAGGGAGAGCACGGTGCCGAGGTAGCTGATCGCCCCGAGGCGGGCGGCCTCCGTGAGCGCGTAGGCCCGGGTCATGGCGAGCTGCGCCAGCCCCCCAGAAAGCCCCGCCACGCCCAGCAACAGCCACCCCCAGCCCGTGGGCGCGCGGAAGCAGAACAGGTTGATCCCCAGGAAGACCAGGAAGGCCACCGCGCCGAAATGAAGCGCGATGGACTCGGCGCTCTCCGGGGTGTCCTTGCCCGCCCCCGAGCGCATCTTCCGCAAGAACATCATCGCCAGCGCCGAAAAAATCGCCGCCGCCAGCGCCGCCGCCGCCGGCAGGCTCCCGAAGGACAGGTGCGGCCCCGCGATGATCGCCGCCCCCCCGAAGGCCACCAGCAGCACCAGCCACAGGGACCGCTCCGTGCGCTCCCCCAGCAGCCAGGGCGAGAGCGCCGCGATGAAGATCGGCGCCGTGGCAAACAGCGTCGCCGCATCCCCCACCGCCAGCTCCTCGCTGCCCACCGCGTAGAAGGTCGTGACCATCGCCGCGGTGCCCAGCAGGCTCCGGGCCCAGGAGAGCCCCCAAGCACGCGGCACCAGCGGTGCCTTCCTCCCCAGCGCAAAGGCCAGCGCCACCAGCGCCCCGATCCCCGCCCGCGCCGCCGCCACCGTCGACCAGTGGGCGCTCCGCGACGCCAGCCTCGCCGCAATCGTCATCACCGCGAACAGGCTGTTCGCCGCCGTCATCCAGAGCAATCCTCGCAGCCGAGCGTCCACGTCGGTGCCGCGCCCCATAGAGCCTGCACCCCCCCGAAGCAAGGCGCTCTCCCCACCCGCAACCCGGACCCGGATCGCCCGGTTAGGGTCTCAAAAGACCCTTTGATGAAAATGATTTTCAACTTCTGTGTGAGGTGCTAGAGGTTGGTGGGTGAGCGAGATGGTTCGAGCCGCGCTGCCAGCGGGCAGGTGTTTGCAAGGTGGACGGAAGCGAGGGACCAGAACCTCCAGCGCGCTTCCGGTGCGTGGTGCCGGTGTCCTGCTGGCGGCGCGACTCGAGCCGTCTCGCGGGGGGAGGGAGGCATGACGAAGCCGTGGTGGGCAGGGACGATGCGGCACAGCCTGGCGTCGTTGCTGGGGTGCGCGCGGGCGAGGGAGCGATTTCCGGACCTTGATTTCGTGGATCGGGCGGCGGAGGCGCTGGTGGAGCGGGTGGGGCTGAGGGCCGGGATGTTCCAGGACGAGGAGCTCAAGCCGCTGGTGCTGGTGGCGATGACGCTGGACGTGGTGCTGGAGCAGCGGCTGGCGCAGCGACCCGGGTTGACGGTGGTGCACCTCGGGGGAGGGCTGTCGACGAGGCCCCTGCGGCTGCGGGGCCTGGCGCGGCGCTGGATCGACGTGGAGGAGCCGGCGGCGGCGGAGATGAAGCGGGAGCTGTGGGGCGAGTGGCCCGGGTACTCCCTGGTGGACTGCGAGCCGGGGGATACCCGGTGGGTGGACGCGCTGGCGGAGGCCCCGGAGCAGCGCCTGCTGCTGGTGTCCGAGAGCGGGCTCCTGGAGGCATCGCCGGGCGACTTTCATGCGGTGCTGGACGCGGTAGCGCACCGGCTTCCGCGGGGGACGGAGCTGCTGTTCGCCCACGACCGGCGGCACCCGATCCGTGCCGAAGAGGGAGCCTCGCTGCTGGTCGAGCGCGCCACGGAGCAGGGCGAGCGGCTCCAGATCCGTTACCCGAGGCTGCGCCTTGTCCCCCGCGGCGCCCACGACGAGGATGTGTGGATGGCTCTCGAAGGGATCGAGGCGCTCCACGCGCTCCACGGCGGTCGCCTGCCCAGGATCACCCATGTGGCGCTGGCCTAACGCCGCGGCGCTGGTGTTGTTGATGAGCGTCCGGGCGCAGGCCGGCTGCCCCGAGCCTCGCCCGACGGAGCCCGCGGAGGCCGGCTACAGCTACGGAGATGTGGCGGTGGCCTCCTTCGGGGGGGCGAGGGTGCGGGTCTGGTACGCCACGGAGGGAAAGCATGCGCCAGACCTCGCCAGCACCCGGAGCGACGGCGTCCCGGATCACGTGGCCCTCACCTCGCAGATCGCCGAGGAGGCCCTGGCGTACTACGAAGACCTGGGCTTCCGCAAGCCGCTGCCGGACGACGAACCCGGCTGCGACGGCGGTGATGGCCGCGTCGACCTCTACCTGATGGCCTTCGCCGCCGCCGACGGCCTCGCCGTGCCGATCCGCTGCCAGGAGCAGGGCGCGGCCACCCGCTGCGCCTCCTTCCTGATCGCCGAGCGGCGACCCCAGGACCGGGGCTACGCCTCCTTCGAGGAGGGCGCCCGGACCATCGTCCCCCACGAGCTGTTTCATGCGGTCCAGAACGCCCACGACGCCGGCATGGACCGCTACTGGGCCGAGGGCACCGCCCAGTGGGCCGCCGACCGCCTCGCCCCCTGGCTCGGCGACCTGGAGCGCTTCCTCCCGGCCTTCCTCGGGCAGCCCCGCCGCCCCATGGATCTGCCCCCCGGCGGCGTCACCGCCGCGTTCCTGTACGGGAGTGCCATCTGGCCGGTCTTCCTGGACGAGCGTTACGGCCCGGAGCGGATCCGCGCCGCGTTCGACCTCCAGGCCGAGGGGCAGGGCGCCTACGCCGCCGTCGCCGCGGCCCTCCTGGAGATCGGCGCCTCCCCGCAGCAGGAGGTGCTTCGCTTCCGCTCGTGGAACGCCTCCACCGGGGCACGCGCCGCGAGCGTGGGCGTGTACAAGGGGGCGGAAGATTATCCGGAAGTTCCCTACGAAAAAGAGGCGTTGGAGGACGGACAGCAGCGGGCCGGGGTGATGGCGGGGTTGAGCGCGGCGTACCTTCCCTACCGGTTCGACGCCCGGCAGCGGCTGGATCTGGAGGCGGATCCTGGGCGGATCCTCGGGGTGGCGCTGCCGGTGGAGGGAGGTCGGGTGCTGCCGGAGCAGGGGAAGGCGCTCCCGGCGGAGGTGGTGGGCGAGGGGGTGGTGGTGCTGGCGGGGGTCAGCGAGAAGAAGTCCGACGCTGCCTACGCGCTGCGGGCCGTCCCGCTGCTGACACCGCCCGAGCCCGCGCCGCCCGCATCCTCGGCGCCTCCGGCGGCGCCTGTGTCCTCCGCGTCTCCTCCGGCTCCGGGACTGGAGCCGTCGGGGGGTTGCTCCGCGGTGGGCCCGAGAGCTCCTTTCCCGTGGGGAGGGGTGCTGCTGGCGCTGCTCCTCCTCACCCGACCGGCAGCCCGCGGGCTAGCAGCGCGCGTCCGACGGCTTCCCGCACGACCTCCGTCGGGTGCCCCTGGAAGTGCCTCAGGCGGGCCTCGGACACGCACGGCGACCCCAGCAGCGAGCAGAGGGCGTACTGGGACAACGAGGCCAGGAGTGGGTCTTCCAGCAGGAGCAGGTCCACCTGGGGGTTGCTCCAGAAGGACTCCGGGTAGCGCGGAGCCAGCCTCAGGAGCACGCTCCGCGGGGTGTTCGGGTTCGCGACCACCACGCGCTGGGTGATCGCGTCCGGCACCCTCGCCAGCCGCTCCAGTAGCGAGGGGGGCGCCCTCACCCCGGAGGCCACCGCCCGCAGCCAGTCCCCCCCCCGGCGCACCAGCTTCGCCAGCTCCTCCGCGTCCGTGGAGGTCCGCGCTCGCTCCAGCTCTGCCTCCGTAGGTTCCAGGACATCCTCCAGCCAGGCCCGCAGCACGGTCTGCCCCAGGCGCAGCTCCTCGTCCGGCGGTAGCTCCGCGGATTGCACGCGCTGGCCCCGCAAGAAGATCCCCCCGGAGCTGTTCCGATCCTTGAGCCACAGGGCCCCCTCGCGCACCTGGAGATCGCAGTGGTGCCGGGCGATGAGGCTGTCCTCCAGGACGACCTCGACCTGCGAAGAGCGGCCGATCCGCGCGACAGAGGGCGGATAGGTCATCAGATACCCATCCTGGGGTTGGACGACGATCCGGAGCATCGCGCGGGCCAGGGATCAGGGAGAGCGGAGGCGGGCGAGGCGCCCCGGGCGTTCGCCGGTGAGGCGTCCGTTCTCGGTGATGACGCGGCCAGCGACCAGGGTGGCCCGGTAGCCCTCGGCGTCTTGAAGGAGCCGCTTGCCGCCCCCCGGGAGGTCGTGGACCAGCCGGGGTCGAAGGAGCCCCAGCCGGGGGAGGTCGAGGACGTTGAGGTCCGCGCGGAGGCCGGGCCTGATCTGGCCCCGGTCACGGAGCCCCAGGAAGCGGGCGCCGTCGAGGGTGAGCATGCGGACGGCCGCCTCGACGGGGATGCGCCCGGCGGCGCGGTCGCGGGCCCAGTGGGCGAGCAGGTAGGTGGGGAAGCTGGCGTCGCAGATGGTGCCGACGTGGGCGCCTCCGTCGCTGAGCCCCGGCAGCGCGAGGGGGTGGTGGAGCATCTCGCCCACCGCGTCGAGGTTGAAGCCCGTGTAGTTGAAGATGGGGAAGTAGATGAGCTGGTGGCCGTCGTCCTCGAGCATCGCGTCGTAGATGGCTTCGAGGGGGGAGCAGCCGCGGCGCTGGGCCTCGGCGCAGAGGGAGGCCTCCAGGGGCTGCTCGTAGTCGGGGCGCTCGCCCAGGCGGAACATCCGCATGGAGACGAAGTCGAGGCTCGCCAGCAGCATGTCCGCGAGCGGCGGGATGGCGCTCCCGTCGCCGGAGACCGGCTCGGATTTCTCGGCGAGGATGCGAGCCTTGAAGGCCGGATCGCGCATGGCGCGTACCCGCTCCGCGAGGGGGAGGTGGCAGATGGCCTTGTAGCTGGGGAAGCCCATGAACGGGTGGAAGGTGGCCTCCAGGCCCAGCATGACGCCGATGCCCCGGGGAGCGACCAGCACCCGCACGTCGACGCCCTGGCGGCCGGCGGCCTCGGCGCGGGCGAGGATGCGGCGCCACTGGTCCGGCGCCATGTCCCGCTGGCTCAGCGAGAGCGCCATGGGGCGGCCCCCGGAGGCACGGGCCATGCGCTCGAGCACGTCGAACTCCGGGTCGAAGCGCTCCTCGCCCGCGGCCATGTCGAAGTCGCTCACCGCCTGGAGAACGCCGCGGTCGAGGCCGACGAAGGCGCGGGCGATGCCCTCCAGCTCGCGGGCGCTGGCCTCGGAGGCGGGGGTGGGGCTGCCGCTGCGGTCGCGGTGGTTGTCGGAGCGTCCGGTGGTGAAGCCCGCGGCGCCGGCCTCGATGGCCTCCCGGACCAGGGCGCGCATGCGGGCGATGTCGTCGTCGGTGGCGTCCTGGCCGGCGATGGCGCGGTCGCCCATGACGTAGACCCGGAGGGGGTCATGAGGGACCTGGAGCAGGAAGTCGATGGCGTGGGGGAAGTCATCGACGGCGCTCATGTACTCGGGGAAGGAGGCCCAGCGCCAGCGGATGCCCTCGGCCAGGGCGGAGCCGGGGATATCCTCGACGCCTTCCATGAGGGCGATGAGGCGGTCGCGGTCGGCGGGCTGGACCGGGGCGAAGCCGACGCCGCAGTTGCCGAGGAGGCAGGTGGTGACGCCGTGGAGGCTGGAGGGGGCGAGGTCCGCGTCCCAGGAGACCTGGCCGTCGTAGTGGCAGTGGAGGTCGATGAAGCCCGGGGTGACGAGGGCGCCCTCGGCGTCGAGGGTACGGGCGGCGGGGCCGTCGCAGGGGCCGACCTCGACGATGAGCCCGTCGCGGACGGCGACGTCGGCGCGGAAGGGAGCCTGGCCGGAGCCGTCGACCACGATGCCGTTGATGATCTTGAGATCGAACATGGCGAACCTCGGGTTCAGGAGCAGAGACGGTTGACGAGGTAGGTGGCGACGAGACCGGGGGTGGTGCCGGGGCCGAAGCCGGCGTCGTAGCCGAGCTCGAGGGCAAGCTTGTGGTCGATGCGGGGGCCGCCGAGCAGCAGCAGGACCCGCTCGCGCCAGCCCTGGCGCCGGAGCAGGTCGACAAGGGCGGCGGCGTTCTCCTTGTGGCAGTTGCGCTGGGTGATCACCTGGGAGACCAGGATGGCGTCGGCGCCGAGGGCGGCGGCCCGGGAGGCCAGCTCCTCGTTCTCGACCTGGGCGCCGAGGTTGTGGGCCCGGAAGCCCTTGTAGCTCTCCAGCCCCTTGTCCCCGGCGTACCCCTTGTAATTCAGGATGGCGTCGATGCCGACGGTGTGGGCGTCGCTGCCGGTGCAGGCGCCGACGACGACGACGGGGCGGCCCAGGCGCTTCTTGATGCGGGACTCGATCTCCTCGCGGGGCAGGGCGCGGTCCTGGACCTCCGGGACGTCGATGGTGCGCTCGTCGACCGAGTGGGACGAGTGGCCGTAGACCACGAAATAGGAGAAGCCTTCGGCCACCTCCTCCATCGCCGAGACCAGGGGCTCCCGGAGGCCATGCTGCGCTGCGAAGCGGGCGGCGGCCTCCCGGGCGCGGGGAGAGGGCGCGATGGGCAGCACGAAGGACATCTGCACCATCCCGTCGCCCATCCGATCGCCGTAGGCCCGGAGGTGGTGGGGCTGTGTCGGGTGCATGGCGAAACGGTTTATCACGAGGGGCCTCCCGCCGGGGCACGGAATCCGTTATTCCTGCCCGTCCGATGCATGACGGGCTCCAGGAGGTGCAGTTCGACGGGCTGGTGGGTCCCTCGCACAACTACGCGGGCCTCTCCCCGGGGAACCTGGCGAGCGACCGGCACCGCGGTGTGCTCTCCCAGCCCCGCGCGGCGGCGCTCCAGGGCATCCAGAAGATGCGTCTGGTGCACAGCCTCGGGGTACCCCAGGCGGTGCTCCCGCCCCACGAGCGGCCGCTGCTCTCGGCGCTCCGGCGCTGGGGGTTCCGGGGCTCCGACGAGGCGATGCTCTCGGACGCCTGGGGCCACGATGGCGGGCACCTGGTCCGGGTGGCTTCCAGCGCGTCCGCCATGTGGACCGCCAATGCGGCCACGGTCGCCCCTTCCTGCGACACCGACGACGGCAAGGTGCACCTGGTGGTCGCCAACCTGCTGACCATGCCCCACCGCTCCCTGGAGCCCGAGTCCACGCAGCGCGTCCTGCGGTCGATCTTCCGCGATCCTGCCCACTTCGTCGTCCACGACCCGCTCCCCGGCGGCTACCTGATGACCGACGAGGGCGCCGCCAACCACACGCGCCTCTTCGGCACCGGCGGGGCGACGCACCTCTTCGCCTGGGGGCGCCGCGGCTCCACCGCCGACGTGGACGGGCCCCGCCTCCACGTGGCCCGCCAGACCGAGGTCGCCTCCCGCTCGCTGGCTCGCCTCCTCGCCGTCGACCCGACCCGCGCCCTCTTCCCTCGCCAGCACCCCTCCGGCATCGACGCCGGAGGCTTCCACACCGACGTGCTGGCCGTCGGCTCGGGCTCCGTCCTCCTGCTCCACGAGCAGGCCTTCGTGGCCCCCGAGGCGCTCCTCGCCGAGCTTCGCAAGCTCGTCGGCCCCGAATTCAAGGCCGTCCTCGCCCGCCAGGATGAGCTCCCCGCCAGCGAGGCGGTCGAATGTTACCCCTTCAACTCCCAGCTCCTCCTGCTCCCCGACGGGACGATGACCCTCATCGCCCCCGTCGAGAGCCAGGAGAGCGCGGCCTGCCGGCGCTACATCGAGCGGGTCCTCGCCTCCGGCACGCCGATCCGCTCGGTGCACTACGTCAACCTGCGCCAGTCGATGCAGAACGGCGGAGGGCCTGCCTGCCTGCGGCTCCGGATCCCGCTGACGGCCACCGAGCGCGGGTGCCTCAACGCGCGGGTGCTGGCCGACGAGCCCCTCTTCGAGCGGCTGGAGGGCTGGGTGAACTGCCACTACCGCGAGCAGATCGCCCCGGAGGATCTCCGCGACCCTCACCTGCACCGCGAGACCATGGCGGCCCTCGACGAGCTGACCGGGATCCTCAACCTCGGCAGCATCTACGAGTTCCAGCGCTGAGGTGCAACGGGCGGTACTCTGCCGGGGCGGAGGCGGCAAGGGGCCGAAGGATCGCGGAGAGGTGGGTACGGTGTTGGCGGTCCGTACCCCCGGCATGAGCTCCGGGGCCCAGAAACGAGGCTCTACCCGTGAAATTGAGGCGACTCTCCCTGGAGGCATCCGCAGGCCTCCTTGCTCTCTGCGCCGGCTGCGAGGCGCGGATCGAAAGCCCCGACCTGACCGCCGCCCAGGGCGCCGGGGCCGTCGAGCCCGACGTGGTATGCATCGAGCAGCTCACCACCCCGGTGACGCTCAACGGCTCGGGCTTCGCGCCGATGCCCACCAAGACCCTCGAAGACAAGCGGGAGCTGGTGCTCCCCGGGGTGACCCTTCTGCGCACCTCCGATCTGGTCGGCGCCCCTGCGACCGGAGAGCTGCGCATCCCCGACGGACCGGAGAATGCCTCCGCCAGCTACCTGACCTGGGAGAGCGAGCGTCGTATGTCTTTCCGGGTCGATCCTGGGCTGAAGCTGGAGGCGGGGGTCTATGACATCCGGGTGACCAACCCGGACGGGCAGAAGGAGGCGATCTTTCGCCAGGGTCTCGGGGCGGTGCCTAGGCCGACCCTGAGCAAGGTGGAGCCGGATCTGTTCTGCAACAAGGACGGAGATGTCTCGGTGACCTTGACGGGATCCTCGCTGCTCCAGGTGGGCGAGCGAAAGCCGACGGTGAAGGTAGTCGAGCCGGGAGGAGCGTCGAAGGAATTTCCGGTGAGCGAGCTGAGCGGGTGCCAGGCGCTCCCCGGGGTTCACAAGGAGCCAGCGCAGCTCTGCGCGGGGGGCACGTTCGTGATCCCCCAGGGGACCTTCTCGGTGAAGGAGGGTGACCTGTCGATGCTCCTGGGGGTGACGCTGGCCAACCCCACGCCGGCGGCCTGCGTCTCCACCGACGAGGTGGGCATGGTCCTGGTCCCGCCGCCCTCGCTCGCCGGGCTGTCGGTGGGGGTGGCCTGCGAGAGCTCGGAGACAACGTTGACGCTCCAGGGGCAGCATTTCCTCAAGGTGGGCGAGGCGCTTCCGTCGGTGAAGATCGGGGACAAGGAGGTCCCCGTGAGCGGGGTCTCCGGGTGCTCCGAGCTGCCCGGCTCCTCCTCGGCGGGGAAGGTCGAGGTCTGCACCGCGGTGACCGTGACGATCCCCCCGGGGACGTTCACGCCTGGCGAGTACTCGGTGGTGGTGAGCAACCCGGCGTCTGCGGGCTGCGCGTCCTCCGAGGCGATCAAGCTCCGGATCGTGGCGCCGCCGACGGTGAGCAGCGTGGCGCCAAAGAGCGTGTGCTCCGGGGGCGCGAACCTGACCATCACCGGGAGCGGATTCTACGACGGGGTGACCACGGTGACGCTGAAGTCCCCAGGGAAGCCGGACGTCTCCAGCACCAAGGTCGACGCGACGCCAGACGAGGACGGCGCGACGGTGGTGGCGACGATGGGGCCCGGGGCGGACGTCGGCACGACCTACGACGTGGTGGTCTCCAACGGCGTCGGGTGCGACGCGCCGCCCTTCTCGTCGGTGTCGGTGGTGCCGGGGCCGATCATGTACCTGGCGGACCCGGAGTACGTCTACAACGGCATCAACACCAAGGTGACGGTGTACGTCACGGGGGCGAGCGCCGCGCCAAAGATCTCGCTGATCAAGGACGGTGAGGCAGCGGGGACGGACCTCGCGGTGACGCCGGACCCGCAGAAGACCAACCGCTTCCAGATCACCATCGCCAAGGATACCCCGGCGGGCGACTACGACTTGGTGTTCTCCGACGAGACCGGCTGCGCGTCGGAGCTGGACAAGGCCATCCGGGTGGTCGACCAGCTCACGATACCCATCGACCGCGTGGCGCCCCCCTTCGGCTGGAAGCCCTCGGAGACCCCCGTCACCATCCTCCGGAGCAAGACCTCCGCCGCCCCGGTCAACCAACCTTTCGTCGTCACCCCCCGGGCTTTCCTCAACCCGGTGAACGCCCAGCCCAGCGACGTCGCCACGCCCCTGGAGGCGGTGGCCTTTGTCGACGGCGACACCCTCACCGCTGTCGTCCCCAAGGATCGCCCCGTGGGCGACTACGACCTGATCGTGGTCAACCCGAACGGCACCGTCGGCCTCAAGCCGGCGGCCTTCAGCGTCAAGGAGAACCCGCCCCCCACCATCACCACGGTGGTGCCGGCCTCCATCGTCTCCGCCACGGGCCAGGTGATGAAGGTCAACGGCGCCAACTTCGTCAATCCCTCGGCCTCGATGACCTGCGTCGATGCCAACGGGAACCTCCTGGCGACCCAGCCCTCCCTCTCCGCTGGCGGCCTCTCCTGCGACGCCGGTAACCTCTGTTCCCTCGCAGCCACCGTCACCGCGTCGCCTCCGCCGGCGGGCTCGGTGTGTGTGCTCCGGATCACCAACGAGGACGGGAGCTACGCGGAATTCTCCGCGGTTGGCGTCACCACCCCCTCCCTCAACCTCTCCAACCCCAAGAAGGGACCCGACATGATCAAGGGCCGCCGCGCCCTGGTCTCCGCCGCAGGGGACGCCACCAGCGCCGCCCGCTTCGTCTACGCCATCGGCGGCGACGGCGGCCAGGGGACCGCTCCCTTCGACGACGTCGAATTCGCCGCAGTCGATCTCTTCGGGAACTTCAAGCCCTGGCAGGCCCAGCCCTACAAGCTCAACCAGGCCCGCGCCTTCGCCTCCGTGGCCACCCTCGGCCGGTACATCTACGTGTACGGAGGGACCGGCGGCTCGGGGCCCCTGGCCAGCACCGAGCGGGCGCTCATCCTCAGCCCTCGCGAGGCGCCTCGCCTCGACGTCGCCGACATCGTCCCCATCAACCAGGGCGGCCTCGACGCGGGGTACTGGTTCTACAAGGTGTCGGCGGTGTTCTCCGACAGCGACCCGGATAACCCCGGCGGCGAGTCGCTCCCCAGCGACGAGGTGATCGTCAAGGTACCGACCTTCCCGGGGAAGAAGATCCTGCTCGGCCTCGCCTGGACCGCCCCCCTCGGCGCCGACGGCAAGGCCCTGCCCAACGTGGCCAAGTACCGCATCTACCGCTCCGCCGCGGTCACCCAGGACGCCGCCTCCCAGGCCGGCCAGGAGGTGCTCCTCGCCGAGGTCAGCGGCTCCACCCTCTCCTTCGCCGACGACGGCTCCAAGACGCCGGACCCCGCGACGAGGCCCCTCGTCTCCGGAAGCACCGGCAAATGGCGGCTCCTGGACGACCTGAACACGGCTCGCCAGGCCGCCGGTGGCGCGCTGGCCCGCGATCCCGATCCGGCCGACAGCAACCGCTTCTACCTCTACGCGCTGCTGGGCCGGGGAACCTCGGGACTACTCACCTCCTACGAATACCTTGATGTCACGGTTGACCCCATCACGGGCCGCCAGACCCCGGGCTCCTGGAAGACCGGCGCCAGCGCGTCCTCTGCGGGCCGCGAGGAGATCGGCGGCTTCTCCGTCGACGAGACGGTCCACAACTCCGTGCAGCCCGGACAGACCTGGATTTTCCTCGGCGGCGGCAAGGGCGCCAACAAGCAGACCGAGGGACGGGTCGAGGCGGGCCTCGTCGGCCCTGACGGCGACCTCGGAACGCTCACCGACGCTCCCGAGGACTTCTCTGCCTCCGCCTCCGGCTACGGCGTCTGCGCCGCCAACGGCTCCCTGTTCCTCTTCGGTGGGGGGAACTCGGGACCCACCAACAGCGCTCGCGCTGCAAAGATCACCACCGCCCCCAACCTCGCCAACAACGCATGGAACAACGAAGGCTTGCAGATGACCACGGCGCGCTACCTTCTGGGCAGCGCGGTCCAGAGCTCGTTCATCTTCCTCCTGGGCGGGCAGAGCAACACCGAGGCAGCGACCAGAAGCACCGAGCTGGTGATCTGGTGATCGGAAGGAACCCTGCCATGCGCCTCCTCTCCCGCGTGCTGCCGATCCTCGCCGCCTTCGCTGCCCTCGCCCCCTCGAACGCGCTGGCCCAAGAGGCCACCTCTCCCCCCGCCCGCGGCGCCTTCCTCGCGGACCTCAAGGTGGGTGGCGTCATCTCCTTCGGTGGCCTCGACCCGGACCTGCGCCCCGCCCTCGGCCTGGGCTACATCTTCCCCTGGCTTGACCGGGGGATCGCCGCCCAGCTCCAGGTGGACTACGCCGCCTTCAACGCCAAGGGCTCCGACCCGGACCCTCGCGTCGGCGGCGGCTCCTACGCCTGGGACCTCACCGAGCAGACCCTGGCGATCTTCCCCTGGGCGATGTACCGCTTCACCAAGCTGGGCCGCGTCGTCCCCTTCGCCGGGGTTGGCCCCCGGGTCTACCTGCTCCGCAGCGCCGTCAAGGGCACCACCGCCGGAGGGGCGCTCCCCGAGACGCGCGAGCAGTCCACCGAGCTCGGCCTCGGCGTCCCTCTCGGCGCCGAATTTCGCCTCGGTCCCGGCGCCCTCCTGGGGGAATTCCTCCTCGAATACGGCCCTCTCGACCACAAGGCGACCGGCTCCTCCAACACCGGCGGCGTCACCCTCTTCCTCGGCTATCGCTTCCAGCTCTAGCCCAGACCATGGCACCGTCTGGCCCCGGCGCGCACCCACAAATCCGCCCCGGGTCTCCGGGCTCGGGTCGCTCGTGATTCCACCCCCGCCGCGCTTCCGCCTACACTCTCCCGCGGCATGACCCCTTCCTTCCTTTCCCTCGCTCGCTCTGCCGCCCTCCTCCTCGCCGTCGCCCTGGCGTCCCTCGCCTCCTGCGCCGAGGCCAACGAGTCCGCCTGCGAGCGCAACAGCGACTGCGACCGGGGCTACTGTCTGGAAGGGAAATGCCGCCGCGACTGCGTCTCCAGCGAGCTGGATTGCCCCAAGGGCCACACCTGCTCCGCCATCGGCCGCTGCGAGTTCGCCGGTAACCCCGCCGGTGCCTCCGGGACCACCGGCCAGGCCGGTGAGGCCGGCAACGGCGGCGCGGCTGGCTTCGCCGGCGCCTCGGCCGGCT
>CAZSDX010000080.1:0-4515 GCA_964605685.1 uncultured Polyangiaceae bacterium
TTCACCCACCTGCCCACAGACGTTCGCGACGCCATCCGCAGGCGCATCGGTCGTTTACCCAAGGCACGACGCCGGACGCTTGCGGCAGGACGGCCAGGTTCACGAGCACGAAGCCCGTCCACGTGGACGTGAACTGCGGTTGTGGTCGCGGACGAACACCCCTCCCTTCTCCGAGAGGGTGAGGACGCTGCGGGCGCTGTGGTAGGGTTGATCTTCGGATGCGCCTCCCTGCCCCTGATCGGACGCTCCGTGTGGTGGGCTTCGACGACGCGCCCTTCCGGAAATCGGCGGGGGCTCGGGTGCCGATCTGCGGGGTAATCTGCGCCAATACCCGCTTCGAGGGAATGGTCTGGGGGCAGGTGCGCCGGGACGGGTGGGGGGCCACGGACGAGCTCTGTCGGCTGCTGATCGGAGGGAAATTTTTGCCCCAGATCCACCTTGTACTCCTGGACGGGCTGGCCTTCGGTGGGTTCAACGTGGTGGACCTGCCGAGGCTGGCGGCGACCCTGGAGCGCCCCTGCGTTGCGGTGATGCGCAGGCGGCCCAACCTCGCGGCGGTGGAGGCGGCGCTCCAGCGGTTGACGAGGCCCGAGCGGCGGATGGCACTGTTCCGCAAGGCGGGGGAGATCCACCAGGCGGAGCCCTTCGTGTTCCAGGTGGCGGGGGCCGATCCTCCGGAGGTCGCCCGGGCGCTGACCAGGCTCGCGGATCGGGGGCACGTCCCGGAGGCGCTACGGCTGGCGCACCTCATCGGATCGGCGGTGCAGCAGGGCGAGAGCGGGCGGAGGGCCTGAGGAGCGGGTCACTTGAGGATCTCGCCGGTGGCGAGGTCGATCTTCACCTCGCGCTGCACCTCGGGCTCTGCGCACAGGAGCTGAGGTTTGGACCCCTTCACTTCCTTCTCGATGAGCTTCACCAGCCGCTGCCCCAGCTCGAAGCTGGGCATCAGGGCGGAGAAGAATTTCTTGCCGCCGTCCTGGACGACGACGAAGCGCGTCCCCTCGAACTCCTTGCGCCCCTTGAGGGCCTTGCGCGTCAAAGGGAAGTCGTAATCCGGAGGCGTCACCTTGGTGAAGCCGTAGAGCAGCACCAGGTTGGTGACGCAGCGGGGGCTCCCCGGGCGGGCGAAGGTGCGGCCCTGCTTCCTGGGGGCGGGGGTCGCGGTGGTCTTGATCGGGATCCCCTGGGTGGTCTCCCCGGCGCGGCGGGTGCGGAACAGGGCGTTTCCGGCGGTGACCCACGTGGTTCCCTCCGCGTCGACCGCCACGTCGTCCGGGGCCGCGGCTCCCTCGGGGAGCGGCGCGGGCTCCCAGGCTTCGCCGTTCCTCCGGTAGATCGAGGTACCGTCGGAAACCCAGGGCGTTCCGTCGGGCCCGGAGGCTCCGACCTCGACGGGCTTGTCGGAGGGTTTCGGGATCTCCTTCCAGGAGGCGCCGTCGAAGGCGAAGATCTGGCCGGCCAGGAGCCAGGCGCCGTTGCCGGGGCCCCGGAGCAGCCTCCCCGTGGGCGTGAACGTCTCGTCGCTGCCCTCCGTGGGCAGAACAAAGACCGTGGAGGGCCCGCCTCCGGGCTTCCACAGCTCGACCGCGCCCTTGCCGGAGCAGTGCCGGCCGTAGGAGAGCAGGGTCCCGTCCCGGAGCGAGCCCATCGCCTGGGGGAACACCGCGGTCTGGGCGTGGGGAATCAGGGGGGGAGGGCAATCCTTGGGCGCAGGGGTCAGCTTGTAACCTGCCGCCTTGCCCCGGAGGGCGGTGAACACGGGGGCGGTCCAGGGCAAGGGAGCGACCCGCAAGGCGAGGAGGTCGGAGCCGACGCGGTGCATGCCGATGTATCGGGTGTTCGAGTCGCAGGCGTCGAAGGTGCATGGCTTGCCCTTGAATTGCCAACCGGAGGCGGTGAGGACGAAGTGCTCGGCGAGGGCGGCGCGACCGGTGTCGGTGACGGCGATCATGTCCACGCCGTCCGGCCATCGGCCCTGGATGTCGTCGATGCGGTGGAACCAGCCGGAGAGGGTGAAATTCTTCGGGTACTCCAGCTTGTCGCCGCGGAGCACGCCGACGGGGTAACCGGCGTTCTCTTCGCCCGGGTTGGTCTGGGTCTGGGCGGCGACGAAGAGGGCGCCCTCGACCGGGAAGACGCGGGAGGTCGCCGGGAGCTCGGCGACGGCGAGGAAGGGCGAGGGCCTGGCGGGGGTCGGGGAGGGGTCGGGGGGCTCGGGGACCGCGCTGGCGCTGGCGGCAGGGACGGCGGTCGCGGGGGGCTCGGAGGGGGCCGTCAACGGAGGCGCGGCGGTGGGGGGCGCCGACGCACAGGAGAGGAGGATGGCCGAGGCGAGGGCACCGGGGAGCTGACGCATCGCCCTGTTGTAGAGGAGCGCCGCGAGGAGGGCTACACTCCCCGCCGCCCATGGTGCAGGAACAGACGCCCCGGGTCCCGGGGGCATTCGGTGAGTTCTGGCTGGAACAGCGGATCGGCGCGGGGGGGACCGCCGAGGTTTTCCTGGCCCGGAGGGGCGGTCCGGGCGGTCCGGTGCTCGTCATCAAGAAGCCGCTCCCGGAGCTGAAGGGGGATCCGACGATCCCCGGGCTGTTCGCGGAGGAGGCCCGGCTGCACCGGCAGGTGCGCCACCCGGGGGTGGTGGAGGTGTACGGGGCGGGGGTGGTGGAGGGAGAGCCGTTCCTGGCGATGCAGTACGTGGACGGGATCGACGCCTTCCGGCTGTTGCGCCGGATGCATGCGGAGGGCAAGACGCCGCCGGAGCAGCTGGGGGCCTACGTGGGGGGCTGCCTGTGCGACGCGCTGGGCGGGGTGCACACGGCGCGGGACGAGCGAGGGCGTCCCCTGGGGATCCTCCACCAGGACGTGACGCCCTCGAACGTGTACCTGTCGCTGGCGGGGGACGTGCTCCTCGGGGATTTCGGCATCGCCCGGCCCGCGACGCGCACCAGCCGTCCGCAGCTCCAGAGCTCGGCGCTCAAGGGGAAGCACAACTACCTGGCGCCGGAGCAGATCAACGGAGAGCCGTCGGATCACCGGGCAGACCTGTTCTCCTGCGCGGTGGTGATCGCGGAGTTCCTGCTCGGGAAGCCGCTGTTCGCGGGAGCGGGGCAGGTGGCGGTCCTGCTTGCGATCCGGGAGGGGCGTATCGACGCGCTGAGGGCGGCGGCCCGGAGGCTCTCGCCGGGGCTGTTCGAGGTGCTGGAGCGGGCGCTGGCGAAGGATCCGGCGGCGCGGTACCCGAGCGCGCAGGCCATGGGGCAGGCGCTGGCACCCTTCGAGGGGCGCCGGGAGGAGGCGAGGCGGCTCCTGGCGGAGTGGGTAGCCTGGGCCCGGGACGCGCGGCGGCTGGCGAGGAAACTGGGGGGAGCGTTGCTGGAGTCGGAGACGCGTATCCGCCAGATCGAGGAGCCTGTGCCGTCCACGTCGGGCCCGCCGACGACGGTGCGCCAGCAGCAGACCGAGGAGCTTGTCCCGGTGAGCGATCCGTGGGGCACGGACGAGCCGATCACCGCCCGGATCGACGAGGTGCTGAGCCGTGTCCGCTTCGCCGACGGGCGCTCGCTGGGGGCTGTACGCTTCGCCCGGCTGATCGAGATGGTGGTCACCGGCGAGCTTGGCCCCGAGGACCAGGTCGACCTGATGGAGAAGGGGTTCCGCCGCGTTGCCGACATCGAGCTGCTGGAGCGCCACCTCCCGGCGGCCTCTTCGACCCGCAACCTCCAGGCCCCCGGCCCTCCGGACGACGAGGCGGAGCTGGGGGCGCCGCTGCTGCCGCTGCTCGGGCGTTTGGCCCGCGCCCGGGAGACCGGGCTGCTGGTCGTCGAGGGCGGCGAGGGGGAAGGGGAGGGGAGAGGGCGCGAGATCTACCTGCATCGGGGGGCCTTGATCCACGTCGCCTCCGCGGACGCCAGCGAGCTGCTGGGCCAGGCGCTGGTGCGCCAGGGGCTGCTCTCCCCGTCGGAGCTGGACCTGGCGCTGGCGGTGCTCCCCCGGTTCCAGGGGCGCCTGGGGGACACGCTCATCGCGCTCGGGCTCGCGGATCCGGTGGTGCTGTTCCGGGCCATCGAGACCCAGGGGCGCGAGCGCTTCCTCCGGATCTTCTCCTGGTCGACGGGCCGCGCCCGGTTCTTCCGGGGGATCCAGCCCAGCCGCATCGAATTTCCCCTGGAGATCGACCTTGTGCTGCTGATGCTGGAAGGCGTGGCGGTGGCGTACCCGAACGACGCTCCCATCGTCCACGCGCGCCCGGTGCTGGGGCGGACGCTGCGGGCCACCCCGGGCGCCCTGGACGAGGTCGCTCCCCCGGCGATCCTGGCGCTGCTGCGCGGCGTGGGCGAGCACGGTATGGAGCTGCGCCGCGCCCTGGCTCGCCTCGCCTCCTCCGGGGGGCTCTCGCCTGCGGACGCGCTCCGGGCCATGTACGTCGCCATCGCGCTCGGGCTCTGCGAGGTCGTGTGAGCCGGACCTCCCTCGCGGTGGCCGCGGCGGTCCCGGTCCTCGGCCTGGCGGAGCTGG
>CAZSDX010000080.1:4555-17185 GCA_964605685.1 uncultured Polyangiaceae bacterium
GCCCGCCGATTTCCTCGTCGCTCGCCCCCGGATCGAGGCCCTCAAGCGCCCCGACGACCTGCTGCTGGTCGCTCCCCGGTGGCTCGACCCCCACGCCCGGGCGACGCTGGGCCCCGCGCTGCTGCCGCTCCGCGACCTGGCCCGCCCGGACGAGGCCCGCTACCCGAGGGCGCTGGTGATCGAGGCGGCGGGGCAGCGGGCCCCGGAGACCTCCGGCTGGAGGGAGATCCAGCGGGAACCGCTGGGAAACAAGCTGACCCTCGGCGTCTTCGAGAACCCTGCGCCGATCCGGGTCATCCGTGACCTTGTCGAGGAGGTGGAGGCGGGTGTGGCGGAGGTGGCCTGGGTTTTTCCGGACAGGGAGCTGGTCTGCCCCTGGAGGACAGGGCAGCGGACGGCGGCGACGGGGCTCTTCAGCCACCCGACGACGCCGGAGCGGCGCCACGTCTGCGGGTCGCAGCCGTGGCAGTCGGTGGGGGTGACGGTGCACGACGACCAGGATTTCCGACCCCGGCGCTGCATCTGGGCGCCGCCGCCGCCGGGGGGGTACGTGCGGTTGCGCTTTCCGGCGGGGGAGGGGGGGAAGGCGCTGCGAGGCCACGGGAGCATCCACTGGACGCTGGAGCGAGAGCGGCGGGGGGGGCCGGTGTTCCTGGAGGCGTGGGCGGGCGGGGAACTGGCGGGGGTGGTGCGCCACGACGACGGGCAGGGGTGGGCGCTGTTCGAGATCCCGCTGGGGGGCGAGCGGGGGTTCGAGGTGCGGGTGAGGGCGCCGGACGCTGCGGAGCGTCATTTCTGCTGGGAGGCGGTGGTCCGCGGGTAGACTGCGGCACCGGAGATGTTCGCCACGCTTTCCTCCAGCCTGGAGCGCGCCGTCGAGGGGGAGCGCCTGCGGAACGCCCGTCCGCTGGCGCTGATCCGGGCGGTCTCGGTGGGGTTGATCCTGGCGCTGCATCTGTACCTGGGGTTCTGGGAGCGCCGGGCCGAGTGGGTGCCGAGCGTCCGGCTGCTGGCGCCGTATTTCGCGGCGTCGCTGGGGTTGCTGGCGGCGTCCCTGCGCCCCTCGGCGGCGTCCCGGTGGTCGGGGCTGGCGCTGGGGCTGCTGGACGCGCCGGTGCTGTTCCTGGTGCAGCGAGGGCAGCTCGGTTACGCGCCCAGCGGCCCCGGCGGGGTGGCGGGGTTTTCTCTGGGGTTCTTCGCGGTGGTGGTGGCGCTGGCGGGGTTGACGGTGAGCCGGCGGCAGGTGGCGGCGGTGGCGGCGGCGTGCGGAGGGTTGCTTTGGTGGCTCCAGGTGGAGGCAGGGATCCAGGTAGGCACCCGGATCATCTCGCTGCTGTGCCTGGGTGGGGTGGTGGCGATCGAGGTGTTCCTCATCGACCGGGTACGGGCGCTGGCGGAGCAGGCGCTGAGCGAGGAGCGGAAGCGAGCGCGGCTGGGGAGGTATTTTTCGCCCCAGGTTGCGGAGCAGCTTGTCTCCCGGGAGGAGCGCGGGGCGCCGGATCTCCGGGAGGTCACCGTGCTGTTCTCCGACATCCGGGATTTCACCTCGATGAGCGAGCACCTGAGCCCGGCGCAGGTGGTGGCGATGCTCAACGAGTACCACACGGCGATGGTGGCGGAGGTGTTCCGCCACGGGGGCACCCTCGACAAGTTCATTGGCGACGGGATGATGGCTTACTTCGGGGCCCCGCTCCCAGACCCGGACCACGCGCTCCACGCGGTCCAGTGCGCCCTGGCGATGGATGGAGCGCTGGAGCGGCTCAACGAGGCCCGGGCGGCTCGTGGGGAGGTTCCTCTCCGGATCGGTGTCGGAATCAACACCGGCCCGGTGGTGCTGGGGGACGTGGGATCCCCCGAGCATCGGCTGGAATTCACCGCCATCGGTGACGCGGTGAACCTGGCGTCGCGCATCGAGGGGCTGACCAAGCAACACGGTGCGGCGATCCTTGTCTCGGAGAGCACGCGGCGCGGCGTGGGGGACAGGATCCCCTTCGAGGGTGCTCCGCCCGCCGCCGTGAAGGGGAAGCGAGCGCCGGTCGCCACCTTTCGCCCGGTCGCGGCGCGGGCTCCCTGAGTATTTCTGGGAGCCTCGTCGGTTCCCCGTCTATCGTGCAAGGACTGCGCTCGTTGCGCGTTGCCCTGGAGCCCGCTTCCATGTCGATCTTCTCCCGTCCTGTTTCCCGTTTTCTCCTGCTGCTCGCCGCCTTCACGGTTGCGGGGGCGCTCTCGTCGGGTTGCTGCAAGAAAGGCGGCAACGCTGCGCCTGCGACCGACGGGGCGGACACCGACACCGCGCCGGTGCCGTCCCTGGCCCACGGGACGCCGGTGCCGCAGTCGCTGTCGATCCCGCGCACGGGGACCTCCTTCACGCCCCCGGCAGGCTGGGAGCAGGAGCAGCGCAACGAGTGGACCATCGTCCACGTCCCGCCGGACGCCAAGGGGAACATCGAGGCGTTCATCGCCTTCGTGACCTTCAACAAGCCCAACGAATCCACGCGGAAGATCGGGGCGATTTCCCGGGTCTTCGGGCTCAATTCCGTCCGGTGGGGTGGGCGCGAGTTTGTCGAGCTGCCCTCGGGCTTCCCCGCGACCGGCGCCGGCGGCACCTGCCAGGATCGCGTCGGCACCCCCTGCGAGATCCATTACTACACCATCAACCCCGGCGGCAGCGAGCAGATCCTCTTCGTCTACCTCGTCGACACCGACCGGGCCACCGCCCACAAGGACAGCGCCGTCGCCGCGCTCAAGTCGCTCAAGAAGGGGTGAGCGTTTCCTCCCGGGCGTCGCGGGTCAGGCGCAGGCCGAGGAGCAAGCACAGCGCGAAGGCTCCCAGCCCCACGGCGTAGGGCGATCCTGGCGCCAGGTGCTCGAACAGGAACCCCGCCAGCAGAGGCCCCACGGTGCGCGCCAGCCCCCCCGCGGACTGGGCCACCCCCAGCACCGCGCCCTGGTGCTGTTCCCCGGCGTGGCGCGAGGCGATGGCCGAGAGCGTGGGCTGCGTCAGCCCGAAGCCCGCTGCCATCAGCGCCAGCCCCGCGGGGAGCACCCAGGGGTGGGCCGCCAGGCCCAGCAGCCCCATCCCCGCGCCAGCCAGGAGGCTCCCCGCGGAGAACAGGGCCCCCTCCGAGGCGCGCTGCGTCAGCCACCGGAGCAGCCCCACCTGCACCGCGAACATCACCAGGCCGAAGAGCGCGAAGGAGCGGCCCACCTCCACCTCGGTCCAGCGGAAGCGCAGCGCGGACAGCAGGGTGAAGGTCGTCTGGTGCTGGGTCAGGGCGAAGAAGACCAGGAAATAGAGGGCCAGGACCGCCGCCACCTGCCAGCGCCGGAGCACGTCGCCCAGCGCCTCGTGGCGCTGTTCTTCGCGGGGGAGGTCCGGCGCGTGGGTCTCCTGGAAGAAGAAGAACGCCGCCGCGACCCCCGCGAGCGCCAGCGCCGCCGCGCCCAGCGCCGGAGCCGAGGAGGAGAGCTTGCTCAGCTCCCCGCTCAGCAGCGGACCGGCCACCAGCCCCATGCCGATCCCGGCCCCCACCTTGCCCATGCTGGCTGCCCGCTCCGGGCCCCGGGTCACGTCCGCGATGGCCGCCTGGCAGGCCGCCAGGTTCCCCGCGGTGGCTCCCGCCAGCATCCGCGAGGCGAAGAGCATCACCAGCGATCCCGTCTTCGTTGCCGCCGCGAACACCCCCATGGCCACCGCGTTCCCCAGCAGGCTCACCAGGATCACCGGGCGACGCCCCAGCCGGTCCGACAGCCGCCCCATCAGCGGCGTGGTGAAGAACTGGGCCACCGAGAAGCAGGCGAAGAGGGTCCCGACGGTGCTAGCCGATCCGCCGAAGCGCTGCACGTAGAAGGGCAGCAGCGGGATGATCAGCCCGAACCCGACGAAGTCCAGGAAGACCACGAAGAAGACGAGGGCGGTGACCCGGGGGGCCCTGGGATCCGAGGAGGTGTCCGGCAAGGCGCCCAGGGTGCCCAAGCCTCGCCCGGGATTCCACCTCTCCGGTGCGCTATGCTCTCCGCTCCCCCCGGAATGACCAGACCTGCCCCGGAATCTCCCCTGCGCCAGAAGGTCCGCTCCGGCTGCGGAAAGAGCCCCGGGGTCTACCGATGGCTCTGCCGCGGCGAGCCCATCTACGTTGGCCGCTCCCGCTCGCTGCGCCAGCGACTCCTCAGCTACTTCCGCGCCCCGGAGGGGAGCAAGGCCGCCCTCATCGTCGCCGCCGCCGACGACCTCGTCTGGGAGGAGACCTCCTCCGAGTTCGAGAGCCACCTCACCGAGCTGCGCCTCATCAAGCAGATCCGCCCCGCCCGTAACCGCGCCCTCAAGGACGATCGCGACTACGTGTTCATCAAGGTCGGCCCGGGCCCTGCTCCCCGGCTGCTCCTCACCCAGCAGCCCACTCCGTACGGTCCCTTCCGCTCTCCCTGGCGCGTGGCCGACGCGATCCGCCGCCTCTCCGACATCCTCCAGCTCCGCACCAGCCCCGAGACCACCCCGCTCCTCGACCCCCGCCAGCAGCCGCTCTTCCCCGTTCCTCGCCGCCCGCTCTGCCTCCGGGGGCAGATCGGCCTCTGCTCCGCGCCCTGCGCCGGGGGCGTCCCCTTCGACGAGTACGCTCGCCGCATCGACCGGGCCCGCAGCTTCCTCCTCGGGCGCGAGACCGAGCTGCTCGACGACCTCCGCTCCCGCATGGCGGAGGCTTCCAGGCGCATGGAATTCGAGCGCGCCAGCGTCTACCGCGACCGCCTGGCGGAGCTGGAGGCCCTCTCCCGCGCCCTCGCGTCGCTCCGCGAGTCCCTGGATCGGCTCACCTTCGTCTACGCGGTCCCCGGGCTCGACGGGCGCGACCGGCTCTACTTCCTCAAGGGAGGAAGGGTCCTGGGGGACATCCAGCGGTGCCGGGGAGCAAAGCAGATCGAGCGCGCCCGGGGGCTGGCCGCCCAGCTCCTTGGCCCCGTCGCTCCGCCTGGCAGCGGGGACGAGATGGATGAGATCCGCGTGGTGGCGGGCTGGTTCCGCGCCCACCCGGAGGAGCTGGGCCGCACCCTCTCCCCCGAGGCGTTCCTGGAGGACCCGAGGCGCTGGCCCTCGGGGGAGGCCCCGTCGGCGGCGCCCATCCCGCTGCCCGACGCGGCCTCACTTTTCGAGCGCGCCGGGTGACGCCGGGGGAGCTCACGCCTCACGCCACCCCCGGATCACGTCCGGGCACCCCGACGAGCGCGCCGATAGAGTGAAATCCACGCTGAGCCGGCGAGGCGCCCGCGAGGTCACCGGCGATCGCCCGTGTCCGCGAGGAGCGCGGCCTTCTGGGCGGGCGACAGCTCACGCTGGGCGCGCTGGAGCAGCTCGTTCTCCCGCTCGGCGTGGTGGGTGAACTCGGCCAGGAAGCGCTGGACCAGCTCGGTCAGCTCCGGCAGCGCGTCCCGGAGCGCCGTGGGGCCAGGCTGGAGGGTCGCCGCCACCCGGGCCACCAGCGCGTCGAGGGCGCGGTGGGAGCGCTGCACCTCGTCCACTAGCGGCCCCAGGGCGGGCAGCACCCCCAGGATCGCCGGGAACAGGGAGGTCTCCTCCATGGCGAAGTGGTCGACCTCCAGGCACATCTCGTCGAGCGCTTCCAGGAAGTCGGCGTGGATCTCCCCGAGGCCCCGGCGCTCGTCCTCGGCTTGGGCCAGCAGCTCGCGGAGCAACCGGGTCAGGTGCCGAAGGGACTCGTCGTGGTCGTGCTCGAGCTTGCGGATGAGATCGGACATATTTCTTCCTTGAGACGGGTGGCCTTGGGGTCGAGGAGAGGATATTTGATCCGTCGGTAGGAGGCACGATGAACGCCACCCAGTACGAAGAGATGCTGTCCTTGCTGCAGAACATTGCTACCCGCCTGGAGCGGGTGGAGCAACGCCTGTCCACCATGGAGGGGTCCACGATGGCGGGGGCGCCCGCCGGAGCGCTGGCCCTGGGCGGCTCGGGAGACGCGATGATCGCGGACGACGCGGACCTCGACAGCCAGTGGGGGAACCCGGAGATCCGGAAGGATCCGCCGCGGTGGACGGGGGCCTCCTTTGTGGGGGCGAGGTACTCGGACACGACGCCGGAGTACCTGGAGAACCTGGCGAGCTTCCTGGACTGGAAGGCGCGGGAGTCGGACAAGAAGAACGAGCTGGCGAACAACGGCAAACCGCGGAGCGCGTACCTGAGGAAGGACGCGGCGAGGGCGAGGGGCTGGCGGAAGCGGCTTCTGGAGCGGAAAAACGTGGGTCGTCCGGCAGCCCGGCCGCGGTCTGCGCCGGTGGAGGAGGTCGCCGAAGACATGCCGTTCTGACGACAAGGGGCCCGGGAGCCGCGAGGCGGCTTCCCGGGAGGGGTTTCCTCGGCTAGGGTGCGGCCCTCCCAATCGCCGAGGTGGCTGATGAAGATCCACGAATACCAGGGCAAGCAGCTCTTTGCCCGCTACGGGGTGCCCGTCCCCAAGGGGTACCCGGCGTTCAGCAAAAAAGAGGCGCGCGCCAGCGCCGCCAAGCTCATCGAAGAGACCGGTGTGCCGGTGGTGGTGGTGAAGGCGCAGATCCACGCCGGAGGCCGCGGGAAGGGCGGCGGCGTGAAGCTCGCGAAGGGCGGGCCGGACGAGGCCGCCGAGCTGGCGGAGGGGATGCTGGGGATGCAGCTGGTGACGCACCAGACGGGGCCGAAGGGGCAGAAGGTGCGGCGGCTGTACATCGAGCAGGGGCTCGACATCGACAAGGAGCTGTACCTGGCCCTGGTGGTGGACCGGGAGGCGAGGCGGGTGGCGATCATGGGCTCCCGCGAGGGCGGGATGGACATCGAGGAGGTGGCTGCTCACTCGCCGGAGAAGATCCACACGCTGGCCATCGACCCGCTGCTGGGCCTGGCGGGCTACCAGGCGAGGAAGCTGGCCTACGCCCTGGAGATCCACCGCCACGGCAAGGCGGCCTTCGCGCAGTTCGTGAAGGTGTGCCAGGCGCTCTACGATCTGTTCGTCAAGGAGGACTGCTCGCTGCTGGAGATCAACCCGTTGATCCTGACGAAGAAGGGCGACGTGGTGGCCCTGGATGCGAAGATCAACTTCGACGAAAACAGTGAATTCCGCCACGCAAACGCCTGGGCCGACCTCCACGACGTGGACGAGGAGGATCCGGTGGAGTTCGAGGCCAAGAAAGCAGGGCTCTCCTACGTGAGCCTGGACGGGAACATCGGCTGCCTGGTGAACGGCGCGGGGCTGGCGATGGCCACCATGGACATCATCAAGGCCCACGGGGGCGAGCCGGCGAACTTCCTGGACGTCGGCGGCGGCGCCAACCAGGAGCAGGTGACCAAGGCGTTCACGATGATCCTCAAGAGCCCCAAGGTCCGGGGGATCTTCGTCAACATCTTCGGCGGCATCATGAAGTGCGACGTGATCGCCGCGGGCGTGGTCGCCGCCACCCGGGAGCTGGGCCTCACGGTGCCCCTGGTGGTGCGCCTGGAGGGAACGAACGTCGAGCTGGGGAAGAAGATCCTGGCGGAGAGCGGGCTGGCGATCCAGCCCGCGGATACGATGGCAGACGGCGCTCGCAAGATCGTCGAGGCGACAAGGGGTTGATGCGATGGCCATCCTGGTAGGAAAAGACACACGCGTCGTCGTGCAGGGCATCACCGGCAGCGCCGGAGGGTTCCACGCCAGGCAGTGCGCTGCCTACGGCACCCAGATCGTGGCTGGCGTGACGCCGGGTCGCGGGGGCGAGACCTTCGAGGCAGCGGGCGCCGACGGGCAGGCGCTCAAGATCCCGGTCTTCGACACCGTCGAGGAGGCGGTGGCGAAGACCCGGGCGGACACCTCGCTGATCTTCGTGCCGCCCCCCGGCGCCGCCGACGCCATCGTGGAAGCCGTCGACGCGGGCTGTTCCCTGGTGGTCTGCATCACCGAGGGCATCCCGGTGCTGGACATGGTGCGCACCCGCCGCTGGCTTGAGGGGCGCTCCGGCGTCCGGCTCATCGGCCCCAACTGCCCCGGCGTCATCACCCCCGGCGCGTGCAAGCTCGGCATCATGCCCGGGCACATCCACCGCCCGGGGCGCATCGGCGTCGTCTCCAAGTCCGGCACGCTGACCTACGAGGCGGTGGGCCAGCTCACGGCCGTTGGCGTCGGCCAGAGCACCTGCGTCGGCATCGGCGGTGACCCGGTCGCGGGGATGGACTTCATCGACGTGCTCCGGCTCTTCAACGATGACCCGGACACCGACGGGGTGATCCTCATCGGGGAGATCGGCGGCGCCGCCGAGATCAAGGCCGCCGAGTGGATCAAGGCCAACATGAAGAAGCCCGTCGCCGCCTTCATCGCCGGAGCAGCCGCCCCCCCGGGCAAGCGCATGGGCCATGCCGGCGCCATCATCAGCGGCGGCAAGGGCACCGCCCAGGAAAAGATCGAGGCCCTGGAGGCTGCCGGGGTCAAGGTCTCCCACAGCCCCGCCGACATGGCCTCGACGCTGCTACCCCTGCTGAAGTAAGAGGGCCCATGGCCAAAGAACGCACCCTGTCCATCATCAAGCCCGACGCCGTCGAGAAGCGCCACACCGGCAAGATCATCGACCACCTGCTCCGCGAGGGCTTCGACGTCCTCGCCATGCAGCAGATCCACCTCACCACCGCCCAGGCCGAGGGCTTCTACGCGGTCCACCGCGAGCGCGGCTTCTTCCGCGAGCTGGTCACCTTCATGACCCGCAGCCCCGTCGTCGTCCTCGTCCTGGAGGCAGACAACGCCATCCAGAAGTACCGCGATGTCATCGGCGCCACCGACCCGGCCCAGGCCGCCGAGGGCACCATCCGCAAGCTCTACGGTGCCTCCAAGGGCGAGAACGCCATGCACGGCTCCGACTCCCCCGAGAACGCTGCCGTGGAGATCGGCTACTTCTTCCCCGGCCACGTCGTCGCTCCCCGGGCCTGAACCGGTCGTGCCCGGATCTGGCCCCCCTCCTGATCCGGCCATCCACGAGGCCCAGGGTGTCCTCCGCGACGCGGTGAGCGCGGCCCAGAACCTCCTGATCCTGCTGGGCTCGCTCCGTGTCGCCCCCCGGGCGCTCTCTCCCCTCCTCTCCGAGGTTCGCGCCAGCGTCGAGGTCACCCCCGACGCCCTCGCCTCTCTGCTCCAGCGCCTCGCCCTCCAGAGAGAGCCTGCGGTCCTCCCCTTGCTCTCCTTCCTCCGCGCCTGCGCGAGCGAGACGTCCCGCGCGTTGACGTCGGTCGAGACCTCCTTCCTTGAGGCCCGCACCCGCCTCGCCCTGGAGTCCGCCTTTCGCGGCCTTGTCCCGCGCCTCGACGCCGTGCGGGAGCTGGCCGAGCTGCTCGCCCTCACCCACGCTCCTGCTGCAGATCTCGACTTGGCCGAGCTCCTGGAGGCTTCCTTCAGCCCCACCAGCCGCTCCGGGCTCCCGGAGCCGTCCCTCCGCCTCTCCCTCGACGCGCCTCTCCGCGGAGCCCACCTGATCCACGCCAACCCCCGCGCGGCGCTCCGCCTGCTCCGCCTCGTCCTCGGCTACACCCACGGAGGCCCCGATCATGGCTGGTTCACGCCCCTGGCCAACCTCCACACCCGTGCCTTCCCTCCCCGCGTCGCCTGTGTCTTCGCGGAGCGTCCGGCTCCTCCTCAGGGGGACATCCTCCTCACCCGCGTCCCCCTGCTCATCCCCCCGACCGCTCCGATCCTCGACCTCTTCTGCGCTTCCCACGGTATCCTCCTCCATATCAAGGAGGCTTCTCCTGCGGCGACCCTCGCGTTTCCTCCTGCTTAGCGCCGTGCTGCTGGGCTGCCGCGAGGACCTCACCCCCCCCGGCCCCCCTCTCCCTCAAGGGCAGAGGGGGGACCTCACCCCCCCCGGCCCCCCTCTCCCTCAAGGGCAGAGGGGGGAGGTACCGGAAGGGAGAGCGTCGGCAGAGCCCCCGGCCACGCAGCGAATTCCAGCAGCAAAGTCGCCGCCTCTGCCCGCACGAAAGCACCGGACCAGGGCGGAGATCCCTGCCCCGGTGGTGTCTGGAACTTCCGGCCCTATCGATCCCGGCGACGACGGCGTCTGGCTCGGAAGGCTGCGGGACGCCGGGATCACGGAAGTGACCCGCAACGGCGGCGGGACGTCCTTGACCCTCCGGGTGCGTTTTTCCGACGGCGCCAGGGCGGTCTTCAAGGCCGATCAGCGTAGCGGTAGCAGCAACTACCGGGCAGAGATCGCCGCCTACCACCTGGATCGACGGCTGGGGCTGGGGAGGGTCGCCCCGGTGGCGGGGAGGGCCCTGCCGCTGGGCTGGCTCCGGGGACAGCTCGCGGCGGATCCAGCGACGCTGGCGCGCTTCGATCGGGAGGTCATCACCGACGGAAACCAGGTCTGGGGCGCCCTGATCGCGTGGCACAGCAAGACACCAACGGTGGCGGAGCCCCCCGCGGGTTGGCAGAACCGGATGAGCCCCCCCGATCCCGGTGAACCCCGGGAGCAGATCCTCGCGTGGTCGGACCTAGTCCTCTTCGACGCGCTGATCGACAACACGGATCGCTGGAGCGGAGGGAACGTGATGACCCTGGGTCCAGGTGGACCTCTCATCTTTCTCGACAACGCCTCGGCCTTCCTCGGGCACCGAGCCCGCCAGAAAGCCTTCTTGACGAGGCCGCTCTCGCAGGTATGCCGCTTCCGGCGCGCCACCGTGGAGGCGCTGCGAGCGGTGGGGCCTGCGGCTCCTCCGGAGCGCCGCCTTGCCGCGCTCCTGGCGTCGTCCCTTGGTGGAGACAAGGCCGCGCCGGTGCTATCTGCGGTTCATCTGGAGGCCCTGGAAGTGCGGTTGGAGCGCGTGCTCCAGCACATCGAGGGGTGCCAGGACAGGTACGGGGAGCAGGTATTCTGGTAAAAGAGCACCTGTTCTTTTCGGCGGAGAGGGAGGGATTCGAACCCTCGGTACCGTTGCCGGTACACATGATTTCCAGTCATGCACCTTCGACCACTCGGTCACCTCTCCCAGGGGCCCTGCGGGCGGCCCCTGAGCTGGCCCCTGGAGGCCTGCGGAGAGAGTGGGATTCGAACCCACGGTACCCTCTCGGGTACACCTGATTTCGAATCAGGCACCTTCGGCCACTCGGTCATCTCTCCGCCGCGCAAGCTCTCAGAAGGTCCATGGCTTGTCAAGCTCCCTTTTCCGGCGGTGCTCTTTTTTTCACCCCGAGAGCCCTCCAGCGAGTGCATGGTTGCGGCAGGAAGACCGTCTAACTAGACTGGTCCAGTTAGCCTCCCCTGGTGTGGAAGGAAGGGTTTGCATGCGTAATTCCTTGAAGATCGTGGGCCTCCTGGCCCTGCTTGGTTCCTCGGTTGTGGTGGGTTGTGGTGACGACGATGGCACGACCACCCAGGCCGCCGCGGGCTCCCCCGGGTTCAGCGGCGCGGGCGGCGCCGGGACCGGCGGCACCACCAACATCGCGGGATCCGGCGGCTCTGGCGGGTCCAAGGCCGGCGCGGGTGGCACCGCGGGCTCCGGTGGCACGGCGGGTTCCGGCGGGAGCAACGCCGGAACCGGCGGCTCTGGAGGCAGCGGCGGCTCTGGAGGCAGCGGCGGCTCTGGAGGCAGCGGCGGCTCCGCGCCGAGCTGCACGGGCATGCTCAACCCCAACGCCTGCGGCACCTGCGTCGAGGCCCAGTGCTGCGAGGAACTTCTCGCGTGCGACAACGATCCCGCGTGCAACGCCTGCCTGGGCGGCAGCCAGAACCCCGAGTGCAACAGCAACCCGGAGTTGCTCGCCCTTGACCAGTGCGCTGGCTCCTCGTGCCAGAGCGAGTGCTCGGGCGGGTCGGGCGGGTCGGGCGGCGGGGCCGCCGCCGACTGCGAGGCCCCGAAGGAGTCCCCCTCCAAGGGCTCCTGCGTCGCAGGGCTCGTCGGCACGGACAGCCAGTTCCCCTGCAACCCGGTGACCAACGAGGGATGCAACACCGCCGCCGGCCAGGCCTGCGACTTCGGGGAAAACGGCTTCCAGTGCTACGATCCCCCCAACGACAAGGATCTCTGCCAGGCTTGCGGCCAGCAGGCAGGCTACTGCAAGGGCGGCCAGACCTGCGTCGGCAGCCAGTGCGCCAAGTTCTGCTGCGACGACGGCGACTGCGGCAAGGGGAAGTGCGACAAGGAAGTGATCGGGGCCGGTAGCCCGCTTGGCATCTGCTTGACGGAAGGCTCCGGTGGCTCCGGTGGCTCCGGGGGTGCTGCCCCGGCTCCCGATTGCAAGGCCCCCACCGAGTCCCCCACCAAGGGCGCCTGCTTCACCGGGCAGGGCTGCAACCCGGTGACCAACGACACCTGCGACACCACCAAGGGTCAGGCCTGCGATCTCTCCAATGGCGGCACGTTCGAGTGCTTCGATCCGCCCAACGATGTCGCGCTCTGTGGGGCCTGCGACAACGCAAATGGTCCCTTCTGCCTGCCCGGGAGCGCTTGCCTCGGCGGCAAGTGCGCCAAGTACTGCTGCGATGACTCCGACTGCAGCGAGGGGGCCACCTGCGGAGCCAAGGGCAACGACGGCGTGGGCTTCTGCATCGAGGGCTCCGGCTCCGGCGGGAGCGGCGGTGCAGCCGGCTCGGCGGGCGCGGGCGGGGACGGCGGGGCCGCAGGCGACG
>CAZSDX010000081.1:0-16979 GCA_964605685.1 uncultured Polyangiaceae bacterium
CCCGCCGCGCTGCCGCCGCTGCCTGCCGGAGAGCCGCCGCTACCTGCGCTGCTCCCGCCTGCACCTGACGACGAACCGCCCGCACCCGCGCCACCGGAGCCACCGCCACCGGAGCCGCTGTTGCCCTGACCAGCGCCGCCACCGTCGCTGGATGCTGGAGACGAGGAGCCATCGTCCTCGCCGCACCCGAGCGCCACCACCCCGAGAACCAGAAGCCATGCAAGGGAACGCATTCCCGGAGTGTACCTGCTCGTTGCGCGGTCCACCATCGCCAGGCGGGAGCCTTTTGTCTTACCCTCACCGGGCCCGGGGCGAAGCCGCGGGCGAGGCAGAGACGGACGGATGACCTTCTACGATCGACTACGCAGGCTGCTGGACTGGCGCGGAGAGCCCGGGACCCGGGTGCTGAGCCTCTACCTGGACATCGTGGGCCCCGGCGAGGAGCGCGCGCTCACCGCCGCGGAGACCCTGTGGGACGAGGCCAGGGCGGCGCTGGATGACGACGCCTTCTTCGAGCAGATCGAGGGGATCCTCGACGATCTCCCCCGGGAGATCGCGGCGGCGCAGGCCGAGGGCCACGACGGGCTCGCGCTCTTTGTCTGCCCGGAGCCGCCGCTCCGCGAGGTGTTCCGCCTCCGGTTTGCCTTCGAGAACCAGATCGAGGTGAGCCACGAGCCGCAGACCTGGCAGCTCGCCTACTACGAGGAGGAGTACGAGCAGGCGCTGGCGCTCTCCTTCGGGAGCCCCCCGGAGGTCGTCGAGATCCACGTGGGCGACGCGGTCGCTCGCCACCCGATCCGGCCCAGCCACGGGCGCACCCCCGACCAGGAGGCCAGCGCCGTCGTCCACCGGATGCTCCACGACAGCCCACGCGCCCACCTGATCCTCCTGGGCCCCCCGGAGCGCCGCGCCGCCTTCGAGGCCATCCTGGAGCCCTCCCTCCGGGCCCGGATCATCGGCACCGTCGACGAAGCGCTCCCGGCCAGCGACCCCCTCTTCCTACGGGCCATCCACCGGATCCAGCAGGCCTACGAGCGCCGCGCCGAGGCGGAAGGGGTCCGGGCGCTCCTCGCCGCCCGCGAGAGCGAGGCCACCGCCGCCACCGTCGCCGCTGGCCTCGCCGAGGTGGTGGACGCCGTCAACCGCGGGTCCATCCAGAAGTTCTATATTCTCCAGAGCTTCACCAGCAGGGGCTGGCTCTGCGACGCCTGCGACCGGGTGGGGCTCCTGCCGGTCCCTCCGGCCTGCGTCGCCTGCGGGGCGTCGACGGCGAAGGTCGAGCTGAAGCAGCACCTCATCCAGCAGGCGCGGCTCTGCGGGGCCGAGATCGAGACGGTGCTGGAGAGCAGCGCGCTGGCGGACCTCGGCGGCGTCGCGGCAGAGCTCCCCGGCTACCACCGGGCCTGATCCGCGCCGGTAGCCAGGGGCGCCCCGCGGTGCCACAACGGAAGGGAGGCCACCGATGGAACTACGCGAAGGACAGGTGATCGAGGGGCTGCGGGGTCGCTTTCAGATCCGGCGGCGCTGCGGCGAGGGAGGGTTCGGTTTGACCTTCGAGGGGGTCGATACGCAAGGACGCGCGGTGGCGATCAAGCAGCTCCGCTTCGAGAAGCTGCGGGACTGGAAGGCGCTGGAGCTGTTCGAGCGGGAAGGCCGGGTGCTGGAGCAGCTCTCCCACCCCAACATCCCGGCCTACGTCGACTTCTTCGCCCTCGACGGCCAGCGGCCCCTGCCGCCGTCGCAGGCCGGCGCCGCGGCGGGGCCCGTGTCCTGGTTCCTGGTGCAGCAGTTCGTCCAGGGGCCCTCGCTCCAGCAAGTGATGAACGGGCACCAGCGCCTCGGCGGCGACCAGCTCGCGGCCATCCTGGACTCGCTGCTGTCGACGCTGGATTACCTCCACAAGCTCCACCCTCCGGTGATCCACCGGGACATCAACCCGAAAAACATCGTCCTGTCCCCGGACGGGCAGCCATTCCTGGTCGATTTCGGCGCCATCCAGGATCGCCTCCGCTTCGAGAACCAGCAAGGCTCCACCTCCGTCGGGACGCTGGGCTACATGCCGCTGGAGCAGCTCCGGGGCGCAGCCCGCCCCGCGTCGGACCTCTACGCCCTGGGGATGACCATCCTGGCGCTGTCCTCGGGGCGCAGCCCGGCGGAGATGCCCGTGGACGAGACCACCGGCAAGGTCGCCATCGAGCAGGTGGCGCCGGGGCTACCGCCGCGGATCCACGCCGTCCTCGACCGGATGATCGAGCCCATCGTCGGCCAGCGCATCGCGTCGGCCGCCGAGGCCCTCGACCTGCTCCGCGCGGGGCCTCCTCGCCCGGCTCCCCCGCCCAACCCTGCCCCGCAGCTCAACCCCGCTCCGCCCCTCTTCGGCGCGCCCCCACCGGCCTCACCGCGCCGGGCCTCGCCGTCGACGATCCCGCTGGTGGTGGCAGCCTCCGTGGGCGTCCTTGTCCTCGCCGGCGGGATGGCTGCGATCCTGGTGCTCCGCAGTGCACCGCCGCCCGCTCCGCGCATCGTGGCGATCCCGGTGCAGCAGGAGGCGATGGCCCCCAACGCTCCTCCTGTGGTTCCCACGGTGAACCCCGCGCCGACGGTCCAGCCTCCTCGCCCCGTGACCCCGGGCACCCCCGTCTCCATCACCTGGAAGGCCCGCGTCGCCACCTCCACCGGCAAGGCGCTGGCGCCCGGCTCCGCCTGCGAGGTACAGCTGGACGCGGTCGTTAACAACGAAAAATTCGCCAGCCCCAGGCTCCAGGCGCGCTGCGGCAGCGAGGTGCTCTACGACAGCCGGGCGCAGCTCAACGGCACCAGCATGAGCAGCTGGGGGGTAAACGAAAACCCCGCCCCCCAGCGAGCGGGGGTGTTCTCCTACCAGGCGAAGTTCTCCGACACGGGGACGCGCACCGGCGAGCGCGCCCAGGCCATGCTGGACACCGCCGAGCGCCAGGGGATCTTCTTCCGGGAGACGCTGCCCCTCTACCGGGTCACGCTCACCGTGGATCCGGACAGCGCCAACCGCACAGGAGAACCCTTCCTCGCGGAGAACCAGCCGGCCTTCCGCAAGGTCATCGAGCGCAAGGGCAAGGTCACCGAGGTGAGCGGCAAGAGCCCGGTAGCGGTGGGGGCGGCCTGCCGGCTTGTCCTGTCGCCGGGCAAGGCGACGGGGCACACCTGCCGCGCCCAGATCACCTGCGGAGGCAAGAAGCTCTACGGGGCCCTGCCGAGCAACGGCTTCGCCTCCTGCGAGTTGGAGGACGGAGAGCCCGTCCACTTCTTCGACCCGGGCAGCGATAAGCCCAACGACGATCCGGAGACCCGGCTGGACCTCAAGGAAGGGCTCATCGACCTCAAGGAGAGCCGGGGAGACGGGTTCTCGCTGAAGATCAAGCTGTTAGCCGGAGGAGGCCCATCCCGTCAATCCCGCGCGCAGCGGAATCCAAGAGCTACCGAGCGGTAGGTTGGTGGATAGCTCTCGAATCTACTCTTGGAGGTAGGTTTCAGCTTTTGGTAGAAGCTTTCCCCTCCAACGGCAGCTTCTTTTTTCGCATTATTTGGTGAAACGATGCAATCGACGCAAGGATCTGGCCAGGCCATTTCCTCGTAAGGAATACAACCTACATCGTTCCTCGGTTCGCAGCTATCCATCAAAAACTCAAACCGGCTGCCCATCAGGTCGTGGTGACCCCACCTCCCCTTTCCCGCTGGACGGCTCCCCACCGGTTGCTTCCACCCGTCTTTCGTTCCTACCAGCACCGCTCGCTCCGCCTCTTCCTCGGCTCCCCACGGGAACGGTCGCTGCTCTTCTCCCCCCACCCTCGCGAAGTTCCACTCGATCTCCGACGGCAAACGCCCCCCATCCCACAAGCAGAATGCGAAAGCCTCGTGGCGAGTGATGCCAACAATCGGAAGGTATTCGTTGGCTCCAGGCTCATCTGTCCAGGTTACGTAGGTGGGGTCACACAGTTCCAAGGCGCACTGCATGTTCCTCTTCAGTTCCTGAGAGGAAGGGGCGTAGGCCCAGAGGGTTTCCCAGGAGCTATCCCAGCCGGATTCGGGATGTTTCGGGTGTCCACCCTCACCCGGCTTCGGTCGGAACGTGTCGTACTCCTGCACAAACGCTCGAAACCTTCCCACCGTCACCTCGAACAGATCCAGGCGGAACGGGCTCACCGTGGCGGGGCGCTTGGGATCATTCCCCGACAGGAACGTCCCCCCCGGCACCAATGCAGAGCCACAGCAATCCTCGTTCCCGGAAGCCCCGCAAGAGAGGTTGGCGCCAGGCCGCTCTTGCCGGCAGGACGCCGGGCGCGAGGAAGAACCGCCTCCAGCGCCTCCGGAAGAGGAGCCAGCGGCTCCGAGGGTGCCCAATTCTTGCGAGGTTTGTCCACCACAGGCGACCGCCCAACCGATACCGACCGCAAGGAGCAAGCGTTTCACGGCTTACCTCCCGTACACTTCCCCGTGTCTTTCGGAAGCCAACAGGCAGGTGGACCGGAATCAAAACAGGTGTCGTTCTCCTTGCAAATTCCGAACTTTGAGGAGGGATCGGCGACACAGATCAGGTTGGGAGGACAAGGTGTCACACCGGCTTCGCACACGACGCAGGCGCCGCAGGGGCCTCCGTCGTCGCACTTGGTGCAATAGTCCTTCCCGGCGACGGCCTCGCAGACCATCTTCCCCTTCTTGCAGACCATCTTTCCAGGTGCCTTGAAGCTCGACGGGCACGACGGCGGCGACAGCTCGCAATCCGTCGTGGGAATCTCCTCATCCACCTTACCGTCGCAGTCGTTGTCTTTCCCGTCGCAGGTCTCCGGTTGCGGAGATGGCCCCTTGCACGTCGCCACTCCACCCACTGCACACTCGATCTTCCCTACCCGGCACTCTCCCTTCGCTCCAGGCACCGTGCAGGCTACCCCGGGCGTACAAGGCAGGCTGCAAACGCCTCCCTTGCAACTCAGTCCATCGCAGCATTGCTCCGTTTGCGTACAGGAACTCCCTTGCGGCTTGCAAGCGGTACAAACCTTCCCGGAAGCTCCTCCCGTGCAAACCTGCGTTCCGCAGCACTCGTTCTTGTTGGAGCACGGCGCCGCTTCCACCGCGCAGCAGACGTCCTGCTCCGTCCGGGTGTCGCCGCAGGTGGTCTGCGGATCCGAGCAACGGTTGTAACTATCGCAGCTATCCTTGGGCCCGGAACGCGCCACTCCGCAGTAACGTTGCCCCCCTGTCGCCCCAAGAGGAGCACACACCGCCGCCTCGTCGCAGGGACAGTCGTTGATCGTGGAACAGGCACGCGTACACGTCCCTTCCACGCAGACCAGCCCCGCCCCGCAAGGACGGCACTTGGGAAAATCCAGGTTCGAATCGCAAGAGGTACCTATCCCGACCGGGTTGGAACAGGTATCCTTGGTTACGGTGCCACCAAAACAGGATTTTTCCCGGCAATACGCCTCGTTGGCGCATTGATCCACGTAAGGGAAAGGCGAAAAAGAGGCATCACAAGGAGTGCTCACTTGCCCGCCACCGTTTGCAAGAGAAAGGCAAACCCCCTCCGGAGCCCCCGTAATGGAGATGCAGGTCAACCCCGCTTCGCAGGTCCCATTGCTCGCGCAAGGATCGAAGGAACAGACGCCGTTGAGCGGAACCGGAACCACACAGCGGTTGTAACAAACCGCAACCTCTCCGCTGGCACAGGGCTCCGCCCCGCACGTTCTCCTTGGTCCGCAATCCAGACCGCTACCCGCGATGGCCCCCAGCAACAACCCTCCACTCATGACCGTTCGCAGCGCCCTCCACCTCCCGCGGGAAGCAGGGCCAAGGGTATGCCTAACGGACAGACGGACGGACGGACGGACGGACGGACGGACGGACGGACATGGTGACCTCGTGTGGGATGTTGCGCAAGTGCGCGCCTGGCATCCCATCTCGGATACAAACAGAGGTCAAGTCAAAAATCGAAGCACTCCCATTCCGAGATAAGGAGCGATTTTACAGGGAGAGGGACGCCCGGCGCCCGTCCTTGCGGCGCACCCGGAGCACGGCCACCTTGGTCGTGTGGTTGAAGGGGGAAGGGTCCGAGGGAGGGCTCCCTCGCGTCGTCCCGGGGAAGCCAGTGCAGTCCGGGGGAACCTCCACCAGCGACTCGATGCGCAGGTAACCGCTGGCGCCGAGCTCTTCCAGCATCCGGTGGTAGGCGGCCCCGGGGAGGAAGAGCGCGTTGTTCACCGCGATCAGCGCCCCTCCGTCCCCCACCAGCGGTCGCGCCTTGTTGAGGACCCGGTGCGCCTCGCCCACCAGATCGACGCGCCCCTGGGCGGTCTCCGAGAAGAACGGAGGGTCGACGATCACCACGTCAAACAGCTCGCCTTGCTTCTTGAGACGCCCCACGTGCTCGAAGAAATCGGCGGCGACCAGCGATCCGCGGGGGGCCTCCAGGCCGTTGAGCTTGCAGGAGCGCACGGCGACGTCGAGGAACGCCCGGCTGCGGTCCACCTGGACCACCCGCGACGCGCCGCCCACCAGCGCCGCCACCCCGAGGCTCCCCGTGTAAGCAAAGGTGTTGAGCACCGCCTTGCCCCGCGCTTCCCGCAGGAGCCACCCCCGGAGCCCGCGGGTGTCCAGGTAGAGGCTCGCGTCCTGGTTCAGCCGGAGATCCAGCGCGTACCAGGCGTCGCCCTCGCGGACGCGATCCGCCAGCTCCTCGACCTCCCCGAGCAGCATCCGGCCCTTGCGCTCCTCGGCGTCGCGCGATGTATGGATCTTCCACAGGGCAGAGGAGACCCACGGGAGGCGCTCCCGGACGAGAGCCAGAGCAGCGCGGGCGTGGTCCTCGTTGCCGCCGCGCTTGCCGTGGTCATGGAGGACAAGGGTGCGACCGAACAGCTCGACGGAGAGGGAGGGAAAGCCCTCCAGGAAGCCGTGGAAGAGGCGGAGGGCGGCGTGGTCGTCGGGTCCAGGGAGGAGGGAGGAGCGCGCGTCGAGGGCGGCGCCGAGGGCGGCGAGGAGGGGTGTGGTCATCGGAGGAAGAAGGCGACGAGGCCAACGACGACGACGGCGGCGACGACGGCGAGGAGGATGGTGAGGGAGGGAGAGAGGCCGCGGGCGCCGGCGCCGACGGAGATCATGGTGTCCGAGGAGGGCGTACGCTGGGGCGGGGGCTGCGCGGACGGGGGCGTGGAGGGGAGCTGGACCCGGGGCTGGGCGTTGGAGCTGTCGGCAAGAGCGGTCTTGTCGAGGGGAGAGGCGTTCTTGTCGCTGTGGATGACGACGCTGGGCCGATTCGAGGAGAAGGAGGAGAGCTGGAGGGTGCGGGCGCTGGCGGCGAAGGGGCCAAGGGCGACGATCATGTCGCGGATCGAGCTGTAGCGCCGGGAGGGATCGCGGCGCAGGCCGCCGTGGATGGCCTCCGCGAGGCCGCCCTCGACCCAGGGAGCGACCTCCCGGATGGGGCGGATCTCCTCGTTCTGGATGGCCAGCAGCAGCTCGCCCAGGCTGTAGTGCCCCTGCCAGGGCTTGCGCCCGGCGAGGGCCTCGTAGAGCACCAGCGCCATGCTCCAGAGGTCGCTGCGCATGGTGGCAGGCTTGCCCTGGACCTGCTCCGGGGAGAGGTACATGGGGGAGAGGGCAAACTGGCCGGCGATGGAGAAGGCGGGGCCGTCCTCGCCCTCGGGGTGCTCCAGGGGGCAGGGCTGGCCAAAATCGCAGAGCTTGGCGAGGATGCGCCCGTCGTCCAGCTCGTGCAGGAAGACGTTGGAGGGCTTGATGTTCTCGTGGAGGACGCCGGCGCCGTGGGCCACGCTGAGGCCCTGGCCGAGCTGGACCATGGCGCGGGCGACGGCGCCAGGCTCCAGGTTCCCGCGGGAGCGGATCAGCGCGCCGAGATCCGTGCCCTTGAGCCGCTCGGAGGCGACGAAGAAGAGGCCCGTCGCCTCGTCGTGGCCGTGGCCGAGGACGCGGGTGATATGATCGCTCTTGAGCCCCCGGAGCTTGTCGAGGCGAGCCCCCAGCGCCGTGAGCCACTCGCGCCGCCTGGAGATCTCGGAGCGAAAGATCTTGACCACGCAGGAGGACGTCCCCTCGGCGGCGCTGTAAAGGACAGCGAAGGGGCTCTCGTGGAGCACCGCATCGAGGAGGAAGCGACCTCCGACGGTGGCTCCGACGAGGCTGGGCGTCCTGGAAGGAGCCGGAGCGACAGGGGTGGAAGGAGGAGCCTCCCACTGGGAAGGCAGGACGATACGTTGGGCCTCCACGGCCCGAGCCGCCTCGGAAAGGGTGGCCAGATCGCCCGGCTGGATCCGTGTGGTCCCCCCGGCGAAGGGTTCGAGGGCCTCGAGGAAGGCGTCGAGGCCAGGGCACCGGGCGTTCACGTCCCGGATCAGGGCGCCGTGGATCACGCGGGCCAGCCCCGGATCGACCCAGGGGGCGGTATCCTGGAGCGGAGGGATCTCCTTCTGGGACAGCGTGAGCACCAGGTCGGTGAAGTTCTTGCACCTCGCCAGCGGCGCCTGCCCCGCCAGCGCATGGTAGAGCGTCATCGCGAGGGACCAGACGTCGGCGCGAGGATCGACGTCGTGGGGGCGGAGCATCTGCTCCGGCGCCATGTAGAGCGGCGAGCCGAGGAGGCTCCCGGTGCGGGTGATGTGCTGCTCGTCGACAGGCTTGATCTTGGCAACACCGAAGTCACTGACGCGGACGACCAGCTCGTCGCCCTGCTCTTCGAGGAAGATGTTGGAAGGCTTGATGTCCCGGTGAACGATCCCGTACTCGTGGGCCATCCGCAGGCCGTCTCCAGCCTGGAGGATGATGCGGACGGCAACGACAGGGTCGAGGGGGGCCCGCTCGTTGAACCAGGACTCCAGGTCGCGGCCCCGGAGCAGGGGCATCACGATGTAAGGGATGTGGGTCGCGGGGTCGATGGCGCCGCTGAGCACCGGGACGAGGTGGGGGCTCGGCAGCGCCGCCGAGACGTGCGCCTCGCGGACAAAGCGCTTGAGGAGCCCGTCGCCCAGCAGCTCCAGGTACGAGGGCCAGATCACCTTGATGGCCACCTCTTCCCCGGATCTTGTGTCCTCGGCGGCATACACCGCCCCCATCGCCGTGGGGCCGATCAGCCGGACTATCCTGTACCGACCGCCCAGCACCGAACCTTCGGGGAGGCGCTCCTGGCGCTCCGCTTCCGTCATCGTGGGCGCAGTCTACCGCAGGGCAGGCTAACCTGTGCGCGATGCTCGACCTGCACGCCTTCCGCAGCCGTTACAGCTCCTTCCTCCGGCCTGATCGTATCCTCCTCACCGGGCACTCCCACCAGGCCTGGCCCGACGTGGCCCGGGAGGCGCAGGCGCGCTACTTCGACGACAGCGCCGCCTGGGTGGATGACAAGTGGAGCCAGGTGATCTTCCCGAAGATCGACCGGGTCTCCCGGAAAATTCTCCGGCGCATGGGCTTCCCCGAGGGGGACGCGCTCGCCTTCGGACGCAGCACCCACGAGCTTGTCTTCCGGCTGCTGAGCTGCCTGCGCTGGTCCGAGCGCCCCCGGGTCGTCACCACCACCAGCGAATTCCACTCGCTCTACCGCCAGCTCTCCCGGCTGTCGGAGGAGGGCGTCGAGGTGGTGTGGGTCGACGGCTGGCCCCGGGCCTCCCTGGCGGAGCGGCTCCTCGACGCCATCACCCCGCAGACCGCGATGGTGGCCCTCTCCGGGGTGTTCTTCGAGGACGCCTTCCTCTTCCGCCCGATCGGCGCCGTGCTGGAGAAGGCCGCCGCCCTGGGGGCGCTGCCGCTGGTGGACCTCTACCACAGCTTCAACGTCGCGCCCCTCGACCTCGGACCCGCCGCCGCCCGGACCTTCGTCACCGCCGGTGGCTACAAATACGCCCAGTTTGGCGAGGGGATCTGCTGGCTCCGGATCCCCGCCGACTGCACCCTTCGCCCGGTCTACACCGGCTGGTTTGCCGACTTCACCGCGCTCTCCCACGAGCGCACCTCCGCTGCGGTCTCCTACGGGAGAGGCGCCGAGCGCTTCGCCGGCGCCACCTTCGACCCCTCCGCCTTCTACCGCGCGGAAGCCGTGCTTGATCACCTCGACCACTTCGGCCTCGACGTCGAGGCGCTGCGCGGCATCTCCCGGCGGCAGACCGCGCTGCTCGCGGAGGCGCTCTCGGGGGCCGCGGAGCTGGTCTCCCCGGGTGACCCGGAGGCTCGCGGAGGCTTCCTGTCGTTGAGGGTGCGCGACGCCGGGCGTGCGGTGGAGGCGCTGCGCGCCCGCGGCGTCTTCGTCGATGCACGCAACGACCTGCTCCGACTGGGCCCTGCCCCTTACCTCACCGACGCGGAGCTGCTCCGCGGGGCAGAGCTCGTGCGGGAAGTCCTCCAGCAGCTACGTTGACCGCTCCGGACCGGCTCAAGGCAGGCGAGGGAGCCCCCGCAGGATCTCCACGGAGCTGTAGTACGAGAGCGCCACGTCCTGCACGCCGTCGCCATCGAAATCCCCGCAAGCCAGGGTCTCGATGTCCCCCTGCAAGACCCCCGAGTAGGAAGAAAATCGGTAAGAATCCCCCTCCCTCTGGCCCAGGAACAGGCCCGCGCGCGTGCTGACCACCAGCCGCCGGGAGGTCCCCTCCGAGGGCAGCACGCAGAACCCGGTGACCTGCCGATCCACCTCCGGGAGCTCGATTCGCGTCGGCCTGGACCAGTCGAGAACCCCCGGGCTCGTCTGCCGGATGACCCAGAGCGCCCCGATGGTGCTCAAGGTATCCTCGCCGGACGCGACCGGAGGCTCATCGGTCTCCTCCGTGGTCCCTGCGGTGCTCGTCCCGTCGTCGAAGATCAGGAATTCCGGGCGCCGGTTGAGGAGAAGAAGCTCCGCGAGCCCGTCTCCGTCGAGGTCGACCACCTCCATCTTGCTGTCGATGGAGATCGGCACCTGGAACGGCGAGCTGGCGGCAAGCTCGAAGGGATCCGCAGGGGCCGCCGCCGCGTTCACCCGGAAGACCAGCGCGGTCGTGGAAGCTCCGGCCTTCCCTCCCCCCGGTGTTCCCTCCGGCGGCGCATCAAGCGCGGTTACCCCCGAGGAGAGCAGCACCACCACCTCATCCACGCCATCACCATCCAGATCGCCTGCGGTGATCGTGTTCTCCAGATCCTTCGCCCCCGGGATGACGAAGCTCCGCAGCGGAGCGAATTCGGCGTCCCCTTCCCTATCGAGGCGCCAGAGACGCAGCCGGGGATCCTCCCCCACCGACCCGCCCGTCCCCGGCAATTCGCCGCCCGGTCCCACGCCGCCCGGTCCCACGCCGCCCGGTCCTCCGAACACGAAGCGCGACGTCCCCAGGGCCACCAGGCCGGGCGAGGCGTCCGCGGCGAAGCGCGCCGAGGTGAACCCGAGGGGGGCATCGATGTCGATCACCGGCTTCCCCTGGGGATCCACCCCCACGCTCTGGAGCGTCAGGAAGGAGCGGAGCCTGCGATCCGACGCCCCGAAGAACTGGGAGGCGATGAGCTGGTTCCCGTTCCTGGAGAACAGACCAAGATCCGTGGTGAAATCGGGAGAGAACGGGTTGAACGTGAGGCCCGGAACCGTCCCCAGGATCTCCCCGAAGCGGCCCATCCGTACCAGCTCCGAGGGCAACCCCTGGCGCGCCCCGAAGAGCACCGTCAGCGTATCGTCCACCTCGCCGTCCTCGGTGTAGGTCCGCTCCCGGAAGACCAGATCGTCGAGGAGATCCCCGTCAAAATCCCCGACGGCGGTCGCGCCAGGGATGCCCCCGAGCGGGACGGTCCCGTTGCTGAAGCCACCCTTCCCGTTCCCGAGCAGCACGTCGAGGGCGCTGGAGCTCCGCGCGCCAACCACATCCAGCCGTCCATCCCCGTTGAGGTCGCAGACCTGGACCTCGCTCCAGTACTCCCCGAGGTACCCAGGGAACACCGGGGCGTAGCTCTGGCCTCCCTCGGAGTAGATCTCCCCGTACCCTTGCCCCATCCCCGCCGGATCGGCGCTCGTGTAGAGGTTGGAGCTCCCCACGAAATCCAGCGCGTCGTCCTGATCGAAATGCCCAACCGCCTGGAGCCCGTACACCGAGATCCGCTGCTCGGCGGGAGCAGGATCCCCCGCCGCAGGCAAGGGGATCAGCAACCGACCCATGTGGTTCTGTTCCGTGCTCCCGGGGCGAGGAACCATGTACCCGAGCCCGGTCCCGTAGGCCGCGTAGAGCACCGTGAAGCCATCCGGCTCCTCGACCTCCGTCAGCAGATCCAGGAGGCCATCGCGGTCGATGTCCACGACGAAGGGAGAACGAGATAGTCCCGTGTTCTCCGGGAGCTTGACCCCGGGCGGGAGCTGGATCTTCGTGAACGATTTGTCCTCGGGGGTGGCCCAGCGCGCGACCCCGGATTCATGGATGCACGGCGTGAAGAGGAGGATCTCCGGGGCCTTCTGGAAGGCCAGGACGACCTCCGGGCAGTGGTGCTCGGGCCCCTTCTTCCACAGGAGGTGTCCCTGGCGCATCCCGGCTATCAAGCTGGATGGCGAGTCCGGCAAGAAGGCCATCGGCCTGACGACGGAGCCATCCGAATTCCCCAGGACGTTCTCCGCTGGCGCCCCGGGCGCCTCCAGGCGCGAGAAGAGGATGATCTCGTCGCCGTAGCCCCCCACGCTCGACGGGAGCGCATCCACATAGAGGCCGGTCGCCGCACGGATCTCCGCAGCCAGCGGGATCGATGGATAATTCTTCGGAACAAACGAGCGGTTGCTCTGGCCCAGGATCGCGGAAAACCCCACCGTGGAGTTGGAAAAAATGGCGCTCGTGGCCGAGGAAGTACCGATCGACAGGAGCCGGGGCTGCCAGATCTCCCCGGGCAGCGAGAGCGTCGCCGCGGGGAGCCCACCCTCCCCGAAATGCAGCACCCGCGCCGCCGAGGGGCCGCCGGACGCGCTCTGCGACAGGGCAAGCAGATCCGCGCGTCCGTCCTGATCGATGTCGCCCACGTGCAGTTCCGCCGCGGTCACCTGGGTGGAGACCCCGGTGGAGACCAGCGCCCCGGTCGACTGGCGGCACACCCCGTCGTTCCCGCAGGAGAAGGTCTCCGGACACCCCCCCCGGGGCGCCGCGCCCTTCCGGTCGCACAGGAACCGGCAGGCCCCCGCCTTGCCCGGATCTCCGCAGGTCCCCCGGGAGGACGGCCCGTCGCAGTCCTCTGCGGCCTCCTCCACCACCCGGTTCCCGCAGCCGCTCGCCGGGATCTCCGGGAGATCGTTGCAGGCCAGGACCCCCACCCCACCCAGAAGTGCCACCAGAGCACGGAGTCTTCCCATCACGACGGCGCATGGTACACGGTTCCCGCCGCGCGATTGAAGGTTATGCAGGAGACCTCACCCCCGGCGAGGCCCGAGTTCGGGTAAACCTCGTGTCCATGCGACACCTCGACCTGGGACGCGGCGGCCGTCCTCTACGCATCGGCTATGGCCGGATCTTCCACGAGGCCAACGCCTTCTCCCCCTTGCTCGCCGAGCGCGACGGCTTCGAGCGGCTCCACGCCCTCGACGGCGTGGCGCTCCACCGGGCGACGGAGCTCCTCCACCCGGAGCTGGCCTCCTTCATGCCCCACGCCGAGCTGACCGGCTTCCGCCAGGCCGCCAGGCTCGCTGGCGGCGTCGAGGCGGTCCCCCTGTTCTCCGCCATGTCCGTCCCCGGCGGCCCCCTCTCCCGCTCCTGCTTCGCCTGGCTCCTGGAGCGCCTGATGTCCAGCATCGAGCGCGCCGGACACCTCGACGGCATCTACCTCGCCCTCCACGGATCCATGCAGGCCGACGGCCTCGACGAGCCCCCGGAGGCGGTCCTCCTCCGGGAGACCCGCGCCCGGATGAGCCCGGGGGCCCGCCTCGCCGTCAGCTACGACCTCCACGCCAACCTCTCCCGCCACCTGGTCGACCCGGTGGACGTGCTCATCGCCTACCGCTCCAACCCCCACTGGGACCTGGCCCCCACCGGGTTCCGCGCGGGCAACCGGCTGATCCGGACCCTCCGCGGGCGTTGCTCCCCGGTCCACGCCTGGAGGAAGCTCCCCCTGGTCCTCGGCGGGGGGGTCACCATCGACTTCCTGCGGCCCATGCGCGGTGTTTTCCGCTGGATGAAGGGCCTGGAGGACGACCCCCGGGTGCTGTCGGCGAGCCTCTTCATGGTGCACCCGTACACCACCGCGGAGGATCTGGGGTGGGCCGCCCATGTGTGCACCGACGGCGACGAGGCCCTCGCCTCCCGGCTGGCGGAGCAGCTCGCGGATCGGGCCTGGGAGCAGCGGGTCGAGCAGCCGCCTCCCGCCTACACCCCCGCGGAGGCCCTGGACCGGGTGGCGTCCTCCCGCTGGCGGCGCCTCGGCCCGGTCACCCTGGTCGACGGAGACGACATCGTGGGGGCCGGGGCCCCCGGGGGCAACACCCGGATCCTCCAGGAGCTGGCCCGCGACGACCGGGGGCTCAGGGTGCTGGTGCCGGTCCACGACCCGGCGCTGGCGGCGGAGCTGGAGGGGTGCCCCGCCGGGACGCGCCGCCGCGTGGTGGTCCGGGGGACGCCTGGCTACGGGATGCCCGAGGTGGAGCTGGACGCCACCGTGGAGGGGCGGATGGCAGGCGAGATGGGCAAGGTGGTCCGGCTGGATGCCGGGAACTTCCACGTGGCCATCTCGGACACGCCGCCGCTCCCCATCCACCCGAGCTACTGGTCGAGGCTCGGGCTGGACGCCAGGAAGGCGGACGCGGTGGTGCAGAAGAACTTCTTCCACTACCGGATGTTCTACCTGACCACCTCGTTCCAGCACCTGCTGGTCAAGAGTGACGGGGCGACGAGCCTGGAGCGGGTGCGCACCCGCAGCTACCGCGTCCCCTGCTACCCCGGGGCCCCGGTGAGCGACTGGCGGAGCGCCGATCCGGAGCTGCGCCAGGGCAAGCAGGCCGCCGCTCACTCGCCGTAGAGGCGCTTGTAGGCGGAGAACAGCGTCGGCGCCATGTCGTGGCCGACGCTGTTCTCCTCGCCGTACTGGGGGCTGCTGGTCTTGCCGTAGGCGTAGGGCTTCTTGGTGTCCCACTGGGGCTTGGGGACGATGTAGCCCAGGGCGTCGTTGGCGTTGTTGATGATGATCTTGGTGGCGGCGCCCGCGGGGAACAGGCCGGACATCGGCGGGAGGTTGGGCTCGCCGGCGTAGTCGCCCTCCGGGGGGGCCTCGGCGTAGGAGGTGCCGTCCTCGCGGGCGAGCCACAGCTCGGTGTAGAGCTCGCCGGGGGCGGTGGCGATGACGACCGGGCCGATCTCGATGGAGTTGACCTCGGAGGCGACGCGGAAGGGGGCGTCCGGGTCGGTGAGATCCTTGAAGGTGAAGCCCTTGAGCTCCTCCGGGGCCGCGGGCGTACCGTCGACGCGGTAGAGCTGCCGGGGGAGCACCCCCGCGGAGACCAGCAGCGCCAGCCCGGAGTTGGTGGCGCTGGCCAAAAATACCCGGCGCCGGACCGCCAGCGTGGGGGCCTCGGCGGTCTGGGCCGCCGGCGCCTCGATGGCGGCGATGGCGGCCTCGGCGGCGCCGCGGCCCACGTACTCGGCGCGCTCGAAGGTGCCCTGGGGGCAGGTGTCCTTGCCCTCGGCGTCCGGGCAGCCGACGATGCCGATGGTGGTGGTGAGCCCGCCGAGGCACCCGTTGAAATAGACCGCGGTCGAGCCAGGGAAGCGCGCCTCCAGGGTGCCCCGGAGGTAGTGGGGGAAATCGGAGGTCAGGAGCGTGTTGTTGCTGCCCAGGGCCTCCGGGTGGTTCCCCCAGGTGACCATGGTGGCGAAGGGCTTCGACGCCTCGTCGAGGAACTGGAGCGTGTAGATCCCCTGGTCGATGACGGTGGGCTGGCGCGTGTCGTTGACGAGCTGCGGCGCCTCGCCCCGGGCCACCTTCATGGTGGCGGCGCGCTCCCCCTTCTTCGCTTCTTCCAGGGCGTCGATCACCTTCTCCGTGAGGAAGGTCATGTACGCCTCGTCGATGCCGGGGACGAGGGGCGCAGGGCCCCACATCCCCATCGTGTCCTTGGTCTCGTGGACGTGGGTGGTGGAGACCATGATGTGGTCGAAGTCGAGCCCCCGCTCCCTCGCCCGCTCCCGGATCTTCACCACCCGCTCGTGGAACAACCCGATGAGATCCAGGCTCACCAGGGCCACGGAGAGCTCGCCCTGGGTGAAGGTCAGCACCCGGGCCCAGGCGTCGTCGTGGACCCCCGTCGCCGCCCTCCCCGTCCCGAAGCCCGCCAGCCAGGCCCCGTCCATCTTCCCGTTGCCGTTCTTGTCCTCGAAGGGCTCCTTCGCCTCGTCGAAGTAGCCGTTGTTGTCCAGGTCCGTGTAGGTCTCGATGACCTCCGGCGTGATCGCCACCGCCGCCACCCCCACCCGCAGCGGACCGCCCGCCGCCTCGCACCCGGGGTCGCCCGGGCAGGTCAGCTCCGTCGGCCTCCCCTGGGCGTCCACCACCGGCACCGGCGGCGCCTTGCTGGCGGGAGGATCGGCGGGAGCATCGTCGGAGCAGGCCGTCATCGCGGCCACCAGCCCGAAGGCAAGCACGGAGCACAGTCGGAGGATCTTCACGGGGCGTCGCTTCCTGGTGGGGGAGCGCACGATACCAGCCCCCGAAGCCCAGAGCGAGCCTCGCCTTGCGCCAGAGGAGTCTCCTGACTCGGTGGGTCCGGTGTACCATCGAGCGCATGCCTCCTCGCCTCCTCGCTCGGCTCCTCCTGGTCACCGGTAGCACCCTCCCTGTCCTCGTCACCGGCTGTGGTGGCGACTCCGGCGGAGAAAGCACCGCCCAGACCACCCCCGGTAACGGCGGCGCATCCGGCAGCGGCGGCACGACCGGGAGCGGTGGCAGCGACGCCGGGGCCGGTGGCAATGCAGCCGGAAGCGGTGGCAGCGACGCGGGCGCGGGTGGCAGCGACGCGGGCTCCGGAGGCTCCA
>CAZSDX010000082.1:0-16977 GCA_964605685.1 uncultured Polyangiaceae bacterium
GGCGTCGGCGACTGCCGCAGCGCCGAGGCCGCTCGGCTCCGGCCCGGTGCGCCCCGGTCCGCCGACGATGCAGCGGCTCGATCCGAGGCGCACCAACCGGAGCCCGCACCGCGCCCCGAGGAGGCCGCGGGTTGTATGGACCTTCCCCATGGGTGCCCCCATCGCGGCGGCCCCGGCGGTGGCGGAGGGGCTGGCGATCGTGACCTCGCTGGAGGGCAAGGTGGCGGCGGTGAGCCTGGACGGCAAGGAGCGGTGGTCCCGGGAGCTCGGGGAGCGGATCTACGGGGCGCCGCTGGTGCAAGGGGGGTTGCTCCGGGTGGGGGTCGACGGGGGGAAGCTGGTGACGCTGGACGCCCGCAGCGGCCAGGTGAAGGCCACCCTGGAGGTGGACGGAGACGCGGACACGGCGCCCGCCCCGACGCCGGAGGGAGGCTTCGTGTTTGCCGCAGGGAAGATCGCCTACGGTGCGCGGCGCGACGGTACGGTGCGGTGGCGCTACAAGCACCGGAGGAAGCTCTACGCGGCGCCAGCGGTGGGGGACGACGGGACAGCGTACTTCGGGGCGCAGGGGGGAGCGGTGCTGGCGATCGCGCCCGACGGCGAGCTGCGATGGAAGGCCGCGCTGGGGAGCGACGCGGACGCGGGGCTCTCGGTGAGCGACGACGGGACGGTGCTTGCTGGGACCGACGGGGGCGAGGTGGTGGCGCTGGCCCCACGGGACGGGGCGATCCGGTGGCGAGCAGCGCCGGGCGGGTTCGTGCGGGGAGCGCTGGCGGTGGGGCGAGACGGGGCGGTGCTGGCTTCCACCTACGGGCCGGCTCCGGCGGTGGTGGCGCTGGACGGGGCGAGCGGCGCCGAGCTGTGGAGGTTCCCGGTGCGAGGGACCGGCTCCCGGGAGTTCGGGGTCCACGGCGCCCCGGTGGAGGACGCCGACGGCACGCTGATCTTCGGGGCGCAAGACGACGTGCTCCGGGCGCTGACGCCGGAGGGGACGGAGCGGTGGAAGCTTCAGCTCGGCGGCGACATCGACGGCACCGTGGTGCTGACCGAAGAGCTGCTGCTGGTGGGCTGCGGCGACGGGCACCTTTACGCGCTGGGCGAGGGCGGCTGAGCCACGGAGATTGCCGCCTGCGGTCGGTTCCCCTACCTCCGGCGCCATGAAGATCGACGAACCGATGCCCCTCGAAGCGCTCTCCGCCGTCGAGCCCCTGCTGACCGAGGAGGAGCGCCTGATCCGCGACACCGTGCGGCGCTTCGTCCGGGAGAAGTACCTGCCCCGCGCCGGCGCGCTCTACGAGGAGGAAGAGTTCCCCCGGGATCTCATCCCTCAGATCGCCGAGATGGGCCTGCTGGGGGCCAGCCTCGAAGGCTACGGGTGCGCCGGGATGGGCGCGGTCGCCTACGGCCTGGCGCTCCAGGAGCTGGAGTACGGTGACAGCGGGCTGCGGAGCTTCGTCAGCGTCCAAGGGTCGCTGTCGATGTACCCGATCCACCGCTACGGCAGCGAGGAGCAGAAGCAGCGGTTCCTGCCGGGGATGGCCCGGGGGGAGCTGATCGGCTGCTTTGGCCTCACCGAGCCCGATGCCGGCAGCGACCCCGGCGCCATGAAGACCCACGCGCGCCGCGACGGTGATGGCTGGATCCTCAACGGCTCCAAGATGTGGATCACCAACGCCCCCTTCGCCCACCTGGCGGTGGTCTGGGCCCGGACCTGGGAGGGCGACGCGCTCGGAGGCCCGGGGAGCATCCGGGGCTTCGTGGTGGAGCGGGGCATGGCAGGCTTCGAGACGCCGACGATCCACGGAAAGATGTCGTTGCGCGCCTCCACCACCGGCGAGATCACCCTGACGGACGTGCGCGTCCCGGACGCCAACGTGCTCCCCGGGGCCCGGGGGCTCGGGGGGCCGCTGTCGTGCCTGAACCAGGCCCGCTTCGGCATCGCCTCCTCGGTGCTGGGCGCCGCCCGGGCCTGCTACGATGCGGCGCTCGCCTACGCCCGCAACCGGATCGTCTTCGGCAAGCCGGTGGCCAGCAAGCAGCTCATCCAGGAGCAACTCGTGGAGATGGCCAGCGAGATCGCCAAGGGAGAGATCCTGGCGCTGCACCTGGGCCGGCTCAAGGAACAGGGCAAGCTGACGCCGCAGCAGGTGTCCCTGGCCAAGCGCAACAACGTCGGCTGGGCGCTGAAGATCGCGCGGATGTCCCGGGCCATCCTCGGGGGCAACGGCATCCTGCTGGACTACCCCGCGATCCGCCACGCGATGAACCTGGAGAGTGTCTACACCTACGAGGGAACTCACGAGGTCCACACGCTGATCCTGGGCCGCGCGCTGACCGGCATCGACGCCTTCTGATCAGGCCAGGTCGAAGACCAGCACCTCGCCGCCTCCGGGCTGGCCCTCCAGCTTCAGCAGGGGCTCGTCGGAGAGCGCCGCTCCGTCCCCTGCGGCGAGGCGCTGGCCGTTGAGCACCACCTCGCCCCGGGCCACCTGGACCCAGGCGTGGCGTCCCGGGCGGATCGGCTGCTCCACCGCGTCGCCCTGGTGCAGCACGGTAGCGTGGAGGTTCATGTCCTGGTGGACGGTGATCGAGCCGTCACGGCCCTCGCGGGAGGCGACCAGCCGGAGCTTGCCCTTCCGATCCGCCTCGGGAAAATTCTTCTGCTCGTAGCCGGGAGGGAGCCCCGCGCGCTCCGGGAGGATCCAGATCTGGAGGAAGTGGACTGGCTCCTGCTGGGAGGCGTTGAACTCGCTGTGGGTCACGCCGGTCCCTGCGGTCATTCGCTGCACGTCGCCGGGCTGGATGATGGATCCGTTGCCCATGCTGTCGCGGTGCTGGAGCCCACCCTCCAGCACGTAGGAGAGGATCTCCATGTCCCGGTGGGGGTGAGTGCCGAAGCCGCGGGCGGGTTGCACCCGGTCCTCGTTGATGACCCGCAGCGCACGGAACCCCATGTACCGGGGGTCGTGGTAGCCCGCGAAGGAGAAGGTGTGGTGAGAATCCAGCCACCCGTGGTTCGCGTGGCCTCGCTCGTTGGCGCGTCGAAGTTGCATCATGGTCGCCTCTGTATCCACCACGTTACCGGTAGACCAGCCCGAGCGCTCCCCCCTCCCCGGCACCGCGACGTTGCGCCCGCGCAATGCCGCGCTCAGGGGGAGGCGTCCTTGCAGCAGCGGAAGCCCTGCTCGTAGCCGTAATCCTCCTCCTTGTGAAAGGTCACCGTCGGGCGGCAGCGGTTGCGCACCGGCCCCCACCACCCCCCCTTGAGCCCGCTCCGGTTGGGGCGCTCCTCCCTGGGCAGGTAGACCCACTCGTTGACGTTGCCGTTCAGGTCGTAGACCCCCGCCCAGGACACGCAGGTGAGCCGCTCGCCGATCCGGTGACGTCCGTCCAGGCGCTTGATCTCCGCACTGCAGGCCGGGTCCGCCATGCACCGGTCGTAGGTCTTCAGTCGCCTGCCGTGATCGGGGCGCTGGTACGGGCGGTCGATGTTGCACTTCGCCGGATCCCGCGTGAACCCGTACACGTGAGGGAGCATCTCCGGCCCCTCGCAGGCGAAGTTGAACTCGTCCTCGGTGCAGAGCCGCTTGCCCTCCTTCTCGCAGCGCTTCACCGCCTCGGTCCACTGGACCAGCACCCGCGGAAGCTCTCCCTGCTGGTTCGGATACTCGAAGCGATCCATGCAAAAACTCATCTTCACCCGCTCCTTCGCCACGCACCGGGAGGGCTCCGCGTAGCGCAGGCAACGCTCGCTCACGTTCCTGTCCTTCTTGTTCTTCTTGTACTCCGGGTGGTGCTCCACGCAGTCCTGCATCACCGCCGGGCAGTACTCCCCCTCGATCCGTACCATCCCTTCCGGACATCCGTCGCTCCTCCCCGGCCACACCGCCGGAGCACCCGCCGAAGAGGCAGGCACAGCCGAGGAAGAAGCCGAGGGACCGGGCACGGGCACGGCCACGGCCACGGCCACGACGGACGAGGACGGGGACGGAGACGAAGACGCGGACGTGGACGGAGACGTGGACGCGGTCGTGGACGGGGACGGGGACGTGGACGGGGACGTTGACGGGGACGGGGACGGGGACGGGGACGAGCGGTCGCAAGCCGCGAGGAGGAGGAGCAACGCACCGATGCTTTGGGGCACCGGCAGGCGGTGGGCCCTCCCCCCTCTGCCCTTCAGGGAGAGGGGGGCCGGGGGGGGTGAGGTCTCTCTCCTCACGACAGTTCGAGGCTGATGGGGCAGTGGTCCGAGCCGAGGACACCGGCGTGGATCTGGGCGTCCTTGACCCTCGGAACCAGGTCGCGGCTCACCAGGAAGATGTCGATGCGCCAGCCAATGTTGCGGGAGCGGGCGCCGCCGCGGGCGGACCACCAGGAGTAGAGGCCCTTCTTTCCGGGGTTCCGCTCCCGGAAGACGTCGACTAGGCCGGCGGCGAGGTAGCCTTGGAAGTCCTCCCGCTCCTCGTCGGTGAAGCCGGCGGTGCGGCGGTTCTGGTCGGGGTTGGCGAGGTCGATCTCGTGGGGGGCGACGTTGAGGTCACCGACGACGATGAGCTTCTCGCCGCGGGCGTGGCGCTCCTGGATGATGCGGGTCAGATCGGCGGCGAAGCGGCGCTTGAAGGGGAGGCGGGCCAGCCCCTCCGAGGCGTTGGGAAAGTAGCCGGCGAGGAGGGTGAAGTCCGGGTGGGTGCTGACGACGATGCGCCCCTCGGCGTCGTAGTCGTCGATACCGAGGCCGCGAGCGTGGACGAAGGGGAGGCCCTTGCGAGAAAAGGTGGCGGAGCCCGCGTAACCCTTCTTCGCGGTGGCGGGGAACCAGCAGACGTCGTACTTCCGCTCGATCTCCAGGCGGGCGGCGAGGTCGACCTGGAGCCACTCGGCGCGGATCTCCTGGAGGTTCACCACGTCCGGGTCCGCCTTCTGGAGCCAGTCGAGGAAGCCCTGCTTGAGGACCGCCCGGAAGCCGTTGACGTTCCAGCTATAGATCTTCATCGTCGAGGTCTGGTAGCACCACCGGCACGCGTCATGAAGGAAGCTCGCATCTCCGCGGAAGATTTCGAGGAGCTGATCCGCGCGACGATCCCGCTGTCGCGGTCGATGCCGTTCTCGGTGCAATCGCTGGCCTACGGGGAGGCAGTGGTGAGGCTGGGGTACGACGACGCCCAGCTCCGGGCCGGGGGGACGCTCAACGGCCCGACGATGATGACCCTGGCGGACACCGCCCTCTACGCGGCGGTGCTGTCCTGCGTCGGGCTGGAGCCCCTGGCGGTGACCAGCAACCTATCGATCCACTTCCTGAAGCGGCCCGCGCCCCGGCCGCTGGTGGCGAGGGCGAAGATCCTCAAGCTGGGGAGGAGGCTGGCGGTCGGGACCATCGAGATCCAGAGCGAGGGCGAGGAGGATCTGGTGGCCCACGCCTCCGGGACCTACGCCCTCCCGGCGCACCGGTGATATAAAGGAGCCCAGTGATCCGCCTCCGCCCGGTGCTCGCCCTCGCCGCGCTGCTCACCAGCGCTCCGGCGCTCGCCGAAACGATCCCGAAGCAGCAGTGCCTCGACGCCCACGTGCAGGCGCAGGAGGTCCGGCAGGCCGGCAAGCTGAGGCTCGCCCGGGAGCACCTGAAGATGTGCGCCCACCCCTCCTGCCCCGCGCTGGTCAAGGAGGACTGCGTGCCCTGGCTCGCCGAGGTCAGCAAGCAGATCCCCGGCGTCACCGTGGAGCTCCAGGCGGAAGGGCTCGCCCCCGCGGAGGCCCGGGTGCTCCTTGACGGCGAGGCGATTCTCCCGGGGAACACCGTCGAGGTCGATCCGGGCGAGCACAGGATCCAGGTCGAGGCCGAGGGCCACGAGGCGTTCCGGCGAACCCTGCGGGTCGAGGAGGGCAAGCAGGAGCGGGTGATCGCGGCGCTGCGGCGCAAGGAGGAGGCCCCGCCTCCCGTCGAGCCGCGCTCCCGGACGGTTCCGCTGGTGCTGGGGGGGCTGGGCGTCGTGGGGCTGGGCGCCTTCGCCTACCTGGGGATCACCGGGAAAATGCAGGAAGAAGAGCTCAAGCAGTGCAAGCCCTTCTGCGATCCGGCCCGGGTGGACGCCGTCTCGCGCCGCTACCTGGTGGCCAACGTGGGGCTTGGCGTCGGCGTGGTCGCCCTCGGAGCGGCGACATACCTGTGGCTCCGCAAGCCGCCGAAGACCGCCGCGACCCGCGTGCTCCCGTGGGTCGGCCCCGGGCTGTCGGGGCTGGGGATGGAGCGCGCCTTCTAGCTGTACCGACACGGGAGGTCACCCGCCTCCGCTCCCAGGGAACCCTCTTCCGGGAGCGGGGAACCCCATTCTTGCCCCCGGGGAACCCTCCTCCGGCACCGGGGAACCCTCCTCCGGCACCGGGGAACCCTCCTCCGGCACCGGGGAACCCAAGGGGTGCTCCGGGGAAGCCCCTCGGCGGGTTGCACCATGACCTTTTTGTCCCGGGGGATGCCCTCGGGACGCTGCACCATGCCCGGATCCTCCCGGGGAATGACCTTGGAGGGACAGGGAAGGTCACTCGGAGCCAGGGAGGTTCCCGAGCTTGTGGGAGAACTTGATGTCGTTCTCCTCCAGCGGCTCCAGGATCTCGTTCCGCAGCTCCACCAGGGAGAATCCCTGCGCCTTGTGAACTTCCAGGCTGACCTTGATGGTCGAGGAGGTACTTTGCTGCACCAGCTTGAGGATGGCTTCTCCCAGCTTGAGCCACTGCTTTTTCGCGGTTCCTGTCACCGCCGTTGCGGTCAGCACAAGAACCTGCCCTGGTTGACCGGGCGGCACCTCTTCCACCGGCGGGACGGGGGGGGTCGTGGCCGTGGGGGTGGGATCCGTCGGGGTTGTCCCGAGGAATTGCAGTTCCGGATTGGTTGGAGGTGGGGGAGGTGGGGGAGGCGGAGCGCTCGGCTTGTGGGCGGCCTGGAGGCTGGTCGCTAGCCCCGCCGAGAGGAGGTAGGCACCTTCCTCGTCCGAGAACTCGTCGGGGGCATGCTTCGAGCCGAAATGGATCGCCTCCTTCGCATCTACCTGGAGCTGGCCATCCTTCTCCTTGGCCTGCGCGATGTAGCCCAGCTTCTTCTCCTGGACGCCCTGCGCGATCGCCTTCAACAGGACGTTTTCCTCTCGGACCTTGGGGTAGTCCAGGTGGCGGAAGAAGCTGTCCAGTGCCTCGCGCATCGGCACGAAGGACGGGGTGGTTTCCTCCTCCAGCTTCAGCAACGTCACCAGGCGCTGTGCCTTGATCTCCGTGAAGATCTGGTTCTTGAGCAACTCCAGGATCTGCTCGTGTGGCTGCTTGCCGGCAGCCATCGTCCCCAGATCCACGCTCCGGAACGCCACCGGGGTGGAGCCGTCCTTCGAGCGCACCGGCAGCAACACCTTCGTGTAAAGCGACCTGCAGGCACCTTCCAGCTCGCTCCGTGCGTTCTTGAGCTTCTCCCGGAGTTCTTCGATCTGCTCCTCGCTGACGCCCAGCTTCTTCTTGTCCTTGCGATCCAGCACTTCCAGCGCCAGCAGACGCCGCGCTTGTTCCCGGGCCTCGTCGCCGTAGATCTTGCTGGGGAGCACGAAGCCCAGCGCATTCAGGAACTTTCGCTTCGCCGAGGTGGCTTGCAGGAGTAGCTTCGTGGCCTCCTGACGTGCGGATTCCTCGTCGAATTCTCCCCAGCTCAGGCCCAGGTACACCAGCTTGGTCTGCCGCTGGCCGTCGGGGATCTTGGCCGCGCTATCGGGCCACACCACCGAGGTGTTGTTCCCGAACCACTCGTTCACGCGCTCCCGGATCTTGCGCTCTGCGTCCTCGGTCTTCACCTTCCCGAGCTCCTGCTCGATCAGCTTGGTCAGGCTGGGGACCGTATCGAGCCGGTAGCGCTGACCCGAGCGATGCAGGTGCAGCAGATGGTCGCTCATCTGATCCAGGGCGGCCTCCAGCGTCGGTGCGTCCACGCCGGGGCGCATCATCGCCTGGTGGAGATCCGCGGTGGAGACTCCTCGCAGATCATCCTTCCTGGAGCCGAAGGAGTACAGGGTGATCGCCGTCGCCAGCCGCGTCCCGATGCGGGCCTGCTCCAGCACCGGGCTCGCCTCGCCGATGCGCCGATCAATCTTCCTGGCGCGGGCGTTGGCTCCAACTACGTCCGCGTCCAGGATCGAGTCCCACGTGGCGCGTTCCCCCACCTGTCGGAAGAATTCGCTGCGCACGTCCGCGTCCCCCAGGGGAATGTCCCCGGGGCCGATCAGCATCTCTCCGTGTTGCTGGCGGGCCAGCACATGCACCACCGTTCCCAGGAATTGCAGCGCTCCGCGGGTTCGCTGGTACGACGGCAGGCTGCCCCAGCGCTCGTACATCAGCCGGATCAGCGACGGGTGGAAGGGGTAGCTCTCGTAGATCTCTTGCTCCAGCCGGGTGGCCTCTTCCTCGATGGCTCCCTGGCGGTTCTTCGTGTCCGCGGCCCCCAGGGCCCACTGCTTCCACTGTGCAGCGTGGGCTCGGGCCACCTTGCGCCGCAGCTCCTCGTCGCCCAGATCCTTGAAGAGCCGCCGCCGGATGATCTCCTTGACCTGCTGATCCTGCACCGGCACACGGCGCGCGTCCACGCGCCCCACCAGCTTGTCCAGCGCCATCAGCAGCCCTTCATCCCCGACCGCTTCGGCCACGCTCGCCTGGAGGGAGTACACCAGCGCGGCCTTGCGGCTCCCGGCGACGGACTCGGTAAGCTGCTGGAGGAACGTCATCGTCTGGCGGCCCAGGTTCGAGTCCCCGGTCTTCACTGCCATCGCCTTCTCGACGTAGACCAGCACCTCATCCGCCAGGATCAGCGAGGCTCGGTCCCCATCATCCTTCAGCAAGGTATCCAGCAGCCCTCCCCCGGGCGCGCTCCGTTGCTCGTCGATGGATCGCACGTGCTGGTACAGCTCGGCACCTCCAAGACGGTACGCCAGCTCTCCCCAGAGGGTGTGCAGCGTGAGCCCATCTTCTGTCGTGCGCGGGGTGCCCGGGGTCAAATCGGCGCAGGAGAGCACGGCGATGCGGGTGGGGCCTGGATCCGGTAGTGCGTCGATCTCCGGGAGCCCTTTCAGCTCCGCACGGGCGCGAGCCAGGTGGAGCATCGCCACCAGGCTGTGGCTCTTGCCGCCTCCGAAGGGGGTCCGGAGCTGGAGCACCCGGTCCACGTTCTTCCCCTGGAGCGCCAGGAGCACATCGCGGAGCAGGCTACGCAGATCCTCGGTCAGGAAGGTCGCCTCGAAGAAGGCTCGTGGATCTGCGTAGGCTCTGCGTAGCTGCGGATCCTTGCGGTCAACGCGGCCCAGGCCCACCGCGTACTCGGCCTTCACGGCCTGCTCGTCCCGCACGTCATCGTGCAGGGTGGCCACCTGGGTCCAGGGGGGAAGGTACTCGGTCATGATCGCTCCTCGAACAGTGGGCCGTCCGTGGCTTTCCTGGTGACGTTCTCGAAGGACGCGAGCAGCGTGTCGATAGCGCGTTGCTCGCTGGTGCGTTCGTCGCGCTGGGCTCCGGGTCGGGGTTCGGCGCGCAGCGGCTTCCCTCCCAGCGCCTGCGCCAGCAGCTTCACCTGGTTCAGATCCGCCTTGCTCTGCTGGAGAAACGCGCCGATCTCGGCGGGACGGTTGCGCTGGAGCCACAGGAGCCGGTGCAGCACGTCGATCAGCGGGGCGGCGCCTCCGAGATCCGAGAGGCCCAGGTCCGGGTCTGCGCCGCGCTCCTCGAAGGTGCGCAGGCTCACCTTGCTGCCGCTCTTGCTCAGCAGGGCGCGCTTGCCCTTCATCAGCGCGCCCTTGATACCGTCCAGCTCGGTGCCCCGGGGGAGCGCGCCGATGGCCAGGTTCTTGATGGTGTCGAAATCCGTGGCGGCCTCGCCCACCTGGAGACGGATGGCCACGTAGAGCCGGGAGGTCGGGTCGATGCCGGAGATGGAGACGTCCTTGCCGGTGGCGTCCTTGACGACCTGCTTGAGCGCGGCCTCCAGCGCCTTGCGCTGCGCATGCTCCAGGAACTCGCCGGTGGAGACCTCGTCGCCGTTGGCACGGAACACCTGCTTGTAGCGAGTGAAGGGTCCGAGCGCTGCGCCGATGAGCGCGATGATCAAGTCGGCGCCGGTCAACCCCGCCTTCCACAGCGCCGCGGCTCGCTCCGCGATCACCTGCTCCACCTCCGGCAGCACCTCCTCGTCGTAGTCCGCCTCCGAAGGACCGGCCTCTCGCTTGCGACCGACCAGGAAGATCGAGGTCGCCAGGGCGGCGGTTCCCTGGGCGTTGAGCCGGGCGTCGGACTCGGTCTTGAGCGGCCACGCTTCGGTCAGGCAGCAGTCTGCGTTGCGCATGGCATCGACCAGGGTGGCCCACCCCGCCACCGTCTTGTGGGCGTAGACGACCACCATGGGACCGCCGGGCTTGAGCACGCGCCCCCCCTCCGCCAGCGCCTTCGCCATCTGCTCCACGTAGAAACGACGAGCCTCCTGATCGTCACCTTCGTGACGGTGGGGAACGACCGTGATTTCCTGTCGCTTTGGCGTCTGCTCCCCTGCAAGGTGTGCCGGATAATGATCCTGTAGGGAGCGCTTCAGCCAGACGTAGTAGAAGTCGGAAAGATCCGCATAGGAGATGTTATCATAATACGGTGGGTCCGTGATGATGGCATCGAATTTGCCCCCCCCAGAACTGGCGCTTTCATAGGGCAATTTAGTCGATGAGCTTCTCATGCAAGAGACGCCATTAATGATTTTAGAAAGTCCATTAAGCGCCTCTTCATTTGACTTTAGGTGCAGCCGATAAGAGCCAGAAATGTCGCTTAGTGGGTTCATTTCTGCAAAATCCCACACCATCGGCAATGCTTGTCTAGAAAGTGCTTCAATGATGATCTGGTCCGTAGATTTCCACCTGCAAATCAAATTGCAAGAATTTGCCATCCGATCCAACGCCAGCGCCAGGTAGGTGACCACGGCATTGACCAGCTCCTGGTCCTCCTCGCGTTCCTTGAGCTTGGCGGAAGCCTCCTTGATCTTTTGCGCGAAGGTCAGCAGCGCCACTGCTTGGCGGAGGGTGAAGAGTTTGTGAAACTCATCCAAGCCGTAGGGGGTGCAAGAGCCTCCCGTGAATTCTGGTGCAAGGGAGAGGGCAGCCTCTCCGGGCCACTCCTCGCCGGTGGCCTTGAGTTTTTCGAGGAGGGTAGCTTCGTCGGGGAGGCGAGCTTCCGAGGCGGGGAGGTAGACGCGGCCGCGCTCACCGTCGAGGGTGCCGACCACGGCCATCAATTGCTGACCGATGCGTCCAGCCTTGCCGTGCTCCTTGACCCTATCGGCCTCGATGGTGCTGGAACAGAAGGGGCAGGTGGCGTCGCCGCGGTCGCTGTGGTCGGCAGGATCGAAGCCAAGACCTCCGGGCGAGGAGGCCGAGACCAGCTCGAAGTCGACGCGCAGGGTCTTGCGGTTGGGGTGCATGCGCAGGGCGATGGAGCGGTCCTTCTTGCGGCAGAGCCAGGTCTGGCGGACCAGCGGGACCGTGGCGCCACAGGATGGGTTGGAGCAGGGCACCGTACGGGTCCAGAGGTAGGCGAGGGGAGAGACCTCCACGATACCGTCGGCCTTCCTTCCGTCGAAGGCGAAGGCGAGGTTGACAGTGTCGAGGGTCTTCAGGTTCAGCGGGATGGCGGGGTAGAGATCCCCGATCTGCTTCTCGACCTCCCGCAGCACCCACTCGCCCCACTGCTTGACCAGCGGCGCCAGTCTGGTCCGGAACTTCTGGGGGTAGAAGCAGGTCGCCAGCTCGATGATGTGAGCCACCGGGTTCAGCTCGATGGCGTGGGACTCGCAGCCGAGGTTGGCGGCTTCGAGGGGGATGGCGCCGCCCCCCGCGAACAGGTCCAGGACCCGAGGCGCACGCCCTCCGTGGTCCGCACGGATCATCTCGCGGGCCTTCTGGAGCGCAGACGGATCGCACTCGTAGGGGGCCAGATCTTCCAGGAGCTTGAGGCGCTCGTTGAACTGGTCCGGATCTTCCGGAGCCCGGAGCAGCGCGGCGGCGATGGCCACGCGGGAGGCCGAGCGAGGGCGGCGAGCAGGCCACTGGTGGATCAGCTCGACGTGACGCCGCGGGTGCTTCTTCTCCTTGGCCGAGTGGAAGTTCACGGCTTCGAGGGGGATCTGCTGCTCGATCATGCGGCGGTCGCTCATGGAGGGCAGGCATCCTAGAACGACAGGACAAGGGACCGCAACGAAGGGTCTTGACCCTGCCTCCATGCGCCGACACCTGCTCCAACAATCCGACGCGCTGGCGCGCCAGGATGCCTTTAAGAGCGGCAGTCTGCAGGAGGCCGACAAGGGACTTGATCAGGTCTCGCTGACCTCGGAGATGGCGCTGCTGGGGAGGCGGTAGCCCTTGATGGCGACGATCTGCTGGCCTGCGCTGGCGAGCTTCTGCGCGGGGTTCTGGATGACGACCAGGCGGGGGGTCGCGTCGGGGATGGCGTTGTAGACGATGTAGAGCCAGTAGTCGTCGCCGAGGCGGTTGGCCTTGATCCACTCGTTGCGGGTGAGGATGACGTCGCCGCTGGAGGAGGAGCGTCCCTTGACCTCGATGCGACGTGCGGGCCTGACACCGGCCTCGTTCTCGGGGCCCCAGGAGAGGATGTCGTAGCCGCGACCGTCCTTGAGCTGGGAGACGTCCTCTGGGGACCATCCGCGAGCCTTCTCGTGAGCCAGGACGAACTGCATGGCGAAGGTCTCGACCTCGCGGTTCGTGCGGAGGATCTCTTGCAGCTCGGGAGGATCGGTGGCGACCGGGAGAACCACCGCGGAGGCCAGGTGCCGCACGTCGCCTCCCCGGGCCACGGCGAGGCGTCGGATGGCTTCGAGGCGGTCGTTGCGCCGTAGCTCGACCTGGAGGATGTCGTCCGCCAGCTTCTGCAGACGCCGGGAGGCATCCGACTCACCGGACTCCTGCCTGTCGAGCTGCTCGTACTTCTGTTGTTCGAGGCGGGCGAGGGAGTTCTCGAAGGCTTGTTCGAGGTACTGGCGTCGGATGGCAGCTTCCTGGGCGCGGGCTGTTCTGGCCTGCTGCACCATGGGGTGCTGGACCTTGAGCTTGAGCCAGGTGGCGACCTTGCTGAGCTGCTCGGGAAGGCTGGGTTGGATGGTGAAGGCTGAATCGAGCAGGGGGGAACCTGGGCCGTCGGTCAGTTCGAGAGGGATGAGGTCGTGGAAGATGTCCTGGGAGGCGATGTCGAAGACCCCCGCGTGAGACTCGACCACCGGGATGAAGCGGCTATCGATGATCTCGGTGGACGGATGGCGGAGACCGGTCGAGCTATTTTCCCCGATGACGCTGACCTCGAAGACGTGGAGCGTGTAGGGCTGGTCCGTCCTGGGATCCTGGAAGAGGGCGGTCTGCCCTTCCACCCTGGAGAGGCGACTTTCGTAGAGCTCCACGACGGCGAGGTAGAGCGGGTGACCGGGGGAGAGCAGCTCTGCGTCGGAGTTTTTTCCGGTTCGCTGTTCCTTGCGAAACGTGGCCTTGAGGTAGTGATTTCTTGGGGGGCCGAAGCGCTGCACGCTGCGGAGGCCAGGGGACCGAAGGCGCGAGGGGACGGAAGGGATCCGCAGGAGACCATCGGCCCGATTCTCCAGGGGGAGGCCGACCTTCTCGGCAGCCTGCCGGAAGAAGCGTTCCACGTATTCCGGCATGAGGCGCACGTCTTCGTGGAGCTTGGTGCGGCGGTGGAGGTGGCTGAGGTCGAGCTGGCGCTTTGCCAGGGCCACGGTGGTGACTTCCTCGAAGTGCTGGAAGTCTTCCCTGGAGAGCCGGGCGATGTCCGCGAGAAAATCCTCGGCACGGCGCGGGTTGATGGCCGCGTCACGGAGGACTTCCTCGGGGTTGAGGTTCTCGATGCGGAGGAAGGTGCCCACGACGTCAAAGATGTGATCCGTCTGGAGATCCTTCTTGATGGCGTTGAGCTTCTCGATGAGGGTAGAGAGCACCTTCCCTTCGACGGTGTTGGTGGCCACGAAGTTGAAGATGTGCGCCTCGCGATCCTGACCAATCCGGTGGATGCGACCCATGCGCTGCTCCAGCCGGTTCGGGTTCCAGGGGACGTCGTAGTTGATCATCAGGTGGCAGAACTGGAGGTTGATGCCTTCTCCTGCCGCGTCGGTGGCGATGCAGATCTGGACTTCTTGCTCGAAGATCCGGCGGCGCTCCTTGCGTTCGAGGGCGCTGTGGCCGCCGTGGATGGAGACGACCGAGTAGCCCCATGCCTTGAGGTTTGTTTCCAGGTGGATGAGGGTATCCTTGTGCTCGGTGAAGATCAGGAGCTTGCCGTTGCCTTCGCGCAGCTCCTTGAAATTGGAGGTTTCCAGGCAACGCTTGAGCGCCATCAGCTTTTCTTCTTGCCCGCTCTCCTTGAGGAGGGTTGCGGTCTGGTAGATGGCGCGAAGCTCTGCGACTTCCAGCTTGAGAGCGTCGAGGGATTCGGCCACGGAGATCTGGGTAGCGACGGCGTCTTTTTCCCCATCCTCGCGGTCGTCGTCGTCGATCTCATCGTCGAGGGAGAGCAAACCTGCGTCACGGAGCTTCTGCTCTCGCTGTTCTGCGGGGAGTTTATCCAGCTGTTGAGCGAGGTCCTGGAGGCGTTCAAGGCGACGGCGCAGCGATTCACAGATGGCGTGGAGGCTGGAGGCGAGGCGACGCTGGAGGACGGTGCGAGCGAGCGCGACGGCCATCTTGCGCCGCCCGGAGAGGCTCCTGCCGAGGAAGTCCTTGATGTACTGGGAGACCTTCTTGTAGAGGTCCAGTTCGCCGCCAGACAGCTCGAAATCCTGGGTATATGCGTTGCGGGGCAGGAAGAGTTTTTTCCCGTCGAAATCGCGGAGCTGCTCCTTGACCCTGCGCATGAAGAACGGGCATTTCTCCTCTGCGAGGAGGTTCCGTAGGGTCTCGGGGTTCTGCTGATCGAACTGGTCCGGGTCGAGGAGTCGCAGGAAGAGCTGGAATTGCTCGTCCTTGCCCTGGTGGGGGGTTGCGGTGAGGAAGAGCATGTGGTGGACCTGGGGAGACCGGGCCAGTTCCTCGACGAGTTTGTAGCGCTGGGTTGCCTTGATGCCTCCGTCGTAGCGAGAGGCCGAGGCTTTGTGGGCCTCGTCGATGATGATCAGATCCCAGGCGCACTGGAGGATGGCATCACGAACCGAGTACCCAGAGTTGCTGTCCTCCGCGTCTCGCTTTGCGTAATCGATGGAGGCGATGCACTGATGCTTCCGTTGCCAGATATTGCCTGCAACTTGCCCCGTTTCCGAGTGAGAATCGACGATCTCGAAGGTCTCATCAAACTTCTCCGAGAGCTCGTCTTGCCACTGGGGAGTGAGCGGAGAAGGAACCAGGATCAGGATTCGCTCGATAGCGCCACGGAGCTTGAGTTCCTTGATGAGGAGTCCTGCCATGATGGTCTTGCCAGCGCCTGGATCGTGAGCAAGCACAAAGCGAAGGCGAGGCTGAGGCAAAAGTCGTTCGTAGACGGCTTCAAGCTGGTGCGGAAGGGCCTTTATTCCGGAGAGCGAGACCGCGAAATAGGGGTCGTAGTGGTAAGCAAGACGGATACGAGTAGCCTCCAAAGAGGCGAATACATCCTGGGAAGACGCAAACGTGGTGGTGAAAGATGAACTCGCCTCCAGAGCCGTCTCGAGCTGTTGCACATCGAGGGTGATATCTTCCTGGCCGCCGTCTCCGCGGCGTACCCGCGCAAGGACCGTACCATCCAAGATCTCGATGGACTCGATGAGGACGGGCTGGGAGAAGAGTTCCGGAAGGAGGAGCCGCTTCCTGAGAGCACGAGACTGGAGATCCGCCATGAGGATCATGGTACCGTGAACATCACGATGGGGAAAGAGACCAAGAAGACTGCCCCCAAGGGCAAGAAAACCAGCAAGAAGAACACGAAGATCGCCGAGCTCACGGACCAGAAGATTCCCACCGAGATCACCTTCTCGCTGGAGCGTGCCGCGGGGGTACTGGGCGCGGCGGACCCGCTCCTGGAGCAGGCGATCCGCGCCTCTCACCCGGACGAGGTGCTGCGCGCGGAGGGGATCAAGCTGGCCAGCGAGCGGATCCTCGCGGACGGAGAGCGCCTCTGTAACCACGCGCTGTCCCTGCTGGAGAGCAAAGATCCCGAGGTGCAAAAGGCGCTGGTCGGGGCGGGGCTCTCCCGGGGCTGGCTGGCGCTGACGGTGGATGCGCTGCTCCGCCTCAAGGGGCATGCCAGCCAGGGGAAGCAACAGCGCCACGCCTCCGCGCAGCACAAAGCAGCGACGACGGCCTCCCTTGAGGCAACCGTGGCGGAGGGGCGCAAGCGCAGGCGGCTGGCCCTGGAGCGGCTGGAGCTGGTGGTCAAAGGGCGCCCCGATCTGGAGACCGCCCTCCAGCAGAATCGCCAGAGCCCCACGAACTTTGAGGAGCTCGCAGGCCAACTCGACGGACTGGCGACCTTGATCGAGGGCACCCTCCAGCACACGGACCCCTTGATCCGGACGCTGGCGCAGGCGCGGCGCCTCTCCCAGGAGGAAGCCAGCGCCTTGCGGACGGGTGCCCAGCTCATCCGGGAAAGCCTGGACACCAAGGGCCCCGCCGGGACCGCCCGGCAGAAGGAGCACCAGGCGATCCTCGACGTGCTCGACGGCCTGTGCTTGTTGTTGCTGGGGGAAGTCTTCCGAGCGCTACGCACCGTCGCCGAACTGACCCCCAAGGCCCGACGACCCACGCTCTACACCCTGCGCTCCTACTACATCCGAGCTGGAGTCAGCGGAGCCGAAGAAGAAGCACCGCCTGCCTCGTGAGACTCCTCAGGTTTGGTTCCTGTCCGGCCGTCGCGGACTGCTGCCGGTTGTAGCGGAGCTGGTCGCTGTACGGCCTTGCCCATCGTTTGGTCCACTGGCCTTGTTCCCAAGACCGTCCACACGGG
>CAZSDX010000083.1:0-16966 GCA_964605685.1 uncultured Polyangiaceae bacterium
GCAACGTCCCCCTGCCGGGGAACAACGCGGCCCCGCCCCCGAGCGTCGTCGCGGGGAACGTGATCGTCCCAGGGAACAACAACGTGGTCGCCTCCTGCGATGTCCTCGGTGACGTGGAGATCTCCGGGCAGAACGACGTGCTCGCCAGCAACCGCATCGCCGGCAAGCTGGAGGACAAAGGCAGCGGCCTGATCTGCAGCGAGAACGTTGCCCTCGACGACAAGAACGGCAACAAGCAGTTCGACGAGGGCGAGGCCGGGGCGCCGCTCACCTGCGGCGCGAAGTGAGCGGCGTCAGCCGGGCGATCAGGCCCGCTCGAAGAGGCCGGCCGCGCCCATGCCGCCGCCGATGCACATGCTGACGATGGCGTAGCGGCCCTCGCGGCGCTTCAGCTCGTGGAGCGCGGTGGCGGTGAGCTTGGCGCCGGTGCAGCCCAGCGGGTGCCCCAGGGCGATGGCTCCGCCGTTGACGTTGAGGCGGTCGTCGGGGATGCCCAGCTCGCGCTGGACGTAGACCGCCTGGCTGGCGAAGGCCTCGTTGATCTCGAAGACGTCGATGTCGCCGATGTTGAGGCCGGTCCTCTGGAACAGCTTGCGGATCGCGGGCACGGGGCCGATCCCCATGATCGCCGGGTCGACGCCCGAGGTGGCGAAGTGGCGGAAATAACCCAGCGGCTTGAGGTGAAGGCGCTCCGCATGCTCGCGGGAGGTGACCAGGCAGGCGGCGGCGCCGTCGCTCAGGGGAGAGCTGTTGCCCGCGGTCACCGAGCCGGTGGTGGAGAAGGCTGGCTTGAGGGCGGCGAGCCCTTCCAGGGTGGTATCGCCCCGGACCATCTCGTCCACCTCGAAGGAGAAGGTCTTGCGCTCGTTGCCGGAGAACTTGATGCCCGTCACCGGGACGATCTCGTCCTTGAACTTGCCCTCCTTGATGGCCGCCGCCGCCCGCTGCTGGCTCCGGAGCGCGAAGGCGTCCTGCACGTCCCGCGAGACCTCGAAGCGCCGGGCGACGTTCTCCGCGGTGATGCCCATGGGGGTGTAGACCGAGGCGACCCGGGCCATGGCCTCCGGCGACGCGCTCAGCTTGTTGCCGGTCATCGGCACCATGGTCATCGACTCGACGCCCCCGGCCACCACCACGTCGTTCCACCCCGCGGCGACGGCGCTGGCCGCCAGCGCCACCGCCTGGAGCCCGCTGGAGCAGAACCGGTTGATGGTCATGGCGGAGGTCTCCGCCGGCAGCCCCCCCAGCATCGCCGCCACCCGCGCGATGTTCAGCCCCTGCTCGCCCTCCGGCATCGCGCAGCCGATCACCGCGTCCTCGATGTCCCCTGGCCGGAAGGCCGGGTTACGCGCCAGCAGCCCGGCGATCACCTCGCCCAGCAGCTCGTCCGGGCGCTTGTGCGCCAGCGAACCCTTGTGAGCCCGGCCCACCGCCGAGCGCACCGCATCCACAATGACGATGTCCTTCATGGGGTCTTCTCCTAGGGGTGTCCGTCTCAGTTGCGCAGGGGCTTGTTGTTCTGGAGCATGTACATCATCCGCTCGATGCTCTTGGGCTCGCCGCAGAGGCTGACGAAGGCCTCCCGCTCCAGCTCCAGGATCTCCTCCTCGGTGACCTCCCGCGCGGCGCCGCCCGCGCCGCCGCAGAGCACCACCGCCAGCTTCCGGGCGATGAGCGCGTCGTGCTCGCTGGCGTAGCCGCCGGCCACCAGCGTATCGACCATCATGCCCAGCGTGGCGATGCCGCTCTCTCCCGGCAGCTTGTAGGCCCGCGGCGTCGGCGGGTTGTAGCCGGAGCGGGCCAGCCCCAGCGCGAACTGCTTCGCCTCGTGGAGCTGCCGAGCCCGGTCGAAAGAGACCCCATCTCCCCGGCGGAAGTAGCCGAAGTGCTTGGCCTCCACCGCGCTGGTGGCCACCTTGGCCAGGGCGATGTTCTTGAAGACGTTGGTCACCACGTCGTAGGTGTTGACGGTGGTGCCCTCGGGGATGTTCTCCAGCGCGCGCCAGAGCATGTTGAGCGTGCCGGCGCCGCCGGGGATGAGCCCCACGCCGACCTCGACCAGGCCCGTGTAGGTCTCGGCAGCCGCCTGCACCGCGGAGCATGCGAAGCAGAGCTCCAGTCCCCCGCCCAGGGTCATGTTGTACGGCGCCGCCACCACCGGTACCGTGGCGTACTTCAGCCGCTGGGTGGCGTCCTGGTAGCCCTTCACCATGGTCCGGATGCTGTCCCAGTCCTGGTTGTTGGCGGCCATCACCACCAGGAACAGGTTGGCGCCCACGCAGAAGAACTCGCCCTGGTTGTGGATGACCAGCGCCTCGAACTCCTGCTCGGCCTTCTCCGCCGCCTGGGGCAGCATGGAGATCACGTCCGGATCGATGCTGTTGGCCTTGGTCTTGAAGGTGAGGCCAAGCACGCCGTCGCCCAGGTCCCAGGCCTCGGCGCCGTCGTTCTTGAGCACCGGAGCCTGGCCCCGGCGCAGCACCTCGAAGGTGGCGTAGCGGGGGTCCGCCGGGCGCTTCTGGTAGTCGCCGCTCTTCAGGTCGTAGACCGCGCCGTCCTCCCGGTAGAAGCCCGGGGCGCCCTGGGCCACCATCCGCGAGATCGACGCCGGGAGCTTGATGCCGTCCGCCGCCATGCGCTTCGCCGTCTCGGCGAAGCCCAGCGCGTCCCACACCTCGAAGGGGCCGAGCTCCCAGTTGTAGCCCCACTTCATCGCGTCATCGATCGCCACCACGCTGTCGGAGATTTCCCCGATCCTCCGCGCCGCGTAGGCGAGCCCCTTCGATAGCACCTTCCAGGCGAACTGCCCCGCCGGCCCCTGGTCCGCCACCAGCTTCCGCACCCGCTCCTTCGGGTCCGGGATCTTCGCGATCGCCTTCGCCGCCTTGAGGATCTCTGGGTTCCCGCCCTTGGGCCGGTAGTCGAGGGTGTAGGGGTCGAAGGTGTCCGGCTCGCCGCCCTTCGGCTTGCGGTAGAAGCCCGCCCGGGTCTTGTCCCCCAGCAGCTTCTTCTCCGCCATCGCCCGGATGAACGACGGCACCTGGAACACCTCCCTCTCCTCGTCGTCAGGCAGCGCGTTGTAGCAGTTGTCAGCCACGTGGATGAACGTGTCCAGGCCCACCATGTCCGCCGTCCGGAAGCTGGCGCTCTTCGGGTGCGCCATCGGAACCCCGGTGATCGCGTCCACGTCCTCCGGGCTCAGGTTGTCGGCGAGCATCTGGTGGATCGTCGCCATCATCGCGTGGATCCCGATCCGGTTGCCGATGAAGTTCGGCGTGTCCTTCCCCACCACGATGCCCTTGCCCAGCCGGTCCTCGCCGAAGCGCCGCACCCGCTCGAAGGCCGCCGGGTCCGTCTCCTCCCCGGCCACCAGCTCCAGGAGCTTCATGTAGCGGACCGGGTTGAAGAAATGCATCACCAGAAAATTCTTCCGGAACGCCTCGCCGCGGCCCACCAGCATGTCCGCGATCCGCAGCCCCGAGGTGTTCGACGCCACCAGCGTCCCGGGGCGGATCGCCGCCTCCACCTTCTCGAAGAGCGACCGCTTGATGTCGAGCCGCTCCGCCACCGCCTCGATCACCAGATCGCAGGTCCCCAGCTTCCCCAGGTCGTCGTCGAAGTTTCCCACCTCCACCAGCGCCGCATTCGACTTGTGGAAGAACGCTGCCGGCTTCGCCTTCAGCGCCTTCTCCAGCCCCCCTGCGGAGAAGCGGTTGCGCGCCGCGCGGTCGCCCTTCTCTCCCTCGCTCAGGTTCGGAGGAACCATGTCCAGGAGCACCACCTGCACCCCGGCGTTGGCCAGGTGAGCGGCGATGCCGCTCCCCATGACCCCCGCACCCAGCACGCCCACGCGTCGGATCGGCTTGTTCATGCGCTCGTCTTTCCTTTCCAGGAGAAAACCCGTGGCCAGGGTTTACCCGGTGCTCCCCACGACGCAACCCCTTGCCCCCCGGAAAGCCCTGCGTCCCCGCCCACGCCGCCTGCATTTTTGCCGCCCTCTTGCCCTCGCCTCGCTCCCCTGCTGCCGAAGGTCTGGCCCCCTGCGGGTACACCCAGGATCGATCTACCCCTTCGCGGATGTAAGGAAAGGTCGCCACCGATGACGAGAACCCGAACTTTTTCTCCCCTTGCCCTAACGCTCCTGCTGACGCTGGGGTGCGGCTCCTCGGACGAGGACGCCGGTAGCAACCCCATCAACGAGGGTCAAGGTGGCTCCAGCGGCGGAGGGGCCGGGGGGGCCGCAGGCCAGGGAGGCAAAGGAGGGAGCGTGAGCGTGGGAGGCGCGGGGCAGGGAGGGGCCAGCGGAAACGCAGGCACCGCAGGGAACGCCGGAGCGAGCGGCGCCACCTGCGGCGACGGGAAGAAAGAGGGCAGCGAGCAGTGCGACAAGGACGACCTCGACGGCGCCACCTGCGCCTCACTCACCGGCGATCCGAAGGCCACCGGCGAGGTGTCCTGCTTCGCCAACTGCACCCTCGACGGCAGCAAGTGCCAACTCGGCTCCGGCGGTACGGGCGGCGCCGGCGGCGCCACCACCTGCGGCAACGGCAAGGTCGATGGTGCCGAGCAATGCGACGGCGAGGACGTTGGCGGCCAGACCTGCGCCATCTTCCTCAAGAACCCGAGCGCCACCGGCGAGGTGTCCTGCTTCGCCAACTGCACCCTCGACGGCAGCAAGTGCCAGCTCAACCAGGGCGGAACCGGAGGAACCTGCGGCAACGGCGCCCTCGACACCGGCGAGGTCTGCGACGGCGACAAACTCGGCGGGGCGACCTGTGCCGGGGTGCTCAAGGACGACAAGGCCACCGGCGACCTCGGCTGCTTCGCCAACTGCACCTTCGACCTCTCCGGCTGCAAGCCTGGCGCAGGCAGCGGCGGCTCCGCGGGCGCCCCGCCCGCCCCCACCTGCGGCGACGGGGTGAAGAACAACACCGAGCTGTGCGACAAGGACGACTTCGGCGTCGTCACCTGCGCCTCCGCCCTGGGGATCCCGGGGGCCGACGGAACCCTCTCGTGCAACGCCAACTGCACCCTGGATCCCAGCGGATGCCAGCTCCCTCCGGGCGGTGGCGGACCCACCTGCGGCAACGGCATCAAGGAGGGGGCCGAGCCTTGCGACGGCGCGGACCTCGGCGCCATCACCTGCGCCACCGCCCTCGGGGATCCGGCCAGCCAGGGCAAGGTGACCTGCAAAGCCAACTGCACCCTCGACCTGACCGGGTGCAGCACGCCCTCCTCCGGCGGCGGCAGCGTCTCCACCTGCGGGGACGGGGTGAAGAACGGCTCCGAGCAGTGCGACAAGAACGATTTTGGCGCCATCACCTGCGCCACGGCGCTGGGGCTCCCCGGGTCCACGGGGCAGCTCTCCTGCAACGCCAACTGCACGGTCAACGCCTCCGCCTGCGTGCCTCCCCCGGGCGGCTCCGGCGGGAGCGGCGGCGCGGGCGGCTCCGCGGGCGCAGGTGGGAGCGGCGGCAGCGGCGGCTCCGCGGCGTGTACGCCCATCACCTGCCAGGGGAAGACCTACGCCTGCGGCGATTGTGTCGACAACGACGGGGACGGCAAGGTCGACATGGATGACCCGGACTGCCTCGGCCCCTGCGACAACAACGAGAAGGGCTTCTTCCTCAACATCCCCGGCGCCAACAAGGCGCCCTGCAAGCAGGATTGCTACTTCGACCAGGACTCCGGCAGCGGCAACGACGACTGCTACTGGAGCCAGTCCTGCGACCCCCTCTCCAAGGCGCCGAACTACCCGCCCAGCGGCGACGCCAAGTGCGCCTACGATCCCGGCACCTCCATCGCGGGGACCTCCAAGAGCTGCGCGGAGCTGGACAAAGATCAGTCCGCGCTCTGCAACAACTTCTGCGGCCCTTTGACCCCCAACGGCTGCGACTGCTTCGGCTGCTGCGAGCTGCCCGCGGGCGGAGGCAAGTACGTGTTCATCGGCTCCGTGGGGGCCAACGGCCAGGGGAGCTGCGACCTCAACAGCACCAACGATCCGGAGAAATGCAAGCCCTGCACCCCGGTCAAGGATTGCCTCAACACCTGCGAGACCTGCGAGATCTGCCTGGGCAAGGACAAGCTCCCCGCCGAGTGCACCCCGCCCAAGGCCACCTGCGGCGACGGCAAGCAGGCCGCCCCCGAGCAGTGCGACGGCAAGGATCTGGGCGGCCAGACCTGCGCCTCCATCACCGGGAGCCCCGGCGCCACCGGCACGCTCACCTGCGCCGCCAACTGCACCATCGACGCCTCCGGCTGCAAGATCCCCTCGGAGAATCCGGTGTGCGGCGACGGGATCCAGAGCGGGAACGAGCAGTGCGACGGCAAGGATCTCGGCGGCGCCACCTGCGCCACGCTCACCGGCAACCCCAAGTCCACCGGGACGCTCGCCTGCGCCACCAACTGCACCTACGACGCCGGCAAGTGCAGCAACCCCGGCGATGGACCCTCCTGCGGGGACGGGGCGAAGAACAACACCGAGCAGTGCGACGGGAGCGACCTCGGCGGCGCCACCTGCGCCTCCGTCACCGGCAACCCCAAGGCGACGGGCACCCTGGCCTGCTTCGCCAACTGCACCATCGACCCGGGGAAATGCACCGTCCCGGGCGACACCCCTCCCGGCGGCGGTACCTGCGGCGATGGGATCAAGAACAACACCGAGCAGTGCGACAAGGCGGACCTCGGCGGCATCACCTGCGCCATCGTCCTCGGGAACCCCAACGCCATCGGCAACATCGCCTGCTTCGCCAACTGCCTCCTGGACACCAGCGGCTGCTCCATCCCCACCACGCCCCAGGCCTGCGGCAACGGGAAGAAGGAGGGCAGCGAGCAGTGCGACGACCCGGATCTGGGCGGCGCCACTTGCGCCTCTCTCCTCGGCAACCCCAGCGCCGTCGGCGTCGTCACCTGCAACGCCAACTGCACCCTGGACGCCTCCGGCTGTTCCATCCCCTCCGGCGGCGAGCCCACCTGCGGCAACGGGAAGAAGGAGGGCAGCGAGCAGTGCGACAAGGCGGACCTGGGCGGAGCCACCTGCGCCTCGGCCCTCGGGAACCCCAACGCCGTCGGCGTGCTGGCCTGCTTCGCCAACTGCCTCCTGGACGCCTCCGGCTGCTCCATCCCGCCGCCCCCGGACACCTGCGGCGGCCAGACCTGCTCCGCCGGACAGCAACCCTGCGGCTTCGACTGCCAGCCCCCTTGCCCTGCGGGCTCCTACTGCCTCACCGGCTGCTGCGCTCCCCAGATCAACTGAGCGCTCCGCGGGGGTGACCTCGCGCCGCCGTGCGCGCCCCGCGGCCCTGGGGTAAGGTGGCCGCGGTGAACGCGATCCGCACGACGATGGCGGCGCTACGGCTCGCCTTGCGGGCGGTGGCGCGGTCGAAGCTCCGGGCTTCCCTGACGGTGCTGGGCATCCTCATCGGCGTGGCTGCGGTGGTGCTGGTGACGGCGCTCGGCACCGGCGCCCGCGAGCGCATCGCCCGCCAGATCGAGGACATGGGCTCCAACACCCTCTACATCTTCCCCCAGCCGACCCAGACCTCCGGCGCCAAGAGCAAGGGCCTCGGTCGGCTCACGGAAGCCGATGGACGAGCCATCCTCCGGGACGCCGCCAGCGTGGTGGGGCTGGCTCCCTTCTCCTCCACCCAGGCCCAGGTGGTCTTCGGCGACCGCAACACCGCCACCACCATCATGGGCTCCAACCTCAGCTACTTCACCGTGCGGAAGTTCACCGTCGAGCGGGGCTCCGCCTGGACCGAGGCAGACGAGCGGAGCAAGGCCAAGGTGGCGATCCTCGGCGTGCGCGTGGTCGAGCACCTCTTCGGCAACCAGGATCCCATCGGCGCGGTGGTCCGCATCGGTCGCCACCCCTACCGGGTCATCGGGGTGCTCGCCCCCAAGGGACCGAGTCCCTTCGGCGAGGATCAGGACGACCGGATCATCCTCCCGGGCAGCACCTTCCGCGCCCGGGTTCGCCCCGCCGGGGTCGACCGGGTGGACATGCTGATCGCGTCCGCCTCCTCCGCGGAGACGGTGGAGCGCGCCCAGCGGCAGATCGAGCAGATCCTGCGCCAGCGCCACGGCATCGTCGACCCGGAGCCCGCCGACTTCGCCGTCCGCACCCAGGCCGAGTTCCGCCGCACCCAGGAGGGCATCTACGCCATCCTCTCGGCGCTGCTGCTGTCGGTGGCCGCCGTCTCCCTCTTCGTCGGCGGCATCGGGGTGATGAACATCATGCTGGTGAGCGTGACGGAGCGGACGCGAGAGATCGGGATCCGGATGGCCATCGGCGCCCAGGAGGGGGACATCCTGCTCCAGTTCCTCGTGGAAGCCGTCGTGCTTTCGCTCCTGGGCGGCCTCGCGGGGACGCTGCTGGCGCTGGGGGCAATCTACGGCTTCAGCAAGGCGCTGGAGTGGCCCATGCGCCTGCCGTCCGAGGCGCTGCTGCTGGCGCTGGCCACCAGCCTGGGCATCGGCGTGGTCTTCGGCTTCCTGCCTGCGCGCCGCGCCGCCCGCCTCGACCCCATCGAGGCCCTCCGCCAGGATTGACTGGCTCGGGATCGTCTCAAAGTGATCCTGGCTCACTCATCCAGGCAACAGCGGAAACCGATGGAAGGAGAAGCACTCTTCGTGCTGTCCCAGAACCATCGGGTGCATTCAAAGATCTCCGCATCGGAACCGAAGTGTCCCCCCCGTACAAAGCACTCGTAGGCCGCGCCGTGCTGATCGCAGGCGTCGGTCCATTCGGAGCGGCTTCCGTTGATGTGGTAGATCTGGTCGAAGGGCGCCTCCGTTCCCCGGCACTCCGGGAAATCCTGGAGAGACGCTGCATACTTCTTTTTCCGGAGGGCTTGGGCTTCTTCAAACGTCATGTCGGGGGTCGATTTGTACATGCTCCCATCCAAGCATTGCCCTTTCTGGTACGTGTTGCCGGTCGCGTACTTGGTCTTGCCTCCCATGGAGCAGACGTTGTACCACTGATCTTCGTCGGCGTTGCCCACGAGATCCTTGGTGACCGTTCCCCCTCCGACCCGACCGCAGAGACGTTTCCCGGCCCATTCGCAGTAGGCTTTTGCGTCGCACCAATCCACGCATCCCACGGGAGAGTCCGGGTATTTCTCCGGCTGATACGAGTAGGGATCCTCGCCTTCGCAAGCGGTTTCCCAGGTGCCCACGTAGGGATGGAAAAAGTTGTACTTGCAGGAGGGGTGGAGCACTTCCGGGTTCTTGGCCAGGTCGCTGCTCTTGATGGCCTCGTAGAACTCGGAGTATTCCTTCTGGTTGACCTCGCGCGTGTCGATGCAATAGGATTTGCCGCTGGGGGTCTGGACGCGTACCATCGGCGCCCCTGGCAAACCGTTGGCCTTGGTGCATTCCCAGGAAACCGGCGTGCTCCCTCCTTGCCCTGCGTTTCCGCTCATCCCCGCCGCCTCTCCTCCCTGACCGGCTTGCGTCGATCCTCCCGAGATACCGCCTTGCCCACCTTCCTGGGAGGAGCCAGCTTGCCCTCCCTGGGGCTTGTTGTCCTCGCCCGCGGCTCCACCGGAGAGAGGGGTTCCCCCTGTTCCTGCGGAAGAAGCACCGGTGGAACCTGCCCCGGAGGAACCGGTGGAAGCCGCCGGTTCTGGCTGGATGGCATCCTGAGCGCAGGCGGCTGCCCACAGGAGGCCAACGAAGGGAAGAACAAGAACGTTTTGCATCGTTTTCATGGTGGGTCTCTCTGGAAGGAAACGTAGCACGAGGGATCTTGTTTCCAAGGCCGACCACGAGCACGGCCCGTGACCCGCGCGACGGATGGACCTTGCTGCGAACCTCGACAGAGGCGCTCCTGCCCGGGAGCAGCTCCTCGCCTCGACCCGGGGAGGAGGTCGGGGCAAGACAGGGGCTCCGCATGCTCTCGATGACCCTCTCTTTCTTGTGGACAGCGCTACCGCATCGGCCCGGGGAAGGAGCCGGACTTCGCCATCCGGAGCCAGGCGGAGTTCCAGGCGATGCAGCGGTCGATCCTCGGGGCGCTGTCGGCGCTGCTGCTGTCGGTGGCGGCGGTGTTGCTGCTGGCGCTGGGGGCGATCTACGGCTTCAGCAAGGCGCTGGAGTGGCCCATGCGCCTGCCGTCCGAGGCGCTGCTGCTGGCGCTGGCCACCAGCCTGGGCATCGGCGTGGTCTTCGGCTTCCTGCCTGCGCGCCGCCCGCCTCGACCCCATCGAGGCCCTCCGCCAGGATGGAGCCATCGCCCTCCAACCCTGCGATCTACAGGGCCAGCAACCAGGCGGCGAGGGTCTCCTGGACCTCTCCCTGCTCCTCCGGGGAGAGGTGGTAGATCAGGGCTTGCAGCAGAGACGCTCTCATCCCCTTCAGATCCTCGCGTAGGGCCTCGCAGACGGGCGCATCGTCCTGCTGGATTTGCTCCCGCAACGAACTGCTGGAGGCCAGCACCGAGATCACGTCCTCCAGGTCGTGGCTGGCCAGGAAGTCTCCTCCACCCCGATCCTTGAAGGCATCCAGCTTGGTCGCCACCAGGTACAGCGGCGCCACCATCGAGATGACCCGGCCTGATCTCAGCGTGACCCGCTCGGCGTGAAGGAAGGCTTCGGGGTACCAGCGTGTCGAGAAGCCCAACACCTTGGCATCGATGGGTACGATATCCAGCGAGATCAGATCTCCGTCGTGAGGGAGGAGCCACCGGCAGAGGATCCCTCCGCTGGTGTCTTCTCGGAAGCCTCTGGCCCGAAGCCTCTGCCCCATCTGGTAGTAGGCAGGCATCGTCATGTCGACGATGCAGTCCACATCCTCGGTGAGCCTCACGGCGCTGGCGTGGAAGGAGGCCACGATCCCTCCAACAAACACCACGCGCTCGAGATCCTCTCCGAGCGCTTCGGCCACGCGCTCCAGCATGACAAGCAAGCGCTCCTGGTGGTTCAAGCCGCCAGCTCCCAGCCGCGGAGCCTTGCGGTCGCCCACGTTCGTTCGCGCGCTCTCCCCACGCGCAAGATCTCGAGCAGCGCCATGCGCCGCGAGAACCCAGGATCTTCCCGGGCCAGCGAAGGCACCCACGGGGCCAGCGGTTCGAGCGCCCTCCCTTCGCCTTCTCCGTCCGCATCGGACCAGACCACGCGCTGCTCGGTGGATCCGAGGAACAGGCGGAGCTCGGCCTGCACGCTGGGCTCGCACCAGGCGGTGGGTACTCCGCGAGAGAGCGCGCCCAGTTGGGCCGGAAAGAGGAAAGGAACCCCCTGGAGCGCCCGGGCCAGGGCCGGCAACACCACGATCTCCAGCCGGGGGTGACAGAGCCGTGCGGCAGCCAGCCGACGGAGCGCCTCGTCGAGCTTTTCGGTGGAAATCAAGGCCCGCAAGTGTGGGAGCACAAGGCTCCAGTGGCGATCTTGCTCGGCAAGCGCCAGCACCACCGCGATGTCTTCCGGAAGCAGTGGATCCACGCGGGCCAGGATACTTTCCCGGCGCTCGCCTCGCCAGGCAGCGTCATCCACCAGCCTGGGCATCGGCGTGGTCTTCGGCTTCCTGCCTGCGCGCCGCGCCGCCCGCCTCGACCCCATCGAGGCCCTCCGCCAGGATCGACCGGAGGCTTTCGCTGAGCCCTCGATCCGCGGGGGTTGGTGGAGGTTGACCGAGGTATCGGTTAGAATGATACTCATGCACCCCCGCCAGACGCTGCAAGCTTTCGATGCGTTTCTTGTTGCCCGAGGTCTGCGCCTGGATGCGGTTGTTGTTGGCGGCGCCGCGCTGGAACTTCTTGGAGTCGTTGCCCGAACCACTCGAGATTGCGACATCCTTCATCCCTCGCTGCCTCCGGCCATCCTGGAGGCCGCAAGGGACTTCGCGGTGGCTCAGCGAGCGCATGGGGAGGCGCTTGACGAGGACTGGTTGAACAACGGACCTGAGCAGCTTGCGCAGGCACTCCCTCCGGGGTGGGAGCAACGCACCCAGCCCGCATTTTCCGGGGTGGCCCTTGTGTTGCGTGCCCCCGGTCGTATGGATCTTCTGCGCACCAAGCTCTTCGCGCTCTGCGACCGGGGGACGGACCTCCGGGACTGTCTCGCGCTGGCTCCGTTGCGCGACGAGCTGGAGGAGGCCAGAGCCTGGGTCGAGCGGCAGGATGGGAACCCGGATTGGCCGGAGCATGTGAGGGCGGTCCTCGGGGATCTCGCCCGGAGGCTTGGTCATGTTCCGGCGTGACGCTGGGGCTCGTGCGCCGCTCGGGGGGGATGCCCTGACGCGCGCCATGGTGGGCATCGGGATGCTTTTTTCTGCAGAACCCACCGTCGACGCCAACATCGAGGACACCCTGCTGGCGGCCAGCGAGGAAGGCATGGAGCGCGATGACCTCCGCGTGCTCGCTGTGCTGATGGACTGGCTCGACCTCCATGCGCCCTGGATCAACGCGGATCGACTTTGCCGCCTGGTCGCTGCCTGGGGATCGCCGCGTACCGTGGCTTTCTGGGCCGCGTTTGCCCAGAGAAAAAGAACGGATCGCCGCTTTTCTCGGCTGCTTCCTCTTGCCCCCGAGGTACGTCTGGATCTTCTTCGTGTGGGAACAGATTTTCAAGTGCGCCGTCGCGGGGAAGAGCCCCGCTTGCAGGAGACCTGCTTGCGTGCTCCTGCGGGAGTTCTGCGCCACCGACCGGCGGACGTTCTCCCGCCGTCGGAGCTGGCGAAGCGACATCGTTCCTACCGGTGGCGTGTGATCATCGGGCCAAGCTACCGCGCGGACATGTGGGCCGCGCTGGAGGCCAACCCCGGGCTGAACGCCGCGGAGCTGGCACGGCAGACCTACGGATCGTTTGCCACAGCCTGGCAAGTCAAGCGCGACATGGCCCTGGTATCAGGCACCCCTGCGGTAGCTACACACCTCGACCCAGGGAGGAGGTTGGGGCAAGACAGGGGTTCCGCATGCTCTCGATGACCCTCTCTTCCTTGTGGATCGCGCTGCGCTCGGTGCGTCGCAACGCGCTCCGGGCGGTGCTCACGGTGCTGGGCATCCTCATCGGGATCACCGCCGTCGTCGTCGTGACGGCGCTGGGCACCGGCGCCAGCAAGGCGGTGGGGGCGCAGATCGCCAACCTGGGGTCCAACGCCATCCTCATCTTCCCCCAGGCGGCGAACGTGTCGGGGGCCCGGGGGCAGACAGGGATCGTGGGGGGTCGCCTCACCGTCGAGGACGGCGAGGCCCTGGTGAGGGAGGCCACCAGCATCCGAGCCTGGACCCCGGTGCGCCGCTCGCCGGTGCAGGCGGTCTTCGAGGGGCGCAACGTCGCCACCAGCGCCATCGGTACCAACCGCGATTACCTGACGGTCCGGGCCTGGAAGCTGCTCAAGGGCGAGATCTGGGACACCGCTGCGGAGAACGTCAAGGACAAGGTGTGCGTCATCGGTACCACGGTGCGCGACAACCTCTTCGGCACCGTGGAGCCCATCGGCCAGCGGCTCCGCATCGGGCGCCATAGCTACCGGGTGCTCGGCGTGCTGGAGAGCAAAGGGCAGGCGTCCTTCGGGGGCGACCAGGACGACGTGATCCTGATGCCGCTGGGGACGTTCAGCTCCCACATCTCCTGGGCGCCGCCGGGGACCGCCGGAGCGCTGATGGTGTCGGCGGCCAGCGAGGAGGTCACCGACCGCGCCGTGGAGCAGGCCACCGCCATCCTCAAGCAGCGCCACCGCATCGGCCCGGGGAAGGAGCCGGACTTCGCCATCCGGAGCCAGGCGGAGTTCCAGGCGACGCAGCAGTCGATCCTCGGGGCGCTGTCGGCGCTGCTGCTGTCGGTGGCGGCGGTGTCGCTGCTGGTGGGAGGCATCGGGGTGATGAACATCATGCTGGTGAGCGTGACGGAGCGGACGCGAGAGATCGGGATCCGGATGGCCATCGGCGCCCGGGAAGGAGACATCCTCCTTCAGTTCCTCGTGGAAGCCGTCGTGCTTTCGCTTCTGGGCGGCCTCGCGGGGCTTGTCCTCAGCTACGGGCTGGTGCGGGCGCTGTCCGGCGCGCTGGGCTTCGAGCTGGTGATCGAGCCCCAGGCGGTCGGGATCGCCGTGGCGACGAGCTGCCTGCTCGGCGTGGTCTTCGGCTTCTTCCCCGCGCGCCGCGCCGCCCGCCTCGATCCTATCCAGGCGCTCGGGCGCGAGTGAGTGAGTGTGCTAGGGTCGCCTCCCATGTTTACCGGGATCGTCAAGGGGCTCGGGGAGGTCACCGAGGTACAGGTCGCGCCGGGGCTGCTCTCCCTCCGGATCGCCCTGCCTGCGGGGCTGGGCGACGGACTCCAGCGGGGGGCCAGCGTCGCCATCGACGGCGTCTGCCTCACCGCTACGGAGATCGACGGCGACCTGGTGCGCTTCGACGCCATGCAGGAGACCCTCTCCAGGACCACCCTGGGCACGCTGCGGGTCGGGTCGCGGGTCAACGTGGAGCGTTCCTTCCGTTACGGAGACGAGGTGGGGGGCCACCTGGTCTCGGGCCATGTGGCCGGAACCTGCGCCATCGCCGCCGTGGAGGAGACCCCCACCAACCGGGTGCTGACCTTCCAGGCGGATCCTTCCTGGATGCGCTACCTGCTCCCCAAGGGCTTTGTCGCCCTCGACGGCTGCTCCCTCACGGTCTCGGACGTGGACCGGACGGTCGCCTCCTTCCGGGTGTGGTTCATCCCCGAGACGCTGAAGATCACCACCTTCGGCTTCAAGAAAGAGGGCGACCGGGTCAACCTGGAGATCGACAGCCGCACCCAGGCCATCGTCGATACCGTCGAGCACTACCTCGAAAGCCGACGGGGCTCAGGCGGGGCGCCAGTTCCATAGCGCCGGGCGCCCGGTGATCTCCGGCAGGTAGGCTCCGTCCACCTTGTCGGAGCGCACAAACTTGGCGACCAGCAGCACCTGCCGCTGCTGCTTGACCGTGCGCTCCAGCCGCCAGACGGCTCCTTCCGGTGGGTCGATGGCCCCGTGGTGCCCCTCCGCGCCGAGGAGCCGCATCGCCTCGTCCGTCGGGAGCGGGCCGCCCCGGTGAAGGAGCGCAGGGGGCGTGAAAGACCCTTCCCGGATCCGATCGGTGAAGGCATCCCACGGGGTGCGCTCGGGGCCACGCATCAGGTCGAAGGGGACGAAGGGGTCGTGGCGGAGCTTGTAGCGAGTGCCGTGGACCAGCGCCAGCCACTCGCCGACGAGGCGCTCGCCGTCGCGGAGCACGGCGAGGAACCGGTCCTGGTGGTCGTGGACCCAGCGGGCCCAGAGCCGGCGTCCCTCGTTGGGGGAGCGGGAGGCGAGGGAACCGTCGCGGCCCAAGGCGAGGATCTGGTCGCCGATGCGTGCGGCGCAGACGCAGGAGCCGTCGAGTTTTTCCTGGACGAACAGCTCGTGGTTGGGGCGCGGGGAGGAGGTGAAGAGGGCGGCCTGGCCGGGGTTGACGTGGTGGTCGCCGACGCCGGTGCGGGAGCCCGGGAGGTGGCCGATGGAGCCGTAAGCCTTCCCGCCGAGGGGGAGGCGTTCAGAGGGGGTACCCATCGCGGAGTTTTTGCAGATCCTGCCAGACCTCGTGGGCGCTGGCGTAGCGGTAGGCCTCGCGGCGGCGGAGCATCTTGGCGACGATGTTCCCGAGGGGCGTGCCGAGGGCCTCGGCGCGGGCGCGGGGGGTGCCTTCGGTGACCTGGCGGACCATCTCGGGGTAAGGGACGGTGTAGTCGAGGGCGGTGCGTCCGGTGATCATCCAGAAGCAGAGGAGGCCGATCTGGTAGAGGTCCGACTGGCGCGAGGTGTAGCCGGCGGCCACCACCTCGGGGGCCATGATGGCGTGGTGGACGACGCTGGGGCGTGCGAATCCCTTGCCCTGGAGCTCCTGGGAGATCCCAAAGTCGGCCAGCTTGGTCACCGGGCGGTCCAGGTCCGTGAGCAGCACGTTGCCCGCGTGGATGTCGCCGTGGACGATGTCGTTGTCGTGGAGGTACTGGGTCGCCGCGAGGAGCTGGCGGAGTAGCTCGATGACCAGGTCCGTCGGGAGCGCGTTGCCGAGGATATCCTTGAGGGTCCAGGGGCACCACTCCAGGGCCATGTAGAAGAGGTAATTGTGCTCGAAGGCGTCGTGGAGGTAGACGACGTTGGGGTGCCGGAGCAAGAGCAGCCGCTGAGCTTCGCCTTTCCACTGGTCGTAGACCTCGGCGTAGGGGCGGAGCGCGGGAACCTGGAGCTTGAGGGCGAAGTGCTGGTCGAAGGGGCCGATCGCCTCGTAGACGGCTCCGTGGGCGCCCCGGCCCACCTCGCGCAGCAGCCGGTAGCTGCCCCGGCTGGAGGAGATCAGATCCCCCGGGCCCGGGTTGCGGACCCGCTCGGGGCCGCGGATCTGCTGGGCCGCCGCGGGGGCCGGGTCGACGAGGGCCGCGGAGGCCACCAGCGTCCGGTGCCCCGGGAGAGAAGGAGGAGGGAGGGAGGTGTAGCCTGCCGGGGCCGTGGGGGAGGCGAGGGTGGGGGTCCCTCGGGGGGGGGTCCGCTGGTTCCTCGGCTCGCCTGGCACCGAGCCACTCTAGCACGCTCCTGGAGAGCACAAGGGAGGGCCTCCTATCCAAAGGGCAACCCCGGTTGGACCCGGATCTCGCCAGCTTATTCTAAATTTTCTTTCCTCCGTGCAGGTCAGGGAAGTTCAGGGCAAGCCAGGGGGCAAATGGGTTGGTTCGCCCCGTACTCCTTGCTAGCTTCAACCCGAAGAGAGAACCCACCATGAACCTGACCCGTCTGCTTGCCCCTGCGCTCGTCCTTGCCTTCGCCATGATCGCCTGCTCCGACGGCGGTGGTGGTGGCGGCGGCAGCGCCACCCCCTGCAACAACAGCTCCGAGTGCCCCAACGGCTTCGAGTGCGTCGCCAACAACACCACCAACGCCAACCCGGAGCGCCCCCTCTCCCCTGGTTATACGATCCAGAGGGTTTCTAACACAGAATTTGTGATATGCTTTCGGCATGGATGAGTCAGAA
>CAZSDX010000084.1:0-16835 GCA_964605685.1 uncultured Polyangiaceae bacterium
TGGCCAAAAGTCAACGGAGGTCTAAGTTTACCCCGTCACCCGAAATCCACGTTGAGATCGGCTTCTTGATCGAGTTCGCCATCGCCTGGAAGAAGGCAAGCGATGCCGAGCGGGCAGAGGCGCTCGGTGACCCATGGAAGTTCCAAGCGCGAGTCGATGACGTCGAAGGTGCCGAAACCCGGCAGCTCCGTCACATGCTGCTTCACCTCGTCTTCCCGGACCACTTCGAGCGGATCGCTAGCGGCAACCACAAGTGGCGCGTGCTCTCTGCGTTCGACGGCCTGGTCCAATCACCGCCGGAAGACAGTGACCAGCACCTGCTGGCCGTGCGACGCGAGCTCGAGAAACTGCTGCCCGGCAAGCAGCTCGACTTCTACTGGCCGCCGTTGGAGGCGGCTTGGTACGACACGTCGGAGGCCGGCACCGAGTTCGCTCCCCTCGATGTCATCCGTCACAAGCGGCAGGTGGTCCTCTACGGGCCTCCGGGGACCGGGAAGACGTACCGCGCGAAGCGGCTCGCTGAACGCATCATCCGGGGAGCAGCGCTCAAGCGGATGGGGCCCGCGCGCTATTTCCGCGAGCAGAGCGCCGTCGAAGCCGCCGTGAAGGACAACGTCCACAGGCTTCAGCTCCACCCGGCCTACAGCTACGAGGACTTCATTCGCGGGCTGCACATCACCGAGAGCGGTGCCACCGAGTACCGCGCGGGGTACCTGCCGCAGCTCGTGAAGGAGATCGAAGGCGCGAAGACCGAAGTGCGTCTGCCCCACATCCTGATCCTCGACGAGATCAACCGCACCGACCTCAGTCGGATGCTCGGCGAGTGCTTCTCGCTCCTCGAGGATCGGAACCAGGTCATCGACCTCCCGGCGCGCGACAAGGACGGCAAGGCGATGACGCTGAGCCTACCCGAGGACTTGTTCGTGATCGGGACGATGAACCTCATCGACCAGTCGATCGAACAGGTCGACTTCGCGCTGCGGCGTCGCTTCCTCTGGATCCTGTGCCCGTTCGATGCAGATGCGCTGCTCTCTGCGAGCGAGGCGTTGTGGCGGCAGAGGGATGTCGGGTTGGAGTGGGAGCGCGTCGAACCGGACTTTCGACGCCTCGCTGGCGCCGCCAAGGTGCTGAACCACGAGATACGAACCAGTGCACTGCTCGGCGCCCAATACGAGGTTGGGCACACGTACCTGCTCGACGTGGTGGCCTTCCTGCGCGACGACCTCGGTTCGAAGCCGAGGGCACGAAAGAGCTTTCTGTGGCGCAAGGGCGAGGCGCTGCGCCCCGTGGAGCAAGTCTGGCGCTTGTCGCTCCAGCCGCTGCTGGAGCAGTACCTCTCCGGGCTCGAGACCGCAGCGCGCGATGCCGAGCTCGGGAGATTGCGCCAGGCCTTCATGGTCGCGCCGGAGTCGGAGTGATCTTCGAAGCGCGCGACTGCTCGCCACTTGCGCCCCAGCCGAAGGGAGCGGATGTCGACTGGCTCAAGCGCCTCGTCGCGGCGACCCGAGGCGGGGCCGACGTCGTCTCGATCGGCCCCGACCGAGACGAGGACGAGCCCGTCGTGCAATGCCTGCCCGATGGAACCTGGTGCGCAGGACGGTACGTGGGCTCGGTGTCGTTCGAGGGCAGCCGGCTAACGATCCTCCCTCGCTTCGGACTGGATGCACTTCGGAGCTGGCTCTTTCACGCGACGAACGTCGCGCTCGTCCAGTCGCCGGGCGAACTCCGCGACGACGAATCGTTCATCGTTCAGCTCCTCGCAGCAGTGTGGGCACGTGGATTCGTGGAGGCTGCCCGACACGGCCTTCCTGCGCTTCGCCACGAGGCGCGGTACACGGGCGCCGTCGTCCGCGGGCGCTTAGATGTGCAAGGCTCCGTGCGTCTCCTCGCGTCGGTTGGCGGTTCTGCGATCTCCGTGCGACGGGAGAAGTCCCTCGACCACGCTGGCTCGCGAGCCATCGTCGCGGCATATAGCGTTCTCCGACGGTGGGTCGGCACTGCCGACGATCAGTGGCTCCCGTCGCGGGCCCGAGAGCTCCTCCCGCAGCTCGCGTCCGTCACCGGGCTCCGACCGCAGGTCCCTTCGCGCGCGGAGCTTGAGCGCGTTCGATACACGCCGATCACTGCCGGCTTCGCCCCCGTGGCCGAGCTGTCTCGTCAGATCGCGAACCGACGCGGACTGGCGTCGGACTCGAAGCCTGATGGCGACTGCCAGGGGATCCTCCTAGACGTCGCGGAGCTGTGGGAACTGTACGTACTCGCGGTGCTTCGCCGCGCTGCAGGACACCTCGCCGTCCTGCATGGGACGCGCGAGCTGGCTGCGGCCGGGACGCTACTGCTGAGCACCGTCGACGGCGCGAGCCTGGGCGCACTGAAGCCCGACGCGCTCGTGAAGGATCGAGCCCGTGTCGTCGGCGTGCTCGACGCGAAGTACAAGCAGTTGCACCCGACGCAGTTGTCGCCGACCGGGCCGCAGCGCGAGGACCTGTACCAGCTCGCTGCCTACCTTGCTCGGTTCGGCGCGGAGCCGGCAGGCGCGTGGGGAGTGCTAGCGTATCCGTTCGATCCAACGAGGCCCGCGCCGCCGGTTGCGGAGGAGAGGAGCCCGTGGCTCATCGACGCGAGGAAGCCCGTGATGTTCGTGACGTTGCCGCACGCGATCGAGCCGGCCGTAGCGAAGCTGCGCAGCGCAGTCTTGGAGCCGCTCGCAAGCCTCGCTCGCCCACATGCGCGAGGAGCCTGATTCTCGACGCAGTCGCCCGCGTTCACCCACCGGTCGCTGAGTAAAACGCCCCGCGCATCGCGAGCCCGATTCTCCCGGAGAAGACCCCGCCGAGAACGCCCTCGGCGACGCCCGCGACCACGTCGACGCCACCTTCCGCGTTCTCCTCGCGCACGACGGAGAACGCTTCGCTCACCACGCCGACGCGCGCATCCCCGCGTTGTTCCGCCAGAAATGCGAAACCCCGAGAAGCTCGCGCCGCTCGGGGTTCCGCTTACCTGCTGGTCGGCTTCATTGCGCCGACTCGAAAATGGCTCCGCGAAGCTCGCCCACCACCAGCGTTCTCAGCAGGATCCCCCAGAGAAATTCAGCATTCTCCGCCAGAGAATCGCGGGGTCTCCATGGAGCAGTTTGCGAATGCTACCCCTCGCTTCGCATGCACCCGCGTCGTGATCCCAAAATATCGAAATTTCCTCGATTTTCCAACCCTCGACGCACCCCGACCGGCCATCACAAAAGTCCAAATGGACTCATGGGTTTTGATTGCCCCTTCGTGGGGGTGCGCAGCCTTCGGCGCCAAGCGGCGCACCTCGGCCCTCCGGCCCACCCTCCCGCAAGGGCGCCAGCAACATCGCGCGGAGAAAACTTGGGTGGCCCTCCCGGGCGTTAGGCCGCGCGCTTGGCGCTTGGCGCCTCGCCGGACGAGGGCTCCAGCGAGTAGCCCACCAGCAGGCCGTTGGCGTAGCTCCGCCGCACCAGCTTGCGGCGCCGCGCCTCCTCCAGGTCCAGCACCTCGACCTCGGGCTCCTCGGTCGAGACCTCCCGAGGTGTGCGCCCCTCGATCCCTTGGTGAGCCCGCTCGGCGTTGGCGAAGGTGCGGTACTCGTCGAGGTAGAACTGCAGCTCGAACGTATCGGCGACGCGGATGTGCCGCAGCAGCTCCCGGCGCACCGAACCAATCGCCCGCTCGGCGTAGCAGTTCAGCATCGGCCGACGCGCCAGCGTGACTTCTTCGTCGATGTCCAACACCCCCAAGGCGCGCTGGAACGTTCCCTGGAAATGGGAGCCTCGATCGTGCACCAGCGCGATGGGTTTGCGGCCCGATTTTTGCAGGCATTCGTGGAACACGATGGTGGTCCATCGGCTATCGACATCCCAGCCGTCGTGGACCCGCAAGTCAAGCAATTCTCGCGTGTAAAGATCGATGACCAAGAGCACCTGCATCCACGCCCCCTTGGCCGTCTTCACCGCGAAGAAATCGACGGCCCAGAGGGCGTCCTTGGCCCCCGAGCGAAACCGCTCGAAGGACAGCTTGGGGCCTGGCTCTGGCGTGAAGCCGTTCTCTCGCAGCACGCGCTGGATGGTGGGCTCGCTGACGACGATGCCCATGCGGCGCAGCTCCTCGCGGATGCGACGCTGACCCCAGGCCATGTTCTCGCGCTTGAGCGTCAGGATCAGCTCGACGATCTTCTCGTCGAGCGGAGGGCGCCCGGCGCTGCCCCCGGTGCGCTTGCCGCGGTGGCGGAAGATCGAGGCCCAGCGCTCGATGGTGGAGCGCGCAGCGGAGAGGAAGTAGCGGAGGAAGGGCTCGTTGTCGCGGTTGAGAAAGAGGGCGAAGACCTGGGCGGCGCGGACGGCGAGGGGGACGCGGCGCGGAGCCTCGATGCGGCGGAGGTGGGCTTCGAGGGCGTCAAGTTGGGCCTTGAGGGCGATGTTCTCGCGGTAGAGGCGCATGGCCTCGGGGAGGGTGGTGCCGCGGGGCAGGCGGCTGACGCGGTCCACGGCCGCCAGCAGCAGGTGGTAGAAGAAGAACTCCAGCGCGCGGAACAAGAGCGAGAACACCCGCGCGATCGACTCCACAAGAACGACAAAGTCAAGCGCAGTGAGCCCCTCTCGATGTGCTGAGAACTCCACATAAATCCAGGGTCCCCCGGTCCGCCGTGCGCTGGTGTCGTCTTCGCTGCGTTGTGCCCCACCCTGCGTCGCTGACCAAGCGGCTCTGGGCGTGAGGCGCCCAGCCGCTCGGCTGCCGCCGAGGGCACGGCGGGTGGTCGTGGCAGACACCTTTTCGACAGGAAGATTTTCTCTTGCTCTCGGCAGCGCGATGGGCGCTGCTCCCCCGAAGAAAGAACCCCAAACCCCATGGCGCGAACCAGCACGTACCTCAATTTTTTGGGCCACACCGAGCAGGCCTTCCTCTTCTACAAGGCCGTCTTCCAGACCGAGTTCCTGGGCCCCGTCCAGCGCATGGGTGGCGTCCCTGCTGGCCCCGGCTCCCCGCAACTCTCCGAGGCCGAGAAGAACATGGTCCTGCACGTCGAACTGCCCGTTGTCGGTGGACACGTCCTCATGGGCACCGACGCCCTCGAGTCGATGGGACACTCGCTCTCCCAGGGCAACAACGTCCACATCAACCTCGAGCCCGACACCCGCGAGGAGGCCGAGCGGCTGTTCGGCGCGCTGTCCGAGGGGGGCAAGGTCTCGATGCCCCTGCAGGACATGTTCTGGGGAGCCTACTTCGGCAGCCTCACCGACAAGTTCGGCGTCCACTGGATGGTCAACTGCGCTGCTCCTCGCCCCTGACTTCGCGCTGCTGTGCTCGCTGAAGTGGCGCCTTTTTCATGTGTTGGTCTCGGGGTTTGCTTGACGACTCGCGGTCAAGAGCACCACGAACGGCGCCACGGACGAGGGGGCAGCACGCTCAACGACCAGGCCAAGCCGGTCGAGGGTTGCCTTGATGCTCTCGAGGTACGGGAACCGATAGGTAGGATCGCGAAAACGCTCCGGGATGTCGTCTCCTTCAGGGCGGAAGGCGAGGATGAGCTTCCCTTCTGGCTTGAGCGCGCTGGCCAGCCTGGCAAGCACCGCATCCGTGTCTCGCCAAAAGTAGATCGAATGCACCGAAAAGATTCGGTCAAAACTCGCATCTGCGAGGCCTATCGAGGCGATGTCTCCAGCACGCACCTCGACCTCCCCTCGCTCGATGCCCCGGCGGTTCCGGCGCCGCGCGAGGTTGACCATGGCCTCCGAGACGTCGACGCCGACAACGCGCCCCCCGCGTGCCCGCTGAGCTGCCTCCGCCAGCGCGTCTCCCGGACCAGACCCGATCTCGAGTACCCGGCTCCCTTCGCGGATGTCCAGGAGCGCAAGGACCTCGGCGTTCAGTCGAGCATGTTCGTGCCTCCAGATCTGCCCGAGGAGCTGGCCAAACCACCCTTTCGGTGATGACGCCTGCAGGTTGATCGCCCGCGCGATGCGCACTCGAAGCGGCGGCTTGGTGCAGGCAAGCTCCGGCTGGACCGCGCGTTGCCCGGCGATGTACGTGAACACCGCGCCGAGGATCGTGGTTCCGAATCCAATCGTCAGCTCGTTGACGCCGGCGATGCAACTCCGTGGGATGACGATGCCGTAGCCAACGACGACGGTCGGCACCACGAAACCAAGCAGGGGGATGTAAGGACGGACTCTGGTCATCGGACTTTCTCCTTCGTGTAGGCGTGCACAAGCATGTCGACGACGGCGCTCTCCACCTCGTCTTCGGCGAATCGACGCGGCGACACATCCCAGGGCATGTGGATGGCCCACAGCGCGACGGTCTCGAGCACCATGCGCGCGGCTAGCTGCGCGTCATGAACGGGGCGCATCTTGCCCTCTGCGATGCACTTCTCGAGGTAGGCCGCGAGAAGCGTGACCTGGCCGTTGCGCCCCTGCTCGAACCACACCGCGGCGAGCTCGGGGTGGTCGATCGCGCAGCGGTCGACGAGCTTCAGTGCCCGGCGGTTCCGCCACATCCGGCGGTAGAGATCTCGCACGATGCTCTCGAATTCATTCGCCTTGGCGCGCGCTCCCTCCGGCCGCGACAGCGCCCGGACGAGCTCGAACTCTTGAGCTTCCTGGAGGAGGCGCGCCTGGACGTACTGAACCGTGCTGTCCGCCTCCGGGGTCGGCAGCGGGAGCGCCCCCGGCTCGGGCCCCTGCCCGTCGGCGAGGCGGATGGCCGCGTCGAACAGCGCCTCCTTCGACTCGACGTACCCGTAGAGCGTGCCCTTGGCGACCCCCAGTGCCTCGGCGATGTCGGACATCTGCGTGAGCCGGTAGCCGCGCGCCACGAAGGTCTTCGTCGCAACCTCGATCAGCTGGGTGAACCTGCCTTTAGGGATCGTTCGAGTCACTCCTTGAACATAACCGACCGACTAGGTCAGTCAAATCGTTCGTGAATGGGTCGAGCTTGACTATTCAAGTGTAAATGAGAATAGTTGATTTGTGCCAACACCTCACCGACGGTTCAAGGACACCATCTACGAGCAGTTCGCGCGGCTCGGGAAGGCCACCTCGGCCCCCAAGCGGCTCGAACTGCTGGACCTGCTCTGCCAGAGCCCTCGCACCGTCGAGGCGCTGGCCGAGCAGGCAAACCTCTCGGTCGCCAACACCTCGCAGCACCTGCAGGTGCTCCGCGCTGCGCGCCTCGTCGACGCGGAGAAGAAGGGCCTGTACGTCGAGTACCGCGTCGCCGACGACGAGGTCTGCCGCTTCTTCTTCGCCCTGCGTGGGCTCGCAGAGGCACGCCTGGCCGAAGTCGAGCGGGTCTCGCGCGAGTACTTCGAAGAGCGCGGCGCCATGGAGGCGGTCGAGGGGGACGAGCTTCTGCGGCGGGTGAAGGCCGGCGAGGTCACGGTGCTCGATGTTCGTCCGGTCGAGGAGTACCGCTCGGGTCATATCCCCAGCGCGCTCTCGATCCCTGTCGGTGAGCTTTCAGCGCGCCTGAAGGAGCTCCCGAAGGGTCGCGACATCGTGGCGTACTGCCGCGGTCCGTACTGCGTGATGGCTGTCGATGCGGTCGAGCTGCTCCGCAAGAAGGGCTTCAAGGCCCACCGCATGGAGCAAGGCGTCGTCGACTGGCGCGCTCAAGGCTGGCGCGTCGAGAGCGGAGGCGCGCAGCTGTGATCTTCAAGCCCTACTATTACTTCGAGACCGGCTGCGCCGCGTACCTCTTCGGCTGCGGGGGCCTCGGCCCGTGTGTGGTTGTCGACGCCCACGAAGAAGACGTCGATGCGTACATCTCATTTGCGTCGTCGAAGGGCATGCGCATCACGCACGTCATCGACACGCACGTCCACGCTGACCATCGCTCTGGAGGTCCCGCCCTCGCGAAGAAGGTTGGTGCCCCCTACTGCTTGCACGAGTCGGCCAATGTCACCCTCGACTTCGAGCCGCTGCGTGATGGCCAGGAGATCGAGCTTGGCAACACGCGTTTGAAGGTGCTCCACACGCCGGGTCACACGCCCGAGAGCGTGAGCCTCGTGGCGACCGACCTCCGGCGCGGTACCGATCCTTGGTTCGTGCTCACCGGCGATACCCTGTTCGTCGGCGCAGTCGGTCGCCCTGATCTCCCGGGGCGTGCGCGAGAAAATGCGGGTGAACTGTACGACAGTATCCACACGAAGCTGCTCACACTGCCGGGCGACCTTGAGGTCTACCCTGGCCACTTCTCCGGCTCGATGTGCGGTGCCGGGATGAGCGGCAAGCCATCGAGCACCCTTGCCTTCGAGAGGCGCTGGAACCAGCTCCTGTCGATGTCTCGCGACGAGTTTGTCGATGCGCTCTGTGAAGTCCCCCCGAAGCCCGCCGCGGTGGAGCAGATCCTGCGCATCAACCAGGGGCGCGAAGGAGGATCGTCGTGAGCCCTGTTCGCCTCGGCATCCGGGAGAACCTCGGACAGTTCTCGCTGCTCGTCGTCGTCAACGCATTCGTCGGGGCAATGGTCGGCATGGAGCGCACGATCCTGCCGCCCATCGCGGAGCAGGAGTTCCACCTCGCGGCGAAGGCCGCTGTGCTCTCCTTCATCGTCGTCTTCGGCGTCACCAAGGCGCTGACGAACTACCTCGCGGGGAGGCTCTCCGATCGCCTCGGGCGCAAGCATGTGCTCGTCGGCGGGTGGTTGGTGGCGGCGCCTGTGCCGTTCCTGCTGATGTGGGCGCCAAGCTGGGCCTGGGTGCTCTTCGCCAACGCGCTGCTCGGCGTCAGCCAAGGCCTCACCTGGTCGACCACGGTCATCATGAAGATCGACCTCGCAGGCCCGCAGAAACGTGGGCTCGCGATGGGACTCAACGAGTTCGCCGGCTACTTCGCCGTCGCCGCCAGCGCCCTGGCGACCGGCCTCGTGGCGGCCCGCTACGGCCTCCGGCCGCAGCCCTTTTACCTCGGGGTTTCGTTCGTCCTCATCGGGCTACTGCTCTCGGCGCTGCTCGTGCGTGAGACGAAGCAACACGTCGCCACCGAGTCGAAGCTGAGCGGTGAACTTCCCCCCGAAAAAATGCCCACGCAGCGCGAGGTCTTCTGGCGCACGTCGCTGCTCGACCGAAACCTGTCGAGCGCCAGCCAGGCCGGCATGGTGAACAACCTCAACGACGGCATGGCCTGGGGCCTCTTCCCACTCTTTTTCGCAGCCGCGCGGATGGACCTCGAGCAGATCGGGACGCTGGCGGCCATCTACCCGGCGACGTGGGGCATGGCGCAGCTCTTCACCGGGGCCTGGTCTGATCGCGTGGGTCGCAAGTGGCTGATCGCGGGGGGCATGTGGGTCCAGGCCGTGGGCATCGCCGTCGTGGTGCTGTCGTCGGGCTTCGGGGGCTTCGCGCTGGGGGCGGCGCTGCTCGGTGTCGGCACGGCGATGGTGTACCCGACGCTGTTGGCCGCGATCGGCGACGTGGCGCACCCCTCGTGGCGAGCGTCGTCGGTGGGGGTCTACCGGCTCTGGCGTGATCTGGGCTACGCCATCGGCGCGCTGCTGGCGGGGGTAACCGCGGACGCACTCGGCCTGCCTGTCGCCATGTGGCTCGTCGCTGCGTTGACATTCACCTCGGGGGTCGTGGTTGCCGTTCGCATGAGCGAGACCCTCCGTCGACCGTCGGCGCTCGCGCCGTCGCCGACGTGTGTCGAGCCTGCAGAGCTCCGACACGTGGCGGGCGCGGTCATCATCGACGTGCGCTCGCCCAACGAATTTGCGGCGGGGCACGTTGATGGCGCCATCAACATCCCGCTCGAGTCGCTCGCTGCGCGGGCGTCGGCGCTCCCGAAGGACGCGGTGCTCGTCACGGTGTGCGGCAAGGGCGGCGGCCGCTCGGAGCGTGCGGCGACGGAGCTGCGTGCCCTCGGCTGGAACTCGGTTCGGTCCCTGTGCGGCGGGACACAAGCCTGGCGGGAGCTGGCCGCACAAGGAGCATGACCATGGCAAAGACACTCTTCATCCTGAACGATGCCCCCTACGGCACCGAGCGCAGTTACAACGCGGTTCGCCTCGCGGGCTCTCGAAGCGCGAGGGCGAGGAGGTGAAGATCTTCCTGATCGGTGACGCGGTTGCCTGCGCGAAGGCGCACCAGAAGGTCCCGCAGGGCTACTACAACCTGGAGGTGATGCTGAAAAGCCCCGTGCATCACGGCGTCGAGATCGGTGCTTGCGGCACATGCATGGACGCCCGCGGGATCGCTGACCCCGGACTCGCGGAAGGTACCAAGCGGAGCACGCTTGAGGAACTTTCCAACTGGACCCAGTGGGCCGACAAGGCGCTGGTGTTCTGATGACGGGTATCCTTTCCTCCATCGGCAACACGCCGCTCGTCCCTCTCCAGCGTCTCTCTCTCGACCTTCCCGTGCTCGTCCTGGCGAAGTGTGAGCACCTGAATCCCGGAGGTTCCATCAAGGACCGCATCGCGCTGGCCATACTCGACGACGCCGAAGCTCGCGGGGTGCTGCGCCCCGGGACGACGCTGATCGAGGCCACCGCCGGCAACACGGGGATGGGGCTGGCGCTGGTGGCCGCCATGCGGGGCTACGGGCTGGTCTGCGTGATGCCCGAGAAGATGTCGGTCGACAAACGCGCGGCGCTCGCCTCGCTCGGGGCCAGGGTCGTGATGACGCCCAACGCTCCTCCGTCGAGCCCCGACAATTTCCGCAACGTCGCCCGGCGCATGGCCGACGAGAACGGGTGGTTTCTGACAGAACAGTTCTCCAACCCGGCCAACGTACGAGCGCACGAGTGCACCACCGGCGCCGAGATCCTCGCGCAGACCGGCGGGAACGTGGGGGCCTTCGTGGCAGGCGCGGGCACGGGCGGCACGATCAGCGGTGTCGGGCGCCGGTTGAAGGCGAGCCTGCCGGGGGTGCGGGTCGTCCTGGCCGACCCGGTCGGCTCCGGGCTGGCGGGCTGGGTCGAGACCGGAGTCATCGGGCCGGACGGCTCCTACGGGGTCGAGGGCATCGGCGGCAGCGAGGCCCCCGCCAACCTGCACCGCGAGGTGATCGACGGCGCCGAGCGCGTCAGCGACGAGGAGAGCTTCGCCATGGTCCGGCGCTTGGTGCAGGAAGAAGGGCTGCTGGTCGGCGGCTCGGCCGGGACGAACGTGGTCGCCGCGCTGAGGGTGGCTGCCCGGGGCGGGCTGAGTGGCCCGGTGGTGACGGTGCTGCCTGACTCGTGGGATCGATACCGAGCCAAACCCTGGATGCAACAGTGGACCTCTTGACGCAGGGTGTCTTGATGCGCGATCCGATCTACCTCGACCACAACGCGACCACGCCCCTCTCGCCCACGGTGGTCGACGCCATGTTGCCCTACCTGCGCGAGCATTTTGGCAACCCGTCGAGCGGCCACGTCTACGGCCGCCGCGCCGCCGAGGCTGTCGCCAGAGCCCGGGGGCAGGTCGCCTTGCTGCTCGGCTGCGACCCCGATGAGATCGTCTTCACCTCGGGCGGCACCGAGGCCAACAACCTGGCCATCCGGGGAGCCGCCGAGGCAGCCCCCGCGGGGCGCCGCCGGGTGGTCTCCACCGTCATCGAGCACCCGGCCACCGAGCGGCCCTGCGGTTGGCTCGAGCGCCGGGGCTTCGAGGTCGTGCGGTTGTTGGTTGACAGCGACGGTGTTGCACGGATCGATCAGGCCGCCATCGACGAGCGTGTGGCGTTGGTGACCGTGATGCACTCGAACAACGAGACCGGGGTGCTGCAACCTGTGAGCGAGCTGGCCTCGCGGGCCCGGGCTGCCGGGGCGCTGTGCCACACCGACGCTGCGCAGTCGGTCGGCAAGGTGCCGATCGACGTGCGCACCTTGGGCGTCGATCTGCTCTCGGTCGCGGGCCACAAGCTGTACGCGCCCAAGGGCGTCGGCGCTCTTTACGTGCGCCGCGGCGTTGTCATCGCTCCCTTTGCGCTGGGCGCGGGCCACGAGCAAGGGGTACGCCCGGGTACCGAGAACGTGGCCAGCATCGTCGGCCTCGGTCAGGCAGGCGAGGAAGCCCGCGTCGGGCTTGAGGCCCACACCGCCCATGTGCGGGGGCTGCGCGACCTGCTTCATGGCTTGCTGGCCGAGGCCGTGCCGGGGCTGGTCCTCAACGGTCACCGTGAGCTGCGCTTGCCCAACACCCTCAACGTGCGCTTTCCGGGGGCCACTGGCGGCCAGGTGCTCGCCCTGGCGCCCGAGGTGGCCGCCTCGACGGGGTCGGCCTGCCACGACGGCCACGAGCAGGCCTCTGCCGTCATCCTCGCGATGGGCGTGGCCCCGGGCGAGGCGGTGGGCTTGGTGCGGCTGACGCTGGGGCGGGGCACCAGCGAAGAAGACGTGCGGCGCGCGGCAGCGGCGCTGGCTCGCTCGTGGCGCCAGGCTTGCGGGCGCGCCTGAGTCACCGCAGGAGCCACTGGCCAGCTGCGCCCGCGAGCGCGACGACGGCGAGCGGAGGGGCCTTCCACACCTCGAGCAGGGCGAAGGCCACCATCGCGGCCGCGGCGTCGCGGGGGGTCTTCACGCCCTCGCTCATCACGGGTGAATACAGCGCCGCCAGCAGCACCCCAACCACCGAGGCGTTGGCGCCCCGCAGGCAGGCTTGCATCCAGGCCCGCGAGCGGAGCGAGGACCAGAACGGCAGCGCCCCTCCGATCAGCAGCCAGGCCGGCAAGAAGATGGCGAGCAGACCGAAGAGCCCGCCGCGCCAGGCCCCGTCGCCCTGCCAGACCATCGCGCCCAGGTAGCCGGCGAAGCTGAACAGCGGGCCCGGCACCGCCTGCGCCGCGCCGTAGCCCGCCAGGAAGGCGTCGTCGCTCAGCCACCCCCGGGGCACCATCGCCTCGCGCAGCAGCGGCAGCACCACATGGCCTCCGCCGAAGACCAGCGCCCCCGAGCGGTAGAAGGCGTCGAACCTCGCGGTGAGCCCCGCACTGGCCTCTGGCAGCGTCGGCGCCAGAAGCCTCGGTAGCAGAAGAAGCAGGCCGAACAGCGCCAGCGCGCTGGCCGCCACGGCGTGGCCCCGGACGCCCTGCGCGTCGGCCGCCTGCGGGGCCGGTTGATCTCGGTACAGGCGCCAGCCCAGCGCTGCCCCCGCCAGCAGCAGGCCGATCTGCGTCAGCGCCCCGGGCACCACCAGCGAGAGCGCCGCTGCGGCAAGGCACATCGTCACCCGCGCTCGGTCGGTGCACAGCTTGTTGCCCATCGCCCAGACCGCCTGCGCCACCACCGCCACCGCCGCCAGCTTCAGCCCGTGCAGCCACCCGGCCCCCCGCAGGTCGCCCAGCGCCGCCACGCCGTACGCAAAGGCGATCATCGCCGCCCCCGACGGCGCCAGGAAGCCCAGCGAGGCCCCCAGCGCACCCAGGAGCCCCGCCCGCTGCATCCCGATGGCGAAGACCACCTGGCTGCTGGCGGGCCCCGGGATGAAATTGCACAGCGCGACCAGATCCGCGTAGGCCGCGTCGTCGAGCCACTTCTTGCGCTCGACGCACTCGGCCCGGATGTAGCCGATGTGCGCCACGGGCCCGCCGAACGAGGTCAATCCCAGCTTGAAAAACGACCAGCTCACCTCGGCCACCTCACCCCAGTCGCTCACGGGGCGCCCTCCGGGGCATGGACGATCGAGGCCCGTATCGCTGGGGGCTCGACCCGGATGAAAGGCACCTGCTCGGCCTGATGGCAGGCGTTGCACGCCGCCGTCAGGGACGCGAACGCCGCGTCGAAGGCCGCGCTGTCTCGCCCCTCGATGGCGCGCTTCATCGCCGCCGATGGCGCCTCGAGCATCCGGGCTGACGCCGCTCGCTTCGGGCGGCGCTCGACGCCGTTGGCCACGGCGGTCTCGATCTTGGCGAGCTGGTAGGCCGCGTAGCCCCAGTTGTGATCTTTGCCCGCCCAGTGCAGCTCGCCATAGCGGTAGCCCACCTCGGCCATCGCCACGTCGAAGCCCCGAAGGTGCTTCGCCACGCGAGTGAATCGCTCGTCGGTCGAGCCCTCGGCCAACCACCTCGCCTCTGGCGGCGTCGTCGACGCCACGGGGGCGCTGCTCGCGGACGAAGCTGCGCCTCCGTTCGTCGGTTGTGTGCAACCAGGCGCCAGCGCCAGCGCCAGCGCCAGCGTCAGCCTTGATCTCGTTAGGGGTCTCACGCTTCACCCTCCGGGCCCCGGCGGCCACCCGAAAGCCTCGCATCCAGCGACCAGGGGCCCGCCCCCACCCAGGCCAGGAACAGCGAGCCGCACAGCATCGACAGGTCTGTCCTCGATTCGTGCAAGAACGCCCAGACCCCTGCCTTCGGCGCGAAGGTGTGGGCGAAGATCCAGTAGCCTCCCCCGAGAAGGATTGGCACCTTCGTCGACGTCAGCGCCACCAGCATGTCGACCACCAGCGGCAGCGCTGCGATACGCGTCAGCAGCCCCGCCAGCACGAACAACCCGCAGATCGTCTCGACCGCACCGACGAAGGGCCCCAGCAGGTCGGGCGCCGGGAGGCCGATCCTGGCGAATCGACCCGCGCCTTGCGCCTCGGCCTGGATGAACTTCAAGAACCCCTCGGACGCGAACACCAGGCCCACCATGAGGCGCACGAGGATCGTGGCCCGGGGCGCCTCGGTCAGGAGCACCCACGCCTGGCTCATCGATCGACCCCTTTTTTGGTGGGGCCTCGCCCCAGGGCGATCTCTTTGTACAGCTCGGCCACGTCGCGCCGTAGATCTGCCAGCAGGCGCTTGCCCGCCGCGGTGATGCGCAGCGTCTGCCTCGCCCGCGCATGCGGCGCCTTGTTCACCCTGCGTAGCCAGCCATTTCGCTCCATCCGCGCGAGCGCAGGGTACAGCGTACCCGGGCTCAACTGGTGGCCGTGCTCGGCCAGCTCTTCGAGCAACCATGCGCCCCAGACTTCTCTGCATTCGGCGTGGTGCAGGATGTGAATCTTCCACAGGCCAAGCCTGATCTCGCGGTCAGCCGAAGACAGCATAACGATCAACGTAAACGATTTTCGTATTATTCAAAGAAACAAGCCCACACCGCACGAAGACATCTCCGGCAAAAACGTTGTGTCTCTCGGGGTGGGTCTTTGGTTATCGCCAGCACGCTCAGATCGTGAACCCATCGCGTTCCATGGCCTGGGGCACAGCTTCTTCGCTTGTGACCGTACCGGTCACAAATCCCCTTCGTTTTCAGGAACGACACCGTGCAGGGTTGCCTTGGACATCATGATGCACGCGCAGCCTTTGCATGGCCCGCGCACCTCTCGCAGGGGGCATCCCCTCGTTGCGAGGTCGATGAGCGTGCGCCATGGCGCAACCTCTTTACTGCGCCGGGGTCGTGGTGGTCGGTACGGATGTTGATGAAAAGAGGTCATGTTGTCGCTCCCTGGTCGAGCCGCCTTGCCTCTTTCTGTGACCCTCTGGGTCACTCGGCTCTGCTGCCCCCTTGTGCTGCTGGCTCGCTCCGCCCGTGGGGGTCACCCGCACCAGTGGGGTCTCTGGCTCGGGGCTTGCGCGGCGGCCTTGCTGCTGGGCGCGCGCCCGGCGTCCGCGGAGCCAGCCCGGCCCCTCCCTTCCCCGCTCCACCTGCGCGATGCGCTCTCGCTGGCGCGCCAGAGCCGGGCAGAGATCGCCGCGGCGCGGGCGCGGGCGACGGCTGCGGCCCAGGTGCCGCGGGTGGTGTCCGCGCTACCCGATCCGATGGTGATGCTGTCCGTGGATCACCTGCCGATCCGGCTGGACGGGATCAACGGTAGCCTGCAGTTTCAGCAAGATTTCCCTCTCTCGGGTGTGCTGCGCGCCCGGCGGCGCGTCGCCGAGGCCGAGGCATCGGCGGTGGCCACCGAGGTCGGTTCCGTGACCCTGGATGTCGAGCAGCAAGTCGTCGCGTCCTTCCTGATGGTCGTCGAGCAGCAGCGGATGCTGGCGCTGCTCGAGGAGTTGACGTCGCTGTCGCAGCAGACGCTTTCCCTCAGCAAGGCGAGGCTCCAGGCCGGCGAGAACGGCACAGGCGACGTCTTCCGGTCGCAGATCGAGGTGGCCCGGTTCGACGCCGAGGTGAAGGCCACGCAGGCGGATTTGCGCGCAGCGAGCGCCATGCTGGAGGCCGCCCTGGGGCAGCCGGTCTCCGGGGAAGTCGTCCTCTGTGAGCTGTCCACCCCGACGCGCGCTCCCCCGACGCTCTCCGAACTGGTCGGCGCGGCGTCCGAGGCGCGCCCCGAGCTGCGGGCCGCCAGGACGAGAATCTCCCGGGCAAGCGCGGGCGTCGACGCCATGCGATCGATGTACTGGCCCATGGCGTTTTTGCGGTTCGGGGGGGCCCGCACCATGCAGGATGGCCCCGGGGTCATGCTGATGGCCGGGGTGAGCCTGCCGATCTGGCGCGATCGGCTCCACGCCGGGGTCGACGAGGCCAGCGCCATGAAGGCCATGGCCGAGCACGAGGTGCGGGCCATGAGCCGGATGATCGAGGGAGAGGTCGCGTCCTCCAGGGAGACGCTCGCGGCGGCCCATGTCCGGTGGAGCACCGCCCGCGAGCGGCTCGTGCCCCTGGCGCGCCGGGCGCTGTCGCTGATGGTGGCCTCCTATGCTGGCGGCCAGGTGCCGCTGGTCTCGGTGCTCGACGCGCTGCGCTCCTTGCGCGAGGCGCGGATGCAGGAGATCAGCGCCGAGATCCGCCTCAACCTGGCCTGGCTCAAGCTGGGCCGCGCCACGGGCAAGATCGAGGTGGGTCCGTGAGCCGCTGGTTGCTCGTGCTCCTGCTGGTGCTCCTGGCGAGCGGCTGCTCGTCCCCCGGGGCACACGACGGCCACGGCGCGCACGGCGCCGGGCCTCCCTCGGCGCGACCGCAGCACCCGGCC
>CAZSDX010000085.1:0-16762 GCA_964605685.1 uncultured Polyangiaceae bacterium
AGATCGGCAAATCCGGGAACTCCGGCTGGTCCACCGGGGCCCACCTGCATTTCATGGTGATGACCACCTGCGGGAGCTGGTACTGCGACTCGCTCCAGGCCAGCTTCGTCGACGCAGGGGTTCCGGTCTACCCCACCTCGTACACCTCCCAGAACTGCCCCTGATCCGCCCCCTCGCTCCGGGGGGCTGCTCCAAGCTTGTTCACCGAGATCCTCATCATCCTGGCCCTGATCGTGGCCAACGGGGTCTTCTCCGCCGCGGAGATCGCCACCCTCTCGGTGCGCCCGACCCGGCTGCAGGAGATGGTCGCCCGCGGCATGAAGCGGGCCATCGCCGTCAAGGAGCTGCGCGCCTCCCCGGAGCGGCTGCTGGCGACGATCCAGGTGGGGATCACCCTGGTCAGCACCGCGGCCTCGGCCTTCGGTGGCGCGGCGGTGGCGGAGCGCCTCGCCGGGGTCTTCCGCGGCCTCGGGGTCGGCACCTACGCCGAAGGGCTGGCGCTGGCGGTGGTGGTCGGAGCCATCTCGTTCCTGTCGCTGATGCTGGGGGAGCTGGTCCCCAAGTCCCTGGCGCTGCGCTACAGCGAGGGGTACGCGCTGCTGGTGAGCCGCCCGCTCCAGCTCCTCGCCCACGCCGGGCGGCCTCTGGTCTGGGGGCTGACCACCGCCACCAACCTCGTGCTTCGCCTCTTTGACGACTCGACCTCCTTCACCGAGAGCAAGCTCTCCTCCTCCGAGCTGCGGCTGCTGCTGGAGGAGGCGGCGAAATCCGGCGAGCTGCGCAAGGATACCGGCGAGATCGCCCGCCGGGCCCTGGACTTCGAGAAGCTGTCGGTGGCCGAGGTGATGGTCCTCCGCGAGGACATGGTGACCCTGGAGGTGAGCGCCTCCACCGAGGAGGTGGTGCGGGTCCTGGGGGAGAGCGGCCACGCGAGGATCCCGGTGTGCGAGGGCGGCGCCGAGAGCGTGGTCGGCTACGTCACCGCCCGGGAGGTCCTCGGCCAGATGGCCGCCCAGCGGCGGGTCTCCCTCCCGGAGATCGTCCGTGCTCCCTATTTCATCCCCGGGACGATGCCCGCCGTCGAGGCCCTCAAGGAGCTCCAGCAGCGGCGCATGCGCCTCGCCATCGTCGTCAGCGACACCGGCGCCCTCCTCGGCATGGTCACCGTCGAGGATCTGGTCGAGGAGCTGGTCGGTGACATCTTCCACGAGTACGAGAAGCCCGCCGCGGCGCTGGCGCTCGGCGCCGACGGATCCTGCGAGGTCCCCGGCTCCGCCCGGCTACGCCGCGTCAACCGGGAGCTGAACCTCGATCTCCCCACCCAGCACGGCCACACCCTCGCCGCCTTGATGATCCACCTCTCCGGAGGCATTCCCCGCAAGGGCGACCACCTCCAGCTCAACGGCGTCCTCTTTGAGATCATCGATGCCTCCCCCCGGAAGGTCCTCCGCGTCCGGGTGCGGAAGCGGCGCTGAGCCGGTGCTACGGTGCACGCCATCATGGAGAGCGAGGAGCACCCCTCGGTGGTCTACATCGAGGATGATCAGAAGCTGGCGAGGTTGACGGCGAAGTACCTGGAGGGGCACGGCGTCCGGGTGACGCTGGCGGCGGACGCCAGAGAAGGCCTCGCCTCCGTGCTCCGGGAGCGCCCCGACGTGATCCTGCTGGACCTGATGCTCCCCGGCACGGACGGGCTGGAGCTGTGCAGGCAGCTCCGGGCCCGGGTGGACACCCCGATCCTGATGGTCACCGCCCGGGGAGAGGAGGCCGACCGGGTGATGGGGCTGGAAGGCGGCGCCGATGACTACATCGCCAAGCCCTTCTCCTCCCGGGAACTCCTGGCGAGGATCCGCGCCCACGCCAGGCGCGCCCGAGGCAAGGTGGGGCCCGCAGTGGGGCTGGTGTCGGTGGGGACCATGGTGATCGACCCGGCCGGGCGGAGGGTCACCGTGGGTGGGGTTGAGTTGACCCTAACCACGTACGAGTTCGATCTGCTCCGGGCGCTGGCCGAGCGCGCCGGGCGGGTGCTCACCCGCGAGCAGCTCGTGGATCTGGTCCGGGGCAGCCCCGACGAGGCCTTCGAGCGAAGCATCGACGTGCACGTCTCCCACCTGAGGAAGAAGCTCGGGGATGACCCCAGGAACCCTCGGATCCTCAGGACGGTCCGCGGGGTGGGGTACCTCTTCACCGCGCCGTGAATGGCTCAGGGGAGCGGTTGGAGGTCCGGGGGCAGCCCCGCCCAGCCCTCCCGGGGGACCGCTACCACCAGGTAGAGCGCCTTCTTCGAGCCGGAGAGCAGGTCTGACGATTTGAGCGACACCCCGAAGGCGTTGTTGATGCCGCCCAGCGCCGCAGCGTCCAACCCCGCGTCCAGGTGGAGGAAGTGGGTGCCGCCGTGGCGGGCTGCCTCTTCCCGGGCCTTGTTGTGCAGGTCCTCCAGGCGCTCGGCGACGATCCCGGAGCCCTCGACCTCCAGCGCCCCCAGCGCCTTGCCCCCGGCCTGCGCCAGCTTCTGGCTCTCCTCGGGGAGGAAGCGGGTGGCCTTGCGGGCGGTGGGGGCGGCGGTGGCGGTGGAGCGGGGCTCGTAGCGGATCTTCCAGGGGCTACAGGCAGGGAGGACGAGGGCGAGGAGCAGGCAGAGCGAGGAGGCGCGCATCAGAGGGTCACCTTGGCGCGGAGGTCATCGCCCGGCGGCATCAGCTTTTCAAGCTCCCGGAGCGCGCCCTCGGCGGCGGGGTCGTGGGGGATCTGGATCTGGAGGTGGACGTAGAGGTCCCCCGGGGGCTGGTTCTTCCGGGCGACTCCCTTGCCCTTGAGCCGGATCTTCTGCCCGCTCTGGGCCCCCGCCGGCAGCTTCATCACCACCGACCCGTCCACGGTGGGCACGCGGACCTTCGCCCCCTCGAAGGCCTCCAGCGGCGTCACCGGCAGGCGGACGTGGAGGTCGTCGTCCTCGCGCCAGAAATGCTCGTGGGCGGTCACCTGGATGTGCAGCACCAGATCCCCTGCCGGGCCGCCCCCCGGCCCCGGAGCCCCTTGCCCTGGCACCCGCAGCCGCTTGCCGTCCTCCGCCCCCGGCGGCACCCTCACCGTCACCTCGTCCCCGTCGGAGCCCCGGGGCCGCAGCCGCAGCGTGGTCCCGCGGATCGCTGACGCAAAATCGAGGGTCAGCCCGCTCTCGATGTCCGCGCCGCGGCGGGGGGCTCCCCGGGGCATGCGACCCCCGAAGAGATCCGAGAACACGCTGCCAAAATCGCCGCCCATCCCGGAGAAGACATCGCCTCCTCCTCGCCCGCCGAACTGCTCGCGGTAGCGCTTGTAGGCCCTCACCTGCTCCGGATCGAAGCCCTCCCTCAGCCCCTCCTCCCCGAACTCGTCGTAGAGCGCTCGCTTCTTCGCGTCGGAGAGCACCTGGTACGCCTGGTTCACCTCCTTGAAGCGCTCCTCCGCCTTCGTGTCCCCCGGGTTCTTGTCCGGGTGGAGCTTCGTCGCCAGGCGTCGGTACGCCTTCTTGATCTCTTCACCGTCGGCCCCCTTGCTCACGCCCAGGGCACCGTAAAAATCCTTTGCCATACCGGTAGGCCAACCTAACGATCCCCCCCCTGCCTAGCAACCAGCCCCCCCTGGCCTCCCCGGCGCCACCCCGCCCCCCTCCACCCCCTCTCCGCAGGAAGTTGGCCGGGTGTATGGGGCCAAGGTACGTGGATGTAGGATATGCCCCGGACAAGCAAATGGCCCTGGTTCTGGTGGGGGGTGGCGCTCCTGGTGGCGCTGTGCCCCCGGGAGGCTCGCGCCTGGATCGAGACGACGGTGCTGAGCGACGACGTGCGGCTGCTGGTGGAGCGAAACGGCAGCGCGACGGTGGAGCACCAGATGAGCCTGCGGGTCCGGGGGAGCCCGATGCGGGTGTTCGCGCTGGGAGGGGTGGACGTGGACGCGCAGCCGGAAGGAGCGGCGGTGGCGATCCCGCAGCGGGACGGGGCGAGCGCCCACGTGGAGGAGCAGGTACCGCTGGCGGTGGTGGTGACGCCGGACGGGGGGCTGCGGCTCCAGGTGGACGATCCGAAGGGGCTGCCGCGAGGGACGTACCTGCTGAAGTTCCGTTACCGGACCGATCTGGTCAAGGCCGGGGCGCTGGAGAAGGACGGGACCATGGTGAAGCTGCGCTGGCTTGGGGCGCGGCTGCCGAACGGGGTGGACAGCGCGAAGACCGTGGTGGTGGTGCCGTCGGCGCCGACGGAGCCCACCGGAGGGGAACGGGGGCCGGATCTAGGGCTGAGCAGCACCGGGGCGTTCCTGACGACGACGCGGCGGTTCCCGGATCGGGACGAGATCGAGCTGGTGAGGCCCCACGTGGCCAAGGCCGAGCAGGTGGCGTGGTCCGTGCGGATCGACCCCCGGTCGCTGGGGGCGGTGAACGATCCGAGGATCCGCCCCCCGCCCAGTACCACGGTGAAGGCCATCCTGCGGAGCGAATCCCGGGAGCGGCAGGTGTTCCTGGCGGTGGCCGCGGGGGTGGCCATCCTGTTCACCGCGCTGACGGCCATCAAGGGGCGGCAGGTGGAGCTGGCCGCGAAGCGCGCCGGCCTCGCGCCTCGCCCGTTCTTTCCGGCGCCGCCCCACGTGCGCGCCTTCCTGGCGGGCCCTGCGGTGGCCCTGGGGGTGGGGCTCCAGCTGCTCCTGGAGCCTCCGGTGGTCGGCACCGTGGTGCTGGTGGGCGCCATGCTGCTGGTGGCCCACCGGACGCCGCTGCCCAGGCCGGTCTCCCGGGGGCCCGGGCGGTGGCTGGCGCTGAGCGAGGCGGAGGCGTTCGTCCCGGCGCCGAGGCTCCGGGACACCTGGCTGGACGCCAGCACTGGCTGGGGCAAGGTGGGGCTCCTGCTGGCCTGCCTCGCGGTGGGCGTCGCTGCTGCGGCCACCTTCCGGGTCTCCCCCTACCACGCCAACCTGCTGGTGCTGGACGCGCTGACCCTGGTGGCGCTCTTCTTCACCGGGCGCTCCTCCGAGTTGGCGCCTTCGCTGCTCCGGGGTCCGGCCCCGCTGCTCCAGCGGCTGCTCCGGGAGCTGCGCCGCCGCGCCCCCGGCGCCCGCCTCGTCCCCTGGGCTCGCTTCCCTCAAGGGCAGAGCGAGCCGGACGAGCTGCGGCTGATGATCTTGCCGAAGGGGGCGCTCCGGGGGCTCCACGGGATCGAGATCGGCTACGCCTTTGCTGTCGGCTCTGGGGGCGTGATCGCCTGCCCCGAGGTGCTGGTGCGGGTGGCCGAGGACACGGACGCGGCCCGCAAGGCCCGGAGCCTGGCCCCCTTCGGCCGCTGGGTCCACGGTCGCAAGGCCGGTGAGCTGGTGCTGTCGCTGGAGCCCCGCGGCGCCTCCTGGCGGTCGGTGGTCGGGCTGGTCTGTAGCCTCCTCACCCAGCTTGTCGAGGAGAAGAAGTCGGCCCCCGCGAAGGCTCCGGCGAAGGAGCCTGCAAAGAAACGCGAGGAAAAGGTCTCCGCGGCGCGCCCGGCGCTCGCCGGAGCTCCCTAACTTGAGCACCGCCTCCAGGCCGCCCCGCTTGAGGGCGGCGCGGATCGCCGCGTAGAAGTTCTGGCCGAGGGCCCGCTTGGCGCGCCAGAGCACCTTCCCGTCGGTCTGCGGGATGATGTAGAGCTTCCCCGCGAGTAGCTCGTCGATGGCCACCTTGGCCACCTCTTCCGCGCTCCACTTGGCCTGGGTCACCAGCTTGTCGGTCTTCTCGCTCGTACCTCCGCCGAAGGAGCGCGCGTCCTTGTGGATGTTGGTACGGAGGAACGTGGGGCAGAGCGCGGACACGGTGACGCCGGCGGGCCCGATCTCCGCGAAGAGCGTCTCGGACAGGGCGATGACGCCGGCCTTGGTGACGTTGTAAGGGCCCATCATCGGTGCGGCCAGCAGCCCGGCGGAGCTGGCCACGTTGAGGATGAAGCCGGAGCCGCGCCTGGCCATGTCGGGTCCGAAGTGGTGGCAGCCCCAGATGACGCCCATCAGGTTGACGTCCACCTGGTACTGCCACTCCTCGACGGGGATCTTGCCGAGCTCCCCCACCACCGCGAGGCCCGCGTTGTTCACCAGCACGTCGGTCCCGCCCCAGAGCTCGGTGGCTTTTTTGGCCATGGCCTCCACCTGCTCTGGCCTGCGCACGTCCACCTGCATGGCGTGGGCCTCGCTGCCGCGGCGGCGCAGCGTCTCCGCCGTCTCTTCGGCCGTGGCGAGCCTCACGTCGGTGACCAGCACGCGCGCCCCTCGCCCGGCCAGGTCGTAGCAGATGGCCCTGCCGAGGCCGCTGCCGCCTCCGGTCACGACCGCGCGGGCATCCTGCGGAAGTTTCTTCCTCATGCACGGGACGCTACCACCCCATGCCACCTGCTGGCATCGGTTCTTCCCAGGGAGAGCCCCGAACGGTGCATTCCGTACTCCGTGGCCAGGGGCGGGTCCAAAGAGAGCGTGGGGGGAGCTCGTGGTAAAGGGGGGCCGTGCAGACCGAGGACAGGAGCACGCTGCGGGATGGGCTGGCGGTGGCGGCGGTGGCCGCCCTGGTCCGGGGGGCGGTCCTGGTCGGTGTGCTCGGGGAGGCGATGCCCGCCGCCGACGGTATCTACTACCACCGCCTCGCGTCCCGCATGGCGGAGGGCGCCGGCTACACCTGGCTCTGGCCCGATGGCGTCGTCACCTACGCCGCTCACTACCCGGTCGGGTATCCCTTCCTGCTGTCGCTCGTGTACCGGATCACCGGCCCCCAGGCCGCGGCCGGCGCGCTGCTCAACCTGCTCCTCGGGGTGGCGGGGGTGGCGGCGGTGCAGGCGATGACACGCCGCTTCGCCGGCCGCCGGGCGGGGTTGCTCGCGGGGCTCCTCGCGGCCCTGGACCCGGCCACCGTGCTCTACACCCCCGCCCTGATGACCGAGGGCGTCACCGCCTCGCTCCTGGCGGTGGCCGCCTGGCTGGTGGGCGTGGCCTCCACGGAGGAGCACCGACGAAAGGCGTGGTGGATCGCCGCGGCGGCGGTGCTTGGCCTCCTGGTGCTGATCCGCCCCCAGTGCCTGCTGCTCATCCCGCTGTTCGGCCTGCTCTCCCCCCCCTCTGCCCGCCCGGGAGAGGGGGGCCGGGGGGGTGAGGTCCCCCCTGCGACTGCTGGAGGATCTCCCCCCTCTTCCCTTCAGGGAGAGGGGGGCCGGGGGGGTGAGGTCCGCGCCCTCCTGCTGACGCTCGGTGCCCTGCTGGTGTGCCTCCCGTGGACAGCACGGAACTGCGTCCGGATGGATCGTTGCACGCTGGTGAGCGCCAACGGCGGCTGGAACCTGCTGATCGGGGCGGGACCGAAGGCGACGGGGCACTGGGCGCCGGTGGACGTGCCGGCCGAGTGCCGGGAGGTGTTCCCGGAGGTGGCCAAGGACGTGTGTTTTGGCCAGGCCGCGCGGAGGATCATCCGGGAGGCGCCGGGGCGGTGGCTGGCGCTGATCCCGGCGAAGCTCGGGGCGACCTTCGATTACTGCGGGGCGGGGCCCTGGTACCTCCACGAGGCGGCGCCCGGGGTGTTCCCTTTCGAGCGCAAGGTGCAGGCGGGAGCCCTGGAGACGGTGGTGCGGAGGCTGATGTTGATCGGAGCCCTGGTGGCGCTGGCGAGGGGGCAGGGCAGGGGAGGGGGGTTGCTCGGGGGGGTGGGGGTGGCGCTGGCGCTGACCCGGGGTGGGTGGGTGGCCTACGTGGTCCTGGCGGCGCTGGCGGGGGTGCGGTGGGCGAGGGAGCGAGGGTTTTTCCCCGCCGGGGCGCTGGCGGGGGCGCTGGGCACGACGCTGCTGGTGCATGCGATCTTCTTCGGAGCGGGGCGCTACGGGCTGGTGGTGTCCCCGCTGATCGCGGCGTGTGCTGGAGCGCTTTTGACAAAAACGGGCCCGAGGCGCGATACTGCGGCCCATGCCCCTGATTGAGACCGAAGAAGCCGCGCGCCGCCTCGCCCGGGCCATCGCCAGCGATCTGTCCCTGTACAACGAGGAGAAGATCGTCCAGGGAATCCAGGAAGATTCGCTCTTCGAGCTGCTCTCGGAAGAGATCGAGGAGGGCCGCGCCCTCTACAAGAACCGGGTGGCCCCTTCCCTGTACCAGAAGAATTTTTACGACCGCGCGCTGGTGGATATCCTGATCAAGTCCCGCGGGCACATCAAATCCAAGCTCTGGTGAGGTTGCAGGTCGAGGCGGGCGACGGGGGGCTGCGCCTCGATCGGTTCCTGGCGCTCCGGTGGCCCGAGGCGGTCTCCCGGGGAGAGATCCAGCGGTGGATCGAGGGTGGCCATGTCCGCATCGGGGGCCAGGCAGGCCGCTCCTCGCAGAAGGTCCAGCCGGGGATGTTCGTGGAGGTAACCCCGCCCCCGCCCCTCTCCTCGGAGGCACGCCCGGACCCGTCGATCACCTTCCCGGTGCTCTTCGAGGACGAGTGGCTCTTGGTGCTGGACAAACCCGCGGGCCTCGTCGTCCACCCGGCCCGGGGCCACGAGGACGGGACGCTCGTCAACGGGCTGCTGGCCCGCGATGGCTTCGAGATCGAGGGCGAGGAGGGCGAGGCGTGGGCACGACCTGGCATCGTCCACCGCCTCGACAAGGGGACCAGCGGGGTCATGGTGGTGGCCCGTAAGGACCAGGCCCGCGAGGGGCTCAAGGCCCTCTTCGAGCGCCACGACATCGAGCGGTCCTACCTCGCCCTCACCGTGGGCGTCCCCCGCCCCGGCCGGATCGAGACCCTCCATGGCCGCCACCCGACGGACCGCCTCCGGTTCACCACCCGCGTCCGGAGCGGCAAGACCGCCGTCACCCACGTCGAGGTGCTGGAGGAGCTGGGCCCCTGCGCCCTGGTCCGGTGCCTCCTCTCCACCGGGCGCACCCACCAGATCCGGGTCCACCTGGCGGAGGTCGCCGGGACGCCGCTCCTGGGCGATCCGATCTACGGCAAGCCCCCCCGGGAGCCACGGCTCCGGGCGCTGGCCGACGGGCTGGGGAGGCAGGCGCTCCACGCGGCGGTGCTGGGGTTCGTCCACCCGATCACCGGAGAGCGCCTCCGGTTCGAGACGCCGCCGCCGCCGGACATGGCCCGGGCGCTGGCGGCGCTCCGGGGGTGACGGCTCGGTCAGGGGCTCTGGGCAGGGAGCGTCCGTGCTATGGGCCCACGCCATGCTCGATCTTCGTTTTGTCGTCGACCATCTCGCCGAGGTGAAAACCGCCCTCGCCCGCCGCAACAACGCCGCCGCCGCCTCGCTGGATTCTATCGAGGAGCTCGCCCGCCGCCGCAAGGAGGCGATCTCCGCCAGCGAGCGCCGCGCCGCCGAGCGGAACAAGGCCAACGAGGAGATGGCGCGGCTGCCCAAGGGATCGCCGGAGTTCCTGGCGCGGCGCGACGAGCTGAAGCGGCTGTCCGCCGAGCAGAAGGAGTTCGAGAAGGAAGCCGCCGCCGTGGAGGCGGAGATCCAGGCGATGCTCCAGGGCGTCCCGAACCTGCCTCTGCCGGCGCCGGCGGTGCCTGACGGAGAGGACGCCTCGGGGAACGTCGAGGTGAAGGTCTGGGGCGAGCGCCCCTCGTTCCCGTTCACCCCCAGGCCCCACTGGGAGATCGGCGGGCAGCTCCAGATCCTGGACTTCGATCGGGCCGCCAGGCTCTCCGGGTCCCGCTTCTCGGTGCTGTTCGGCGCCGGGGCGCGGCTCTCCCGGGCCCTCATCCAATTCATGCTGGATCTCCACACCGGAGAGCACGGCTACACGGAGGTCCAGACCCCGTTCCTGGTGCGAGGGACGGCCCTCTACGGGACCGGAAACCTGCCGAAGTTCGAGCAGGATCTCTTCAAGATCCAGGGCGAGGCGTCGGACATGCTCCAGGCGATGTACCTGATCCCGACGGCGGAGGTGCCGGTCACCAACCTCCACGGGGGCGAGCTGCTGGAGGCCGACCGGCTGCCGCTGGCCTACGCCGCCTACACCCCCTGCTTCCGGAGCGAGGCCGGGAGCGCAGGGCGGGACGTGCGCGGCATGATCCGCCAGCACCAGTTCGACAAGGTGGAGCTGGTGCGGTTTACCCCGGCAGAGGCCGCCGAGGAGCAGCACGAGCTGCTCACCCGCCACGCGGAGATCGTCCTGGAGCGACTGGGCCTCCACCACCGGCGAGTCCTGCTTTGCGCGGGCGACATGGGCTTCTCCTCGCAGAAGACCTACGACCTGGAGGTGTGGCTCCCGAGCGAGGGGCAGTTCCGGGAGATCTCCAGCTGCTCCTGGTTCGGCGACTTCCAGGCGAGGCGCGCGGACCTTCGCTACCGCCCGGAGCCCAAGGCCAAGCCCCGGTTCCTCCACACCCTCAACGGCTCGGCGCTCGCGGTGGGGCGCACGCTCATCGCCGTGCTGGAGCAGTTCCAGCAGGCGGACGGTTCGGTCACGCTTCCGGAAGCGCTGAGGCCCTACCTGGGCGGCAAGGCGAAGATCAGCGCTTCCGGCGCCCTGGAGTGAGCTTGCTCCCTACCCTCGTTGCCACCAGGGAATCTTTCCGTCGTCGACGGAACCATTCCCCCGGAGAATAGAACGACGATAGGAGGCATTTTCCCGGGCGGCACACCGGTTGCCATCACCCCCGTTCATGGGAAACAAGGTAGGCACCTCGCGCTGGTGGCGTGAGGCTTTTCTGGTGATCGGAATCGGCGTCGGACTGCTGGCCTGCTCGGGGGAGGATGGAAGCGAATCCCCCGTGGAACAGGGGTCCCAGGGAGGATCCTCCGGGAGCGCCGCAGGGGGAACCTCCGCGGGGGGGAGCTCGGCGGCAGGCAAGGGGGGAGCCGGCGGTGGGGCGGGCAAGGGTGGGACCGGGGGTGGCGGTGGGACGGCAGGGGCCCCGACCGGCGGCAGCGGCGGCAGTGGCGGCACAGGAGGGACCGGGGGCTCCGCGGGTTCCGGCGGCTCCACGGGGTGCGTCGCCCACGAGGACTGCGCGGACAAGCTGCCCTCCACGGTGAACCCGGCGGGCTGCGCGGAGGCGCTGTGCGAGGCGGGAGCATGCGTCTTCCGGGCGAAGGACAAGGACGGCGACGGCCAGGCGGCCAAGTTCTGCAAGGATCTTTCCCAGTCCGTCGAGATCGAGGTCGGCAAGGACTGCGACGACAGTGACAAGACGGTGTTCCCCGGGGCGTGGGATGGCCCCGACGGCGAGGGACACGAGGCAAGCTGCGACGGCGTGGACAACGACTGCTCCGGCGCCGCGGACGACAGCGTGCTCGCCGATGGAACCTCCTGCTCCTGCAAGCCCGGCGCGGTGCAGGCTTGCTCCCAGACCGCCGGCGGCAAGACGATCTCCTGGCCCCTGGGCGAGCCCTCCGGCATCTGCAAGTACGGCGAGCAGAAGTGCGTGATCGACGACGCCACGGGCGTGGGGAAATGGGGCCCCTGCATCGGCGCCATCGAGCCTGCCTCCGAGGCATGCAACAACGCCGACGACGACTGCGATGGCAAGGTGGACGAGCCGGAGGATACCCCCACCTCCACCTGGTACTACGACGGCGATGGCGACGGCTACGCGGCGATGGTGCCGGGCACCCAGACCCCGTTCGCGACGATCCAGTCGTGCTCGAAGCCCAGCCAGATCCCTGCGGAGTGCATGGTCCCCGGCTACTGCCCGGGAGAGCCCGGGAGCTGCTGCCCTCCGACGGCGTGGAACGTGGGGCTGACCCCATCGGACTGCGATGACCGCAGCGAGAAGGTCTCCCCGCTGGCCAAGGAGGTGTGCTCCAACGGGGTCGACGACAACTGCAACGGCCAGCAGGACGAGTTCGGTGCGCTGGGCGAGAAGACCTACGTCTACGACCAGGACAACGACGGTTTCTCCGACCCCAACGTCGTACCGATCACCTCCTGCGCTCCTCCGGATCAGCCCCCGCCGAGCTGCGCGGCTCCTCCTTGCCCCGTCGCCGGCTGGAAGGAGCAAGGCCCCTCGATCCAGGGAGGGGACTGCAACGACAACAGCGCGAGCATCAAGCCCGGCGCCCTGGAGCTCTGCGACGTCGCCAAGGTGGACGAGAACTGCAACGGGAGCAAGAACGAGGGGTGCGCCTGCGCCGACGGGGAAGTCCTCGACTGCGGCTCGCCGGATACCTGCAATTTCGTCCCCAACGGATCGACTTGCGTCAACGGCAAATTCACCCAGTGTACCTTCGAACCCAAGCAGAAGGAGCTGTTCTGCCCTGACCAGGACAACGACCTCTTCTGCCTCGGCGACAGCTCCTGCGCCCTTTATTGCCCCACGTCCACCCCCGCAGGTCAGGGCCCCAAGGCGCCGAGCGGGTGGCGTCGCAAGGTCGACTGCAAGGGCTACGCCGACGGCAAGGTCGACTGCAACGACAGCAGCGCCTCCGTCAACCCCGACGTCAAGGAGAAGTGCAACAACGGCGTCGACGACAACTGCAACGGCCAGCAGGACGAGTTCGGCTCCGAGGGGGAGAAGACCTACGTCTACGACCAGGACAACGACGGCTTCTCCAACCCGAACGTGGTGCCGGTGTCGGCCTGCAAGGCGCCCACCACGCCTCCACCGAGCTGCGCGGCCCCTCCTTGCCCCGTCGCCGGCTGGAAGGAGCAAGGCCCCTCGATCCAGGGAGGGGACTGCAACGACAACAGCGCGAGCATCAAGCCCGGCGCCCTGGAGCTCTGCGACGTCGCCAAGGTGGACGAGAACTGCAACGGGAGCAAGAACGAGGGGTGCGCCTGCACCGACGGGGAAGTCCTCGACTGCGGCTCGCCGGACACCTGCAACTTCGTCTCCAAGGGCTCGACCTGCGTCAACGGCAAATTCACCCAGTGCACCTTCGAACCCAAGCAGAAGGAGTCGTTCTGCCCTGACCAGGACAACGACCTCTTCTGCCTCGGCGACAGCTCCTGCGCCCTTTATTGCCCCACGTCCACCCCCGCAGGTCAGGGCCCCAAGGCGCCGAGCGGGTGGCGTCGCAAGGTCGACTGCAAGGGCTACGCCGACGGCAAGGTCGACTGCAACGACAGCAGCGCCTCCGTCAACCCCGACGTCAAGGAGAAGTGCAACAACGGCGTCGACGACAACTGCAACGGCCAGCAGGACGAGTTCGGCTCCGAGGGGGAGAAGACCTACGTCTACGACCAGGACAACGACGGCTTCTCCAACCCGAACGTGGTGCCGGTGTCGGCCTGCAAGGCGCCCACCACGCCTCCACCGAGCTGCGCGGCCCCTCCTTGCCCCGTCGCCGGCTGGAAGGAGCAAGGCCCCTCGATCCAGGGAGGGGACTGCAACGACAACAGCGCGAGCATCAAGCCCGGCGCCCTGGAGCTCTGCGACGTCGCCAAGGTGGACGAGAACTGCAACGGGAGCAAGAACGAGGGGTGCGCCTGCACCGACGGGGAAGTCCTCAATTGCGGCTCGCCGGACACCTGCAACTTCGTCCCCAACGGAGCGACCTGCGTCAACGGGCAGTTCACCCAGTGCTCCTTCGAGCCCAAGCAGAAGGAGCTGTTCTGCCCCGACCAGGACAACGACCTCTTCTGCCTCGGGGACGCTTCGTGTGCCCTCTACTGTCCGTCCTCGACGCCCACGGGACACGGGCCCAAGGCGCCGAGCGGGTGGCGTCGCAAGGTCGACTGCAAGGGTTACGCCGACGGCAAGGTCGACTGCAACGACAGCAGCGCCTCCGTCAACCCCGACGTCAAGGAGAAGTGCAACAACGGCGTCGACGACAACTGCAACGGCCAGCAGGACGAGTTCGGCTCCGAGGGGGAGAAGACCTACGTCTACGACCAGGACAACGACGGCTTCTCCAACCCGAACGTGGTGCCGGTGTCGGCCTGCAAGGCGCCCACCACGCCTCCACCGAGCTGCGCGGCCCCTCCTTGCCCCGTCGCCGGCTGGAAGGAGCAAGGCCCCTCGATCCAGGGAGGGGACTGCAACGACAACAGCGCGAGCATCAAGCCCGGCGCCCTGGAGCTCTGCGACGCCGCCAAGGTGGACGAGAACTGCAACGGTACCGGAAACGAAGGTTGCGCTTGCACGAACGGTGAGCAGCAAGATTGCGGCTCGCCGGACACCTGCAACTTCGTCCCCAACGGATCGACCTGCGTCAACGGGCAGTTCACCCTGTGCCCCGAGCCCAGGACGAAGGAGCTGTTCTGCAAGGACCAGGACAACGATCTCTCCTGCCTGGAAGGCGACAACTGTGCGCTCTACTGCCCGGCCTCGACGCCTGCGGGCCAGGGCCCCAAGGCGCCCGCTGGCTACCGGCTGGCGAGCACCTGCTCCGCCGGGATGGACTGCAACGACGGCAGCGCGAGCATCAAGCCCGGTGCCCCGGAGACCTGCGGCGACGGCGTGGACTCGGACTGCGACGGCGACGCAGGCGGCGAGGATCCGGACTTCGGGGTGGGGCAAGAGTGCGCCGTGAGCAACGGGGTCGGAGCCTGCGCCGCGGGAGGCACGAAGGTGTGCGCCGGGATGGGCACCTCTTGCTCCGCGAAGCCAGGCGTCGGGGAAAATACCTGCCAGACCTCTCCGTTCACCTCGTCCCTGGGCTCCTCCTGGGACTGGAACTGCAGCGGCACCGTCGAGGGGTGCACCACGACCTGCACCAGCGCATCCGGACCGTCTTGCATGTGCAACAGCTCCGTGGTCGAGGTGAAGAAGGTGGGAACCTACAATCCCTTCACGGGGAACTATTCGACGGATACGGACGCGGTCAATCCCTGCGCTCCAACCGACAACGCCGCCTACTGCGCCAAGTACAACGGCAACGCGACGCTGTGCCAGAAGGCCCACGTGTTCTTCGACAACTGCTGCGATCCCTCCGGGAGCCCTGGGGTGCAGACCTGCCAGAATCCCTGCGGGAAGAAGACGAAAGAGATCCGGTGCTCGTGGAACAGCTCCACCAGCGTCTGCTCTGCTGCGTCGATCCCGATCTGCAACGCCACCGTGTACAACAACGCCAACCGCTTCTTCGGCTGCCGCTGATCCGCCGCCTGTCCGCCCCCTGGTCCTCGCTCCGGGTGTCTCTGGCTCCGTCGACCCCCTGGAGCCGTCGGGCCAGTCAACGCGGGCGGATTGTCTCTGCTGGCGACGGCGGCTCCGCGCCGCTAGGTTGAGCCGGGCATGGTCGATCTGCTGCAAGAATTGACCTCGCTGGCGCAAGCCTTCGAGCGGCAAGGCATCCCTTACGCCCTCTGCGGGGGAATGGCCCTGGCGGTGCATGGTGTCCCCCGTGCCACGCAGGACATCGACCTGATGGCCAGGCGGGAGGATATCGATCGGATCCGTGCCGCCGCCAACGACTGCGGCTTCCTGTTCGAGTCGCTCCCGATGACCTTCTCCTCCAGCGGGATCACCATCCAGCGCTTCACCAAGCTGATCGCGCAGCGTCCGTTGATGCTCGACGTGCTGTTCGCCGAGGGCCCCCTGGCCAGCGTCTGGGAGACCCGAGCCTCGTTCCCCTGGCAAGGAGGGAGCCTCCAGGTCATCTCCCGCGAGGGGCTGATCAGCCTGAAGCTGGCCGCAGGGCGCCCCCAGGACATCGCCGACATCCAGCGGCTCCGCGAGGTGCACCGTGGTTGACATGTCCCCCGAGGCCATCACCGCCCGGCTGCAGGAGGTGGCGCGCCTCAGCCGTGAGGCTCCTCCTGGTCGGGGGGTCGACATGTCCTCGGAGGCCATCACCGCCCGGCTGCGGGAGATGGCCGCCCTCAGCGCCCTTTGCTTCCGTCTTCAGGCTGCCGGCGAGCTGGCCGAGCGCCAGGGAGCCTCGCCAGGTTGACAGGGTTCGGGGGCGGGTTTGTCAGAATGTCCCGGAGAGCGCCCCGGGGCTCCGGAGCCTCACGAGGCATTTGCTTGCTGGCACGGGACATGCTCAAACCAGGCGAACATGCCTCGCTGGTCGACTTGCCTTGCCGCCGGGTTCGCCGCGCTCCTCCTCGCCCCGGGGGAGGCGCGGGCGCAGAGCATCGAGCTGAACCCGGCGAACGTGCGCCGTAGCAACGGTTTCCGGGATCAGAGCCTGAACCCGACCTGGATCAGCCGGGCCGACTGCATCGGGGATGACCGGTTCATCTTCCCGCTGGTGCTGGCGGGGTTCCCGGTGGGGTACTCGCTCCAGGTGTGGGTGGGCGAGAGCGGTGCCCAGTGCGAGGACATCAACAACCGCACCGGGAACACGGTCAAATGCTGGAAGGTGGCGGACTTCACGCCGACCTCGACCAACACGCCGGAGATCTCCATCCCGGTGCGGGACATCATCGCCCGGAAGATCGGCAGCACCACCAGCACCGGCTCGGAGAGCGACTGCGACAACTCCTCGTTCTCTAGCAACGACACGCCGCAGCCGCTGGACCTCTACTTCCTGCCGATCCAGGGCAACACCACCGGCACCGGCAAGATCTACTCGACCAAGGTCGATCTGCTCGGCCCTGCGGCGCCGACCGGGGTGAAGATCGGCGTGGGCGAGAACCTGCTGGTCATGGAGTGGAACCAGGTCTCCAGCGGCGATATCACCGGCTACCAGTTCTTCTGCGATCCTCCCCCCGGCAGCGAGGGGTCTAGCGAGGTGCGTTCCACCGACGATCCGAGCCCCTTCGAGGACAACTGCGAGGAAGGCGGACGGAGCGGCAGCGGCGGCAGCGGCGGCAGCGGCGGCGACGGCGGGAGCGCAGGGACGGTGAGCGGCGTCGATACCTCCGGGCTTGGCGATAACAACGGCGAGGCCGGGGCTGCCGGTGAAGCTGG
>CAZSDX010000086.1:0-16738 GCA_964605685.1 uncultured Polyangiaceae bacterium
CCACGCCGCCGAGGCGAGCGATCCGCTCCAGGGCCCGCCTGGCCTGGGGCTCCGTCAGCGGGGCGCCCCCGGCGACGCCTTGCTCCGTGAGGGCCTCGTCCACCAGGGCCTTGCTCTTCTCCTCGCCCACGGACGAGGCCAGCATGTCGATGAGGCGCGCTCGGGTCACGGTGGCTGGTGGGTTCATCGTCGGTGGGTCACTCCGGGAAGGCGAGCACCACGCTGGTGGTGTTATGGAAGCCGCTCATTTCTCCTGTATCCAGTGCGATCTCGCCGTAGGTCTCGAAGCCGGCGAGGGGCCTGTGGTCCAGCTCCTCGCTCATCGCCGCGACCGCCTCCTGGAAGCGCTCCCCGAGGATGAGGTTGCGGCAGATGCAGTCGAAGACGACGGCCCCCGCCGGGGTCTCGCCGCCGAGCTGGAGGCGGGCGCGGCGCGCGGCCTCCCGGGCGCTGGCGATCTGCCGCTCCGGGACGCTCTCGGTGATCCGGACCGAGGCCCCCTCGGGCACCTCGGAAGCGAACAGCAACGACCCATCGTCCCCCCGCTGGAGCGGCGCGCGGATCTTGTAGGATTGCCCCGCCGCCAGCCCCGCCTCGAAGCGGAGCAAGAAGGCCCCCACCGCGTCGCCCTCCAGCCGGTCCACGTCGATCCCCCGGGAGGCGGCGACCTGCCGGGTCTGTTCCTGCCAGACCTCCCAGGCAGGACGCCCCTCGATCTCGAAGATCCTCGCGCCCTCCGCCCGGGTCACCCGCAGCGGCGGCGACACCGGCTCGTGGCCGTGGCTCACCCCGAGCCCCAGCGGCTTTTTGGTGAACAGCGTCGCGAACACCACCGCGTCGGAGAGCACCTCGCCCCCCAGGGCCACCTGCGTCGTCTGCATGTGCAGGTCGTCTCCCGCCGCGCCCCCGGCGATCTTCGCCCCCTCCCCCAGCAGCGCCGCCGCCAGCAGCGTGGTCTCCTCGCCGTGGCCCGCCAGCGCGTCAAAGAGCATCAGGGCGGTGCGGTGTGGGTACCCATCGATCGCCGGCGGCATGGCCTCCAGCGCTTGCGCCAGCGCCCCCTCGCGGTTGCTCCGCAGACCGCGCCCCACCCCCGCGTGGACCCGAAGATCCCCCGCCAGCGCCAGCGCGCAGACCGCGCCCTTTGCATCCCCTCCCTCGGTGAACTCCCCCGCGGTGCTCGCCCCGAGCACCACCCCCCCCGGGAAGGCCTCCTGCACCCCGGCAAGCAACACCCGCAGATCCCTCGCCGGAGAAGCAAACACCAGCACCAGCGCTGGAGCCGTCCCCAGCTTCCCCGCGAGGATGGCCGCCAGCTCGCTCCCGGTGCAAGGGGCTGTCTGGAGGTGGGTCGCCACGCACGTCTTCATCCCCCCATGGTACCACACCCCCGCTCTTCCCTTCGGGGGTTCCCCGAACCCCCTACGGCACTGTAGCAAGAACGTCATTGACACGCCTGGCATGACCCAACATGATACATGTCAAGCATGCCCCGGATGCCAGGTCGTCCCTCCCTTCGCCATCCCTTCTTCCAGCATAAAGGCGATTTCAGTCATTCCACCAGAAGGGATCCGTCTGCTGCGGGGTTTCCTCACTCCCCGGCCCCCTCTCCGTCTCCCGCGGAGAGGGGGAGATCTCCAGCAGAAGGAGAGGCAAGAGGAGGGAAAGTAGCACGTCTCCAGAACAATAAAAGTTCGAACACACGCAGGTTCAAACATCCACCATCCACCACTCTCCTTGCCCACTGCTGGGAGTCTCCCCCTCTCCGCGGGAGACGGAGAGGGGGCTGAGGGGGTGAGGAGCCCCACGGGCACAAGGATGGCAGGCAGACCCACCAGAGGCAAATTCACGCCCCATTCGTGACCTCGATGAAGCCACCTTTGCCCGCAATAAATTCAGATTTCAACACCTTTTCTCTCCGTGAGTGCGTGGAAGAATCCTTCTCGATCCCCTCGGTGTATGCCGCCCAGAAGGAGATCGAACTCGCCTACTTCATCGACGATGAAGTGCCCTCGCTCATCGTGAGCAACAGGCAAAAAATAGCCAACATCATCTCGCTTGTCCTGGAAGATACCGTCCTGGCCACGGGGCAAGGGGACCTGTCAACCCGCATCTCCGGGATCCAGGAGGGCGGCCTCTGGAGGCTCCGCTTCTCCTTCCACGGCGCCGCCGAGGTCGCCCCGCCGCCCGCCGCCCGCCGCCTTTGCGAGTCTCTCGGGGGGAAATTTTCTGAACCAGGTGACCTGGAACCAGGAGCCTACCTCGCTTTTTCGATCCGGGTCGCCGCGAAACAGGAGCCACCGACGCTTTTCCAGCCGCTCCTTGGGAAGATCGTCTTCCTGGCGGACGAGCGTCCGGGGAGCCGGAACATGGCAGCGGGGCTGCTGCGGCGCTGGGGGGCCACCTGCGTCCCCTTTTCAGCACCGCGCGAGGCGCTCCGCTGGCTCCTCGAAGGGAGGCCCGCGGATCTGGCCGTCCTGGACGAGCGATTCCCCGGGTGGGCCGGGGCCACGCTGGCCGAACGCCTCCCCCACCTCCCGGGCCGGGACAGGCTCCCCTTGCTCCTGCTCGGGCCCCCTGGCGACGACCGCCCCGCTCCCTCCGGGAAGAACCTGCTCGGACGCCTGGCCAAGCCCATCCAGTCCCACGCGCTCTACGCGCTGCTTCAGCCCCTCTCCGGGCAGCCCTCGGCGCCTGCCCCGACCCCGCCGCCTTCCGCAGCCTTCCCCCTGCGCATCCTGATCGCGGAGGATAACCCGATCAACCGACGCATCCTCCTTCGCATGGTCCAGCGACTTGGCCACGAGGCGGACCTCGTGGAGACCGGGGTCCAGGTGATGGAGGCGCTGACGACCAGGGAGTACCAGGTCATCCTGATGGATCTCCACATGCCCGGGATGAACGGCATCCCGGCGGCCGAGAGGATACGCCAGCGGCTGCCGAGGGGGCAGGGGCCCAGGATCATCGCGATCACCGGCGACACCTCCGAGGACACGCGCAGGCAGTGCGAGCAGGCCGGGATGGATGGTTTCCTCACCAAACCCATCCAGCTCGGTCCCCTGAAGGCCGTGCTCCAAGAGGTCGAACGGAACCCGTCGCCGCCGCTGAACCCGGGCGTTGCGCCGGGGCGAGGGCTGGGGTAGGCCGCGGTCGATTGTAGGTCGAGTGGGCCCCGCCCGTCGGAGGGGCCTCGCAGGGAAGCCGGTGCCAATCCGGCGCGGAGCCGCCGCTGTGACCGGGGACGCCTTGCTCATCATCCACTGGCCCAAACGCCGGGAAGGAGAGCCAGCGCGGACGATCCGGGAGCCAGAAGACCTGCCGCCCGACCGGAACCCCAACCCGCCGCGCGAGCCTCGCGGCCTGGAGGTCGACCGTGCCGTCCCGTCATCGCTGCGCTCCCTGTCTCCTTCTCCTGTCCCTGCTGGCCGCCTGCTCCGGCGCGGAACCAGACCCCGCCCCTGAAGCCCTCGCCGGAGCCAGCGGCGCCGCCGGCCAGCAGGCAACCTCCGCCGCAGGTGCCGCCGGCCAGGGCGCCTCCGGAGCCCCCACCCAAAAATCCAGCCCCTTCGCCGCGGAGGTGGTGAGCTTCACGCCAGGGCCCGGGGCAGGCTTCGGCCAGGAGAACATGCCCGACGTCGTGCTGGGCCCCCCCGAGGGCGGCGGCGACGGCCAGGGGAGCCTGGACGTGGTCTCCCTCGGGGTGGGAGGTGAGATCGTACTCCGCCTGGGGATCGATGCGGTGGACGGCCCCGGGGTCGACCTGCTCGTCTTCGAGAACCCGTTTTTCGTCGGAGGAGATCCGGAAAAAGTCTGGAAAGAACCCGGCGAGGTCAGCGTCAGCGAGGACGGCGAGACCTGGGTAACCTTCCCCTGCGACCCGTCGCTGACGGCGTCTTCCCGCTGCGCCGGGGTGCATCCTGTCCTCGCCAGCACCGCCAGCGGGCTCTCCCCCCTCGATCCGGAGGTCGCCGGCGGGGATCCCTTCGACCTGGCGGAGGTGGGGGTAGCGCGGGCTCGCTACGTGAAGATCCGGGATCTCTCCAAGATCGCGGCGCCCCCCACGGCGGGCTTCGACCTGGATGCCATCGCGGTGATCCATGCGGCGCCATGAGGCGAGCGGCGGGGGCCGTCCTCGCGGCGCTCTGCGCGACCAGCCCGGCCCTGGCGGAGCCCTCCGAGGTGGTCGTGCAGGCGGGGCCGCTGGCGCGCCGGGGCCTCTCCCGGGATGACAGCGTGGCAGGCACCGTGATCCGCGGCGCGCCGCTCCGTTCCCCGGGGGCCGAGGCGGCGGACGTGCTCCGGGGGCTCCCCGGGCTCACCGTCGTCGATACCGGCGGCTTCGGCGCCCTGTCCACCGCGAGCATCCGCGGGGCCACCTCGGCCCAGACCCCGGTGTACCTGGCGGGCATCCGGATCAACGACGACGTGGGCGGGACCGCGGACCTCTCTACCCTCCCCCTCCCCCTCGTCGACCGCGTGGAGGTCTACCGGGGCCACGCCCCTCCCCAGGCGGATCGCCTCGCCATCGGCGGCGCCCTCTTCTTCGACCCCCGGCGCGCGACCCGCCCTGGCGCCTCCGCCGCCCTCTCCGCCGGAAGCTTCGGGCTCCGGGGCGCCCGCGCCTCTGCCTCCGCCGGAGCGCCCGCGTCCTGGGGGTTGATCGCCTCCCTCGGCGCCCAGCAGGCCACCAACGACTACGCCTACCGGGACGACCGAGGTACCCGCTTCGACGCCTCCGACGACCGCACCCTGCTGCGCCGCAACGCTGACACCTCCACCCGCGACCTCTGGCTGCTGGGCGACGCCCGCCTCTCCTCGTCCACCCGCCTCACCGCCCTCGCCCATGCTGTCCGCCGCGAGCAGGGGGTCCCCGGGCTCGGCCTGCTCCCCACCCGCGCCGCCCGCGCCGGCCTTGACCGCCTCCTCGGCGCCGTCCGGGGCGAGCACCGTTGCCCCGAGGATCGCTGCGAGCTGACCCTCACCACCTCCGCGCTCCTCTCCGACGCCGCCTTCGACGACCCCCTGCGGGAGCTGGCCCTCGACGGCGTCCGGCAGCGCTCCCGCGGGAGCCGCGTCGAGCAGTCCGCCTTCGCCCGCGCCCAGCCCCACGAGCGCCTCGCCCTCCACGGCGCCGTCGACCTCGCGGTCGAGCGCCTCGCCCAGTCCGCCGACGACCACCCCGCGGCCTCATCCTCCCGTCGTTTCTCCCGGTGGGCCCTCGGAGGTACGTGGAACGTCCTCGGGGCTGCCGAGCTGATCGTCCTCGGCGCCCTGGAGTGCAACGGGATCGAGGGGGCGGCGCTCTGCGATCTCCCGGTGGAGGCGGGGCGCCTCGGGGCGCGCTGGCGCATCGAGAACCTGGAACTTCTGATCCACGCCGGCCGCTACGGACGAGCGCCGACGCTGGGCGAGCACCGGGGAATCTCCGCAACGGTGCGGGGCAACCCGGCGCTCCGCCCGGAGCGGGGCCAGATCGCCGACGCGGGGCTGCGCCACGGCGGTCAGGTGGGCGGGATTCCCGTGGCGGTCGAGCTTTTTGCTTTCGCCCAGTGGATCTCCGACCTGATCGTTTACCAGCGATCCAGCCTGGGTTACCTGAGACCCTACAACGTGGGGACCACCCGGACGGTGGGGCTAGAGGCGGCGGCGAAGGCGATGCCGTGGCGGTGGGTGGTGGTCGAGGTGGCGTTGACGGCGCTGGATCCGCGGGACACCTCGGCAAACCGCCCCGGAGCCAACGAGCTTCTCCCGTTTCGGTCCCGGCTCCAGGCGGCGCCGGCGGTGGCGGTGAGGCCCGGAGGGTGGGCCGAGTGGGGCCTGGACGAGGTGGCGCTGGAGGCGCGCTACGTGCACCAGAGCAGCCGCTACGGGGACGCCTCGGGGCAGGTGGTGCTGCCGGCGCAGGGGAGCCTGGACCTGGAGCTGACGACCCTCTGGTGGAAGCGTCGCCTCGGGGTGCGAGCCCGGGGAGCCAACGTGCTGGATCAAGCGAGGCGCGACGTGGTGGGCTTCCCGCTGCCCGGACGCGCGCTCTTCGCCTCGGTGGAGCTGACATGGCCTTGAAGATCCGCGGTGGAGCGTGGGCGTGGGTGCTGGCGCTGGGGGCGGCCTGCGATGTCCCGGAGCCTCCGCCTTCGACCGGTGGGGTGCAGCTCGACGGAGGGGCCTGCGGGCGTGGTGTGGCGGTGGTGGGGTCGAACTACGCGGCGAGCAGCGTAGCCCTCCTGGATCACGAGGGGACCGTGCGCTCCGCGTCGGTGCTTTCGAGCGGGGCGGCGACGGCGGGGGTGAGCCAGCCGCTGTCGGGCGACGTGGTACTTCCCACGGAGCGCCCCGCCTCAGGGCAGGTCGTGCTGCTGGACCGCTACCCCAACGCGGTCCTCACCTGGCTGAACCCGACGACGGGCGGGGTGCGGGCGCAGCTCTCGGTGGCGACGGGCTTCCCGTCGAACCCGCAGGATTACCTGGAGGTGACCCCCAGCAAAGCCTACGTGACGCGGCAAGGATCGGCGCCGGCTCCGGGCTCCGAGCCCTTCGATGGCGGGGGGGACGTGCTGATCCTGGATCCCGGGCCCCCGGCGATCTCCGGGAGGATCGCCCTCGAAGCCCCCGCCCCCTACCTGCCGAGGCCCGCGCGCCTGCTCCGGGTCGGGCCGCTGGTCTGGACGACGCTGCTCCGCATGGACGCCGGCTACCAGAAGGCCCTCGACAGCGTCCTGGTGGCCATCGACCCGGCGACAGACGCCCTCCGCTGGAGCGTGGAGCTGACCGGGCTGGCCAACTGCGGCGTGCTGTCCCGATCCCCGGACGGCGGCCGGGTGGCGGCGTCCTGCTCCGGGGTGTTCGCCGACGGCCCCGAGGCGCAGCTCGCGCGCAGCGGCGTGGTGCTCCTCGACGCGAGCGCTTCTCCTGTGCGGGAGCTGCTCCGGGTGAGCGGAACCGCGCTGGGGGCACCTCCGTCGTACAGCGCCATGGCCTTCCTGGACGACGAACGGCTGCTGGTGCCGCTCTACGGCGATCTGGACGCGGGGCGCCGCGACCGGCTGGTGGAGGTCGCCCTGCCGGGCGGGGCGGTGACGACGGTCCACGAGGCGTCCGGCGCCTTCGTGCTGGGGGATACGCTGTGCCTGGCGCCCTGCGCGGCGCGGTGCTTCCTGAGCGACGCGGAGCACAAGGGCGTGCGCCGGTTGCGCCGGGAGGCGGGCGGGTGGACTTCCGAGGTGATCCCGGTGGCCCCGGAGCTGGGCCTGCCCCCGCGGAGCCTCGGGGCGTTCTAGAGCGGTTTTCGAGTTCGCCTGGGCAGCCGGGGTGAACCCCGGCGCCGGGACGTGTGTGTTTCGAGGTCGAGGAGGTCAAGGCCGCCTTCGCGGCCTCGCTCCGTCGTCTCCTGTCGAGCCCTCCCTGGAGGGCTTTTTCCCTCCGTTTCCCCCAGCACTCGTTCCGGCGCCGGGGTTCACCCCGGCTCCCGGACGCTCTTGAAAACCGCTCTAACGGGTTCAGCTCGCCGAGGGCAACGCGGTAGGCGGCGTAGGCAATCTGGTAGTCCGCGAGGGCGGTCACCTCCCGCTGGGCGGCCTCGAAGGTGGCCTGCTCCCGGAGGTTGACCACCAGGAGCGAGCTACCGCCCAGATCGAAGCGCTGGCGTTCGGCCTGCTCCAGGCGCCGGGCCAGATCCAGCTCCCGGCGGGCCACCTCGACGCCGCGGTAGGCCATGTCGACAGCGTTCATGGCGTCTTTGACCTCGGCCTCGATCCGGTCGCGCATCAGCCGGAGCTCGGCGCCGTTGCGGGCGAGCTGCGCCTCGGCGCGAGCCAGGCGCCCGGTGGCAGCGCGGTTCTGGATGGGGATGTCCAGCAGGATGGAGGCTTCCAGCTCCGTGGGCTCCCGGGTGGGGGAGCCGGTGCCGAAATCGCGGGAGACCTTCATCTGGAGATCGAGCGCCGGCAGGCGCGTGTTGCTGTGGAGCGAGCGCTCGGTGTCCAGCTGGCGCTGGCGGATCTCCAGGCGGCGAAGCTCGGGGCGCTTGCCGAGGGCGTCCTCGACCCGGTCTTTGGGGGAGCCGGTGAGCAGCGCGGGCTCGGGGAAGGTGGTGGGGAGGCGCTCCGCCGGAGGGACCAGGGGGCGCCCGTCGGAGGTGCGCAGGAAGAGCGAGAGCGCGTAGCCTTCCCGGGCCAGGGTCCGCTCGGCGGAGACCACCTGGTTCTGCCGCTGGAGGATCGCCCGGGAGTTGTCCAGCCGATCGATCGCCGACAGATCCCCCCGATCCACGCGGGTGGCCAGGCCCGCGTCCCGCTCCACCGCGCGAGCCAGGAGCTGCTTGGCGATCTGGAGGCGGCGACCGGCAGCGACCCAGGTCCAGTAGCGCTGGGCCGCGAGGCGGGTGAACTCCAGGCGCTGCTGGGCGACCCCCGCCTCCGCGCTGGCGATGCCAAGCTGCGCCACCTGGATCGCCGCGCGTCGCCGGTCGATGGGGCCATCCCGCAGGATGGGTAGGAAGAGACCTGCCCGGGCTTCGCCCTGGGAGTTGGTTTCCTTGGCGCCGTAATAGACGGGGAATTTTCCGTCACCGAGGCGCCAGCCGGCGAAGGCGCGGAGGCCCCAGAGCTGGGTGGGCACCTCGAAGACGGAGTCGAGCTGCATGTTGCGGTAGTAGCCGAGGGGGGCGAAGGTCGCGCGGGATTTCCAGGCGAAGTCGAAGCCGCCGTCGGCCTCGCGGGCGGTGCCGCGGGCGGCCTCGACGTCCTGCTGGGCGGCGTCGAGGAGGGGGTAATGGCGGTTGACCGAGTCGAGCACCTCCCGGAGGCCGAGGGGGGAAGCGCCAGGGAGAGGTTCCGGCTCGGGAGGCGGTGGGACGGAGGAGGGGACGGAGGCGGAGGGAGGGACGGGAGCGAGGGTCGGGTCCGGGGCCTGGGCGAGGGCCGGAGAGGCGAGGGCGAGGGAGAAGAGGAGGATGCGGCGAGGAGAGCGGGTCATTTCTTGCCCTTTTCGTCCTTTTCGTCGCCGTCCACGGGCTGGTTGACCGTGGGCGGGAAGCCGTTGAACTGACGCCACAGCTCGTAGCCGAGGCGCACCTGATCGAGGAGGACCCAGGCATGGGCGCGGACGCCCTGGCGGAGGAAGCGAGCGTCGGGCCAGGGCTCGTTGTCCTCGGGGACGATGACGACGCGGAATTTTCCTTTTCCATCGTCGGAGGGGTCGACGAAGGCGACGCGGCCGCCGAAGGTACCGACGGCGACGGAGGGCCAGCCGGAGAACTGGAGGGCGGGCCAGCCCTCGAACTGGAGGCGCACGTGGCGAGAGGGGGAGATGAGGGGGGCGTCGTTGCCCTTGACCCAGACCTCGACGGCGCGGTCCTTGGTGTCGGGGACGAGGACGAGGAGCTTGTCGCCGGATTTGACCATCTGGTTGCCGTCGACGGCGAGGACGCGCTGCACCACGCCGTCGCGGTTGGCCACGACGGACTGGGCCTCCTGGCGGGCGAGGCGGACCTCGATGCGGTAGAGCTCGCCGTTGGTCTTGGCGATCTCCCCCTGGGCGGAGGCGAGGGAGGCGCGGGCGTCCTCGATGGCGGCCTCGCGCTCGGCCTCGACGCGCATGCGCTCGGAGAAGGCCATGGCCTCCTCGCTGCGAGCGCCGGCGACGGCGGCGCTGGCGCGCTCGACCTCGGTGAGGGTGCGGGTGAACTCCAGCTCGGCGAGCTCGACGGCGCGGTTGGAGACCAGGCCATCCTTCACGAGAGAGCGCTGCCGTTCCAGGTTGAGCTTGGAGGTGTGGTTGGCGGCCCTGGTGGCCTCCAGGGCCTGCTGGGCGGCCTTGGTGCGCTGGGCGGCGACGCGGACGCGGGCGCTGGCGGCGGCGACGGCGCTCTTGCGCATGTCCTCCAGGCTGGCGAGGCGCTCGGTGAGGGTGTCGACCCGCTGCTTGGCGAGGGCAACCCGCTCCTTGACCGTGTCGCGCTCGCCGCGGATACGGTTCATCAGCTCCGGGTCGTTGTCGGAGATATCGACGAGGGGGTCGCCGGCCTTCACGCGGGAGCCCTCGCGGACGTGCCACTGGACGATGCGCCCGTCGATGGGGGCCTCGATGACCTGCTGGCGCTCGACGGGGGTGAAGGCGATGACCTTCCCCTCGCCGTCGGCGGACTGCTGCCAGGGGGTCAGGGCGAGGACGCCGGCCAGCCACACGCCCAACGCGATCAGCAGGCGGGAGAGGGTGCGGTGGATCCGCGGGGTGGAGACCTCGTGGATGATCGGGAGGCCGGAGGGAGACTCCCAGGTGCGGAAGGGGTGGGCGCCCATCAGTGCGCTCCCCTGGCGTGAGGTTCCGCGCCGTCAAGCGGGGCGAGGTGCCCGTGGTTCAAGAGGAACGAGCGGCGGCAGCGGGCCGCCAGGTGGTGGTGGCGTGTGAGCAGCAGCAAGGTCCAGGGCATGGCGGGGTCCGTGAGGCGGCGCAGCAGGGTGTCTTGTTGCTCGAGGCTGAGCCCGTCGAGGGTCCCGTCGAGGACCAGCATCCGCGGGGAACCAGCGACGGCGCGGGCCAGGGTGAGCAGCAGCGCCTGGCCGTCGGAGAGGGGTCCTCCCTGGGGCAGGATCCGCTGGCGCAGCCCCTCGGGGAGCGCCTGGATCACCGGGAGAAGGCCGACGAATTCGATGGCGCGCCGCACCTCCTCGGGGCCGAGGTGGGAGCGGCCCGCGCGCACGTTCTCGGTGATGGTACCGTCGAAGAGCTCGACCCCGCGCACCAGCGCGACGTGGGAGCGCAGCCCGTCGAGCCGCAGATCCCGCTGGTCCACGCCGTCGAAGAAGACCAGGCCCTCCGACGGAGCGCGGTAGCCCAGGAGCAGCTCCGCGAGGGTGCTCTTGCCGCTGCACTGGGCCCCGTACACCCCCAGCGACTCCCCCGGCTCTCCCCGGAGCGAGAGCCCGTGAAAGATCGGGTGCGCGTGGTGGGCCCCGTGGCTGTCGCCGTGATGCGGATCGTGGAGCGGCTCGTAGCCGAAGGAGACGCCGCGGCACTCGAAGGCCATCGGCCCGCTGCCCTTGGGCTCCTCGCCCCCGACCCGCTCCAGCGGCAGGTCGATGAGGTAACCCAGCTTGTCCGCGGCGGTCAGCAGGTCGTAGAAGGTCTCCAGGTACTTCCCCAGCTTGGAGATCCCCGCCAGCATCGCGCTCACGATCAGCTCGGCGGCCACGAGCTGCCCCAGGGTGAGCTGACGCTCCATCACCAGGATGGCCCCCACCCCCAGCAGCGCCGCGCTGGCGACCGCGTGTAGGGTCAGCATCGCCACCGTCTGCCTCATCACGATGCGGAAATGTAGCCGCCGCGCCCGGAGGTACTCGGCGCACAGGTGCTGCACCCGGAGCGAGGCGAAAGCCCGCCCGCCCGCGCTGTGGAAGGCCGCGTTGTGCCCCGCCAGCTCCTCCAGCCAGGCGACCACCTCGTACTTCGCCTGGGACTCTGCCTTGCTCGTGTCCACGCCGCCCCGCCCCAGCACCAGGATGTTGAAGGCCAGCAGCGCCATCAGCACCACGTCGAAGGCCAGCAGGATCGGGTGGTAGAACGCCATCAGCAGCGCGCCGATGAGCACCTGGAGCGCGATCCCGAGCCCGTCGAGGAGCAGCGTGGCCGTGCTCTTCTGCAGGGTGAGCACGTCGAAGAAGCGGTTGACCAGCTCGGGGCCGCTGCGCCCGTCGAAGGCGGCCACCTGGGACTGGGCCAGCCGGCTGGCGGTGTCCACCGCCGCGCGCACGAAGATGCGCCGCTGGAGCACCTCCACCACGTGCACCTGCGCCGCCCGGAAGATCCCGGCGAACACCAGACCCATCAGCACCAGCGCCGTCAGCACCAGCACCGGCTGCCTCAGCACCCCGAAGGCCACCGTGTTCACCAGCGCCTGCACCGCCACCGGCACCGCCAGCGACAGGAGCCCCACCAGCAGGGCGTACACCACCACCACCCACAGGTCCGAGCGCTCCGGCTGCATCAGCGCCCAGAACCGATCCCAGGGCGAGGGGTGGTCGTGGTGCCCGCCCCCCTTCGCCGCCTCCAGCGGGCGCTGCGGCTCCAGGAAGAACCACGCCGAGTCCCCTGCGTCCTTCAGCAGGCGGGAGGTCTCCTCGGAGGACAGCTCCTTGGGCTCCGGGCTCCCGTGGATCTCGCTCAGGATCGCCTTGCCCAGCCGCTGCCCCAGCAGCGCCACCCACCTCGGCTCTCCATTCGCCCCCGCCACGATCCGGAAGGCTGGCGCCCCGGGGTGGGCCCGGTTCATCACCTCCGACGACGACCCCGCGAAGGGAACCACCTCGAAGCCGATGACCGGCGCCACTCGGCGTAGTTGCGCCTCCAGATCCCGCGCTTCTGGCTGAGGGCCCACCGGCAGATCGTCCAGCGCCGCCTCGAGGGTCACCTTGTCACAAGGAACCCCCCAGAGCCGCGCCGCGAAGGCCAGTACCTGGATCGTCGGGCTCGGCGTGGGGGCCGGGGTCAAGGGGAGCGGACTGGCCCCGGTCGAGGGGTGAGACTCCGAAGTGGTTGACGCCATGATGGGTTGAATCCGGGGGGGTCTCCCAAGCAGCAGGTATGCCAGGCCCATGGGTGGGGCTTCTTCACCTGGGATCCTGCGCTAGATTTTCCGTTGCGTCTGCTTTTCATGACAGACCTCCCCCGCCGGGCTGTCCGCAAAATCCAACAGCCTCCCCCGGAGAAGACACCCCTGCACCGATTTCGAGGTTGGCGCCTCGCTTGCAGAAGCAGAAAGCGATGCTGCGGCAGGGTCAAACATCGCATCATGTACCCCGGCACCATGAGACTTCTGACACGGCTGGCCCTCTCCCAGGTAGCTCCCCTTGGGTTGATCGGTGCGGCGTTGCTGGTGACGGTGGGTTCGGTGGTCCGGCTGACCGGGAGCATCGGGGAACTCCGGAGCGACCTTGACACGATGCGTCAAGAGCACGAACTCCACCAGGCCGCCTGGGCGCTGGACGTGGCCTTGCGGCAGATGGAGGACGGCTGCGAGCGAGGGGAAGACCCGGTGCTGCTGGCGAAGCGGCTGACCGAGTACACCGAGCAGGTGGACGCGGCGATCCGGCAGGCGGTGGCGTCGAGACCTTCGCTGCGGGAGGCGGCGGAGCACTACAGGGATTTTGCCAGGAAAAAGCAGGAGCACGGACTGTGTCAGCAGGCCCCCGGGCGGGCAGCGCTGCGGGAGGAGCAGCGGCTGGATGAGCAACTGACCGACGCGTGGCTGGTGGAGACCAAATCGCTCCACCACTCGATGGTGACCCGGGAAGAGGAGGCCAGGAGGCTGAGCGAGCAGGCGACCTGGGCGGGAGGGGTCGCGGTGCTGCTGGCAGCGCTGATGCTGGTGCTGGCGGCGCGGTCGGTGGCCCGGAGCGTGACGGACCCGCTCCAGACGCTGGCCGGCGCGGCGCGGCGCATCGGGGAGGGCGATTTCTCCCGGGAGATCGCCACGGGAGGGCCCCACGAGGTGGCGGCGCTGGCGACCGAGCTGGACGGCATGAGGCAACAGCTCGCCAAGCTGGAGCAGCTCAAGCAGGGCTTCCTGGCGTCGATCTCCCACGAGCTGAGGACGCCCCTGGCCAAGCTGCGGGAGGCCCTGGCGCTGCTGGGGGACGGCGCCATAGGGCCGCTGACGGACCGGCAGCGCCGGGTGGTGAAGATCGCCCAGGACGCCTGCGAGCGGCAGATCCGGATGGTGTCCACGCTGCTGGAGCTGAGCCGGCTCCGGGCAGGGACACCGCTGCAGATCCAGGCCGGCACCGCGCTGGACCGGGTGATCGAGGCGGCGATCGAGTACGAGCAGGACGACGCCCAGGCCCGGGGGGTCACCATCCAGGTCGAGTGCCAGGGGGAGCTGCCCCCCCTGAGCCTCGACGGACCCCTGCTGGAGCGCGCCATCGCCAACCTGATCCGCAACGCGGTGTCCTTCTCCGCACCGGGGGACCCGGTTCGGGTGAGCAGGGAGGTGCGCCACACGGACCCGGACGGGAAGGAAGGCGTCTGGGTGCAGATCCGCATCCAGGACCGGGGGCCTGGCGTCCGAAAAGACGTGCGCGCCCAGCTCTTCACGCCCTTCGTCTCCCACGGGGTCGCGAGCGTGAGCCGACCGGCAGGGGTTGGCCTGGGGCTCGCCCTGTCCCGGGAGATCATCCGCGCCCACGGTGGCGATCTCCGCCTCGAGGACCACGAGCCCCCCGGCGCCACCTTCTCCATCTGGCTCCCTCTCCCGAAACCCATCGCCACGACAGCAACCTCGCGCTCATGAATGAACCCCGTCCCCACGTACTCATCATCGACGACGAACAGGAGATCTGCGAGCTGCTCGCCATGCGGCTGGAGCACAACCACTACCGGGTGACCACCGCCAACGACGGCCCCTCGGGCCTCGACGTCCTGGAGCGGAGGCACGTGGACGCGATCATCCTCGACCTGCGTCTCGGCGAGGAGAACGGCCTCGACGTGCTCAGCGAGGTGCAGAAGCGCTCGCCGGACATCCCCGTGGTCATCCTCACCGCCCACGGCACCATCGAGACGGCGGTGGAGGCCATGAAGCGCGGGGCCTACGGCTTCCTCACCAAGCCCTTCCACGACCACGAACTGCTCCAGAAGCTCGCCCACGCGGTGGAGAGCTCGTCGCTCCGCCGCGAGGTGGCCGGTCTGCGCCAGGCGGTCGGCGCCCAGAGCAACGAGACGAGGCTCCTCGGCACCAGCACCGCCATCGCCCGGGTCCGGGAGCTGATCGCCCGCGTCGCCCCCACCGACGCCACGGTGCTGATCACCGGCGAGAGCGGCACCGGCAAGGAGCTGGCCGCCCGCGCCATCCACGCCCTCTCCCCCCGCAGCGAGGGGCCCTTCGTCGCCGTCAACTGCGGCGCCATCCCCGCCGAGCTGCTGGAGAGCGAGCTCTTCGGTCACATCAAGGGCTCCTTCACCGGCGCGCTCCGGGACAAGGCCGGCCTCTTCGCCGCCGCCCGGGGCGGTACCCTCTTCCTCGACGAGATCGGGGAGGCGTCCCCCGCGGTGCAGGTCAAGCTGCTCCGCGTCCTCCAGGAGCGCACCTTCTCCCGTGTGGGCTCCACCATCGAGGAGGAGACCGACGCCCGGGTGCTCGCCGCCACCAACCGGGAGCTCCGCAGCCTGGTCACCGAGGGCACCTTCCGCCAGGATCTCTTCTACCGCCTCCACGTGGTCCCCCTGGCCATGCCCCCGCTCCGCGAGCGCCAGAGCGACATCCCCTGGCTGGCCAGCGTCTTCCTGGAGCGCGTCGCCTCCCGCCACAACCGCCCCGCTCCCCGCCTCACCCGCGACGCCGTGGAGCTGCTCTTGACCCACCGCTGGCCCGGCAACGCCCGCGAGCTGGCCACCGTCACCGAGGCCGCGCTGCTCCTGAGCCGGGGCGACCTCATCTCCGCCGACGACCTGCGCCCGGTGCTGGGCCCCACCGATCCACCGCCCCCGCCTCCTTCTTCCTTGCCTGCGTCCTCTCCTCCTCTGCCCTCGGCTCCGGGCCTCGACGGGCTCCTCCAGATCATCCAGCTCCTCCAGGACGAGCAGGCGATGTTGCCCCAGCTCCGCGAGGCCCGCGACGTCTTCGAGAAGACCTACCTCACCGAGCTGATGCGCCGCACCGGCGGCAACGTCACCGTCGCCTCCCGCGTGGCCGGCCGCAACCGCACCGACTTCTACGAGCTCCTCCGCCGCCACCAGCTCTCCGCCGCCAACTTCAAGGAGTGACCCCCCCGGCTGGTGCTAGGGTCGCCCCGTGCAACCGCTCCCCATCGATCCCCTCCTCCCGGAGCTGATCGCCTCCCTGCGCGAGCGCCCCTCCCTGGTGCTGGAGGCCCCCCCCGGCGCGGGCAAGACCACCCGCGCGCCGCGGGCGCTCCTCGACGCCGGGTTCCCCGGGGACATCCTCGTCCTGGAGCCCCGACGCCTCGCCGCACGCCTCGCCGCGCGCCGGGTCGCCGACGAGCTGGAGGAGCCCCTCGGCGCGCGGGTGGGCTACCGCGTCCGCTTCGAGGAGGTAGGGTCTCCCAATACCCGGATCCGCTTCGTCACCGAGGGTACCCTCACCCGCATGCTCCTCGCCTCGCCGCGCCTCGACGGCGTGGGCGCGGTGCTCCTCGACGAGTTCCACGAGCGCCACCTCCAGACGGACCTGGCCCTTGCCCTGCTCACCCGCCTCCAGCGCTCCGCCCGCCCCGATCTGCGCCTCGTCGTCATGAGCGCCACCCTCGACGGCGAGCGCGTCGCCGGTGCCCTCGGCGCCCCCCGGATCCGCTCCGAGGGAAAGCGCTTCGACGTGCGGATCTCCTACCACGAAAAACCCGACGACCGCCCCCTCGAACTCCAGCTCGTCGGGGCCGTCCGCCAGCTCGTCCGTGAGGGGCTCGACGGCCACGTCCTCGCCTTCGTTCCAGGCTCCCGGGAGATCCGCCTCGCCCTCGCCGCCCTCGCCCCCCTGGCCCAGCAGGAGGACCTCGCCCTCCACGCCCTCCACGGCGACCTCTCCCCTGACGAGCAGGACGCCGCCCTCCGCCCCGGGCCCCGCCGCAAGGTCATCGTCGCCACCAACGTGGCCGAGTCCAGCGTGACCATCGACGGTGTCGCCGCCGTCGTCGACAGCGGGCTGGCCCGCGTCGCCTCCTTCTCCCCCTGGACCGGCCTCCCCTCGCTCCGGACCGAGCGCGTCAGCCGCGCGTCGGCCGCCCAGCGCGCC
>CAZSDX010000087.1:0-240 GCA_964605685.1 uncultured Polyangiaceae bacterium
CGCCGCCTCGAAGAGGGCCGGCGTGTTGCTGCACCGCGTCCCGACGCACCCGTAGAAGTTATCCCCAGGTCGCCGGCTCGAAGAGGGCCGGCGTGTTGATGCAACTGCCACCAGCCGTCGAGGAGCCACCGGAGGGTATGTCGCCGGCTCGAAGAGGGCCGGCGTGTTGATGCAACAACGATCTGACCGGACCGCTGGTAGACCAGCCGCGTCGCCGGCTCGAAGAGGGCCGGCGTGTTG
>CAZSDX010000087.1:360-7963 GCA_964605685.1 uncultured Polyangiaceae bacterium
GCTCGAAGAGGGCCGGCGTGTGGATGCAACCAGGCTGCTGGCCCGGGGCGCGAGCGCGGGGGTGTCGCCGGCTTGAAGAGGGCCGGTGTGTTGATGCAACCGTTCGCTGCGACCCCGACGGGACGAGGGGAAGCGGCGTACACGGAACTTCCCTGCGGTGAACGAGCCCCGGCGGGACCCGCGCCGCAGGCGTGGGCAAGGGGCGCGGTGGTGATCCCCAGCGCACGATATGGATCGTCCGGATACGTCGTACAAAGAGCGGGGGTCGGGGTGGGGGGATGCAACGGGGGGCGGGACGGGGGTGCGACTTAAATCCCCGGCTCCCGCCCCCCTTGCCGCCGGAGCCCGAGGGCGGCGCGAGCCCTCGGCGTATCCAACCGTTTCCGGGAAGGAACCAGGGCCTGTCCTTGGTGGAGGGGTCCGGCTTGCTCCGCCGAACCGGGTCAGCCGAAGACTTCGTCGGCGTTCGCGGCGGTGATGGCGAGGTCGAGCCAGCGCTCCAGGGTGTTGAGGTCGTCGCAGGAAGCGATCAAGGCGGACTGCTCGGCAGAGACGGGGAGGTTGCGGCGCCGCAGCACCCGCTCCACCGCCTTGCGGGCTTCGGCCACCTTTCCCATCCTCGTTCCCTCGTCGAGTCCCAGCTTCTTGCCTTTGTCGAGTCCCAGCTTCTTGCCCTCCTTCAGCCCGAGCATCTTGCCGTCGAGGAGAATTTCGTCCCGTACTTCCGGCGCCATCAGCAGCACCAGCTTCGCCGTCCGCCGGTTCCGCTCTCGTTCTTCCTCCGTTTCTCCCTGCTTGAGGCCATAGGCCCTCATCTCTTCTTCCAGCTCGCGCACTTGCTCCGGCGACATGCTCGACCACTGTAGCAGACGGGTCACCCACGCGACAGGACGCCGCAGCATCGCCCAGCGGACCAGCTCCACCAGCTTCTTGCCGCTGCGCGCCACCAGCAGCGGCAGCAGCGCCTCGTGCAAGGGCAACTCGTTGGCTGCGATCCACAGCACCTCGACCACCCCCAGCTCCAGGCGGTAGCAACCGGGGCCGCAGGAGGTCAACCGGTGCGCTTTCGGCAGCCATGCGGGCAGGTGCGGCGCCACCAACCAGAGGACCACCGGCTCGGTGACCGACGGGGTGCGCTCCAGCAAGACGACACGAAGCCCCTGCCTGCGGAGGAGAGCGCGCTCCAAGGCCACGAGGTCGAGGTGGTCGCCGGGCATCTTGACCTCGATGACGATGTATACCGCGCCAACCACACCGTTGAAGTTTTTCCGGAACGTCCGCGGGGGTAGGGGCGCAACTTGTTGCGCCCCTACGACGTCACCACGGGCCACCCTGGAGAACCTTCAACGGTACGGTGGGGACGGTATAGCTCGGCTGAAGGCGGTTCCAGGGGGGTGGCAAGGAGGAGGAGACGCGGAAGGCCGGAGGAACGACAAGAACTCCATCGAGGCGAAGCTCGGTGAGGCCCAGGTCGAAGCCTGGATGGAAGGAGACCGCGTCGCCGAAGAGGGAAGGGAGCTCCTCGGAGAAGACATGCTTGGCCAGGAGATCGGGGGCGCCCACAGGGGAGACGCTAGCACGAGCGCAAGAGGCTCAACGGGGCCTTGTTCCCGAGGTCGACCACGAGCACGGCCACGGCCACGGCCACGCCGACGAGCACGGGGACGAGCACGACCCGCGCTCTCCCCGGCCCCCGCCACGCGAGGCGTTTGCGTCCTGTGCGGGATGGTCTAGCGTGGCGGGCCATGAACCCGGTTGACCAGGCCCTTCAGGAATTCAAGAGCGAAGACTACACGGTGCGCCTCTGCGCGGCGATCTTCGGCACGCTGCCGTTCGCCCCGCCGATGCCCCACTACAGCACCCTCGACGGCGCCGTGCAGGCGCTCTTCCCGCAGGCGACCCCGCACCAGAAGGCCCGTGCCGCGGAGCTGGCCGGTGGGGAGGGGATCCGTAGCGTCCTCTGGGTGGCCAACGCCATCGACACGGGGGACGCTGGGATCGCCGTCTACTCCGGGCTCAAGAGCGCCTTCGGGTTCTTCTTCGGCGGGGGCTCCCGCATGGATGCGCTGGAGACGGATCCGCAGCAGGGCACCGACGCGGGGCTCAAGCTGCTGGGCCTGGCCTACATGATCCACAAGGCGTTTCCGGGATCCATCCAGGAGAAGGTGCAGCTCTTCCAGACGACCCCTGCGGGGCAGGCGCTGGCGATTTACTACGGCGCCATCGAGGTGGCGCTGCCCTTCTCCGACAACCTGGTCCAAGGCGGGGGAGACTTCCTCCAGCGGCTGATGAGCCGCTACGGCAACGAGGCGGGCAACAAGCTCGGGGGTGCCCTCGGGGGTGCCGCGGTGCAGGAGGCGCAGGGGATGCTCGGGGCGCTGATGAGCCCGATCCAGGGGGTGCTCAACCAGGTGGCTCCTTACGCGCAGACCATCGCCAGCTCGGCCAAGCAGTACATTCCCGGTTTCATGAACACCGCCGACAAGGTGGCCGGTGCGGTGGCGACCGGGGCGGACGCGCTGCCGGTCTACCGCTACCTTGGCGCCCGGCTTGCTGCGGAGTCCTGCGTGCTCCTCGCCTCGCGCGGGCTCTGAGCGCCGCCGACCATGGACCGGGAGGCGTTGGCTCGAATCCTTCTGTCTGGCTTCCCGGATCTGGTCTTTGTCCTCGGCCCGGACGACATTTTCCTGGCCTACCACGCCCAGGACGATCGACAGCTCGCTGTTCCGCCCGAGCGATTTCTCGGTCAGCAAGCGAGCCGCGCGCTACCGCACCTCTGGAGCCAGATTGAACCGCTGGCGAGCGAGGTCCGGCATCAGGGGGAAGCGCGAGCGCTGCGCTACCGGGTGGAGACTCCCCTGGGAAATTTTCCCTACGAGATGAGGATTCTCCCTGCCGGTGGGGGCGAACTGTTGTTCCTGGTGCGCAACATCCAGGAGCTCCAGCAGACGGAGGAGCAGAACCGGAAGCAGATCGATCTGCTGGAGGCGCTACGGAAGATCCACGTCATCTGCACCAGCGGGGGGGACGCGGGGCGGGTGTTCGAGCAGCTCTTGCGGGTAGTGCTCCGGGCCACGGAGAGCGAGGCCGGGGTGCTGGCGGAGGTCCGGAGCGCCCCCGGGGAGGAGCCCGAGCTGTTCGTCCGAGCCTTTCTGAGCGTCCCTCCGGGGGGGACCCTCTGTGACGCTGCTCTCCAGGGGGAGGCGACCTCGCGGGGCCTCCTTGCGTTCCTGGAGGCGACGCTCCGCGCTGGCCAGCCGCTCGTTGCCAGCGAGGAGGAGGGTCGGGGCGAGCTACCCGCCGGGGTTGGCTCGGTTCTCGGGGTGCCGTTCTGCCAGGGGGGGCGGTGCCTTGGGGTTCTCGGGCTCGTCAACCGGGCGGGCGGCTACCGACCCGAGCAAGCCGCGTCGCTCGCTCCCTTGCTGGAGTCCTGCGCGCACCTGATCTCTTTTTACCGGAGCCAGGAGGCCCGGGAGCTTGCGGAGGCGGAGCGAACGACCGCCCAGCGGGAGGCGGAGCGCTACCGCCGCCTCTTCGAGCTATCCAACGTCAACGTGGCGGTGATCTCCTCCGATGGTGTCCTGGTGGACGTCAACCCGGCGTTTCTCCGGGCGCTGGGGTGGGGCCAGGAGGAGATCCTGGGGACGGATGCGATGGGGCTGATCCACCCGGAGGATCTGCCCACGGCGACGGAGTATTTCGAGAGGATTTTTGGCGGCCAGGAGGTGACCGGTTTCGTTGCGCGGCACCGGTGCAAGGACGGGGGCTACCGGTGGCTGCTGAGCAACGGGATCCGCGATCCGGAGCAGAGCCTGTTTTACGGGGTATCCATCGACATCACGGAGCGCAAGGAATTCGAGCGGCAGGTGGTGGCTGCGCGGGAGGAGGCGCTGGCGGCGTCGCGGATGAAGTCCCAGTTTCTGGCCAACATGAGCCACGAGATCCGGACGCCCATCAACGGCATCCTTGGGGCCACCTCCCTGCTGCTGTCGCAGGAGCTTCCCGGGGGGACCAGGGACTACCTGGAGACCATCCGGGACTCGGGGCGGATCCTGCTGGCCACGATCAACAACGTCCTCGACGTCTCGAAGATCGAGGCGGGCAAGCTTGCTCTGGAGCGGATCCCCTTCTCCCTGCCGGTGCTCGTCGACGACACCCTGCGCCTCTTCGCCTCCGAGGCGGAAGGGCGAGGGATCGCCCTGCGGGGCGAGCTGGCCGCGGACCTTCCTGCCTTCTGGTATGGCGATCCGGTTCGCATCCGGCAGATCCTCATCAACCTCCTGGGGAACGCCCTCAAGTTCACCGAGGTCGGCGGCGTCACGGTCGGCTTCCGGCTCCGGGACGACGGAGTGATCCTGGGGGAGGTTACCGACACGGGGCCCGGCGTCCCCGAGGCCCAGCGTGGAGCGATCTTCGAGCCCTTCACGCAGGGCGACGGATCCACCACCCGGAAGTATGGAGGATCCGGCCTTGGCCTCGCCATCTGCCGGGAGCTGGTCACCCTGATGGGCGGGGAGATCCGGTGCGACGAGGCGCCCGGCGGGGGGGCGCGCTTCTCCTTCACCCTGGCGCTGGATCGGGCCTCCGAGGTCCCGCCGCCGCCGCGTCCCTCCCGGAAGCCCACCCGGGAGAGCGCCTCGCGGTCCTCCACCAGCAAGCCCCCCGCCGCGGGTACGTTGCGGTTGCTGCTGGCGGAGGACAACGCCACCAACGCGAAGATCACCCGGAAGATCCTGGAGCGCTCGGGGCACGACGTCGACGTGGTGGGCAACGGCCAGGAGGCCCTGGACGCCTGGAGGACGCGGGGCTTCGATCTGATCCTGATGGACGTGCAGATGCCGGTCATGGACGGTCTGGAGGCGACCCGGCGGATCCGGGACGAGGAGCGGACCCGGGGCCAGCGCACCCCGGTGGTGGCGCTCACCGCCAACGTGCTGAGCGAGGACATCGAGCGATGCCTGGCTTCCGGCATGGATGCCTACCTGGCCAAGCCCTTCGAGCGGGAGACCCTCCTGGCGCTGATCGAGCGGCTCCAGGGGGCCTCCGGCGAAAAAAAGCGTTGACAGTCCCGGGGGATGGGCTAGGTTGCTCCCCGTCGACGCGCGGTGGAGCAGCCTGGTAGCTCGTCGGGCTCATAACCCGAAGGTCGCTGGTTCAAATCCGGCCCGCGCAACCAAGAGAAACCTCTGGACGAAACTCTGGAGGTTTTCTTTTTTTGTCTCGTGTCCACCGGCTTGCGTCCTCCACGCGGCATCACGCTGCTCCAGACTCCGTTTCTCCGCGTCGAGCACGACGAGCCGAGGAGATTCGTCCGGTACACGCGCAGTTCCAGGGGGTTCGCCACGATCTCCGAGCTGGACGACGCTTACCTGGGCCTGATCCGGACCTTCCAGCGGCTGGATCGCCCTCGGTTGAACCTCCTGGTCGATCTGCGGGAGGCTCCACCGCGGAACGATCCGGCCTTCGAGCAGGCCATTGCCCGCCACCGGGGGCCGATGATGCAGGGGTTCCGCCGGGTGGCCATCCTGGTGAAGAGCGTCGTGGGCGGGCTCCAGGTGCGGCGCCACATGAGCGACGACGGCGCGATCGTCCTGGTCACGCAGGACGAGGACGAGGCACTCCGCTACCTCGGGGTTCCGGGCGTCTCCGACGTTTGAATTCGGGGCCAAAGCAATCTAAGGGCAGGGCCCATGTTGATCCTGCCAGGCCCAGCGGTCTTCTCCTCCTCGCGTCTCTCCCGCAGGTTGGCCCGGGTCCGGGACAGGAACCCGCGAGTCACGGCGCTCTCCGCGGCCTTCGTTCATCTCGTGGATGGTGACGCGACGGCCGCCGGTCAGGACGCGCTGGCCTCGCTCCTCGACTACGGGGAGCCCGCGCCGCCGGCACCCGAAGGGAGGCGCTTCTGGACTGTCCCTCGCCTGGGGACGGTCTCGCCCTGGTCCTCGAAGGCGACGGACATCGCCCGGGTCTGCGGCCTCGGCTGGGTGCGCCGCATCGAGCGAGGGATCGCCTGGACCGTAGTTGGCGATCTCGACGACGGGGACGCCCTGGCCTCGGCGCTCCATGACCGGATGACCGAGTCGTTCCTGGCATCCATCGAGGAGGCGGCGGCGCTGTTCGAGCACCCGCGCCCCGGGGCCCTGCGGACAGTACCCCTCGGGGAGCGAGGGAGAGGCGCCCTGGTCGAGGCCAACGGCTCCCTGGGGCTGGCGCTCTCGGACGATGAGATCGACTACCTGGCCGAGCACTTCGCCGCCCTCGGGCGGGACCCGACGGACGTCGAGCTGATGATGTTCGCCCAGGCCAACAGCGAGCACTGCCGCCACAAGATCTTCAACGCGCGCTACCTCCTCGACGGGGTCGAGCAGCCGCTGTCGCTCTTCCAGATGATCCGCCGGAGCACCGAGGCCAGCCCCGGGGGCGTCCTCTCGGCTTACCGGGACAACGCTGCGGTTTTCGAGGGGCTCCCCGCGGCGCGCTTCTTCGCGGACCCGGATGGCGTCTACCGTCCCCACCCCGAGCCGGCTCATGTGCTGCTCAAGGTCGAGACCCACAACCACCCGACGGCCATTGCTCCCTTCCCGGGGGCCGCCACCGGGGCCGGGGGTGAGATCCGCGACGAGGGCGCCACCGGGCGGGGCGCGAGGCCCAAGGCCGGGCTCACCGGCTTCGCTGTCTCCAACCTCCACCTCCCCGGGCTTCCTCGTCCCTGGGAGGCCCCGCCCGCCCGCCCCGCCCGCCTGGCTTCCGCGCTTGACATCATGATCGAGGGGCCCCTCGGCGGCGCCGCCTTCAACAACGAGTTCGGGCGCCCCAACCTGGGCGGGTTCTTCCGGACCCTTGAGGTGGAGGTCGAGCAACCAGGAGGCCGGGAGGTGCGGGGCTATCACAAGCCGATCATGATCGCGGGGGGGATAGGGAACGTGAGGCCGGCGCACGTGCACAAGGGGGAGATCCCGCCGGGGGCGCCGGTGCTGGTGCTGGGCGGTCCTGCGCTGCGCATCGGGCTGGGGGGAGGAGCGGCCTCGTCGATGGCCGCCGGGGCCTCCAGCGAGGAGCTGGATTTCGCCTCGGTGCAGCGGGACAACGCGGAGATGCAGCGGCGCTGCCAGGAGGTCATCGACCGGTGCTGCGCCCTGGGGGAAGCGTCGCCGATCCTGTCGATTCACGACGTCGGGGCGGGGGGGCTGTCGAACGCGCTGCCGGAGCTGGTCCACGAGAGCCGGCGGGGAGCCGCCTTCGAGCTGAGGAAGATCCCCAGCGACGAGCCGGGGATGACCCCGCTGGAGCTCTGGTGCAACGAGGCCCAGGAGCGCTACGTGCTGGCGGTCGACGGGGCGAGGCTGGACGAATTTCTGGCGATCTGCCGCCGGGAGCGGGCGCCGGTGGCGGTGCTGGGCCACGCGACGGACGACGGGTGGCTGCGGGTGACCGACGCGCTGCTGGGGCCGCCGGCGGTGGACATGCCGCTCGCGGTGCTCCTGGGGAAGACGCCGCGGACGGTGCGGGACGCCGTCACCGGCCGCTTCCGCCCGGAGCCGCTGGATCGGACCGGCGTGACCGTGGCCGGGGCCCTGGGTGCGCGGGCCTCCGGCCCGCTCTC
>CAZSDX010000087.1:8018-16734 GCA_964605685.1 uncultured Polyangiaceae bacterium
GGGCCCGTCGCGCGCGGGCCGATGGTGGGGCCGTGGCAGGTGCCGGTGGCGGACGCGGCGGTGACCCTGGCGGACTTCGAGGGCCACGGCGGCGAGGCGATGGCCATGGGCGAGCGCCCCCTGGTGGCGCTGCTGTCGGCGGCGGCCTCGGCGCGGCTCGCGGTGGCGGAGGCCATCACCAACCTCGCCTCCGCCCCGATCGCCCGCCTGGGCGACATCAAGCTGTCGGCCAACTGGATGGCCGCCGCGGGCCACCCGGGGGAAGATCAGCGGCTCCACGAGGCGGTGCGCGCCGTGGGCGTCGAGCTGGCGCCGGCGCTGGGCCTCGCCATCCCGGTGGGCAAGGATTCCCTCTCCATGCGCACGGTCTGGGAGCAGGACGGCGCGCGCCGCGCCGTCGTCGCCCCGCTCTCCCTGGTGATCACCGCCGCCGCCGCCGTGGCCGACGTGCGCGGCGCCCTCACGCCCCAGCTACGGCTCGACCAGGGGCCCTCCTCGCTGCTGCTGATCGACCTCGGCGCGGGCCAGGATCGCCTGGGCGCCTCCGCGCTGGCCCAGGTGTACGGTCAGCTCGGCGCCGTCCCGCCGGACCTGGACGACCCGGCGCTGCTCCGTGCCTTCTTCGACGCCATCGCCGCGCTGCGGGCGGCGGGGCTTTTGCTGGCTTACCACGACCGGTCCGATGGGGGGTTGATCGTGACCCTCCTGGAGATGGCCTTTGCCGGGGGCTGCGGGCTGGAGGTGGATCTGTCGTCCCTGGGGGCGGATCCGCTCGCCGCTCTGTTCTCGGAGGAGCTTGGGGCGGTGGTCCAGGTGCGGGCCTCCGAGGAGGGGGCGGTCCGGGAGATCCTGGCGCGGCACGGGCTGGAGCGGCTCACCCGCGGGCTGGGCTCGCCGGTGGCCGGGGAGGGGATCCGTGTGCGGCGGGGGGGGGGGGGGATCCGGGCGTCGTCGCGGGGGGTGCTGCGGGGGATCTGGTCGGAGACGACGCTGGCGATGCAGCGGCTGCGGGATGATCCGGGCTGCGCGGAGGAGGAGCATGCGGGCCGGCTGGACGCCGCGTCGCCGGGGCTCGGGGGGGCGGTGGCGACCTTCGATCTGGGGGAGGACGTGGCGGGGCCGGCGGTGCTGAGGGGGGCGAGGCCGCGGGTGGCGGTGCTGAGGGAGCAGGGGGTGAACGGGCAGGTGGAGATGGCGGCGGCGTTCCACCGGGCAGGCTTCGAGGCGGTGGACGTGCACATGACCGACCTGATCGAGGGGCGGCGGGGGCTCGGGGAGTTCCGGGGGCTGGTGGCCTGCGGGGGGTTTTCCTACGGCGACGTGCTGGGGGCGGGCGGGGGCTGGGCGAGGTCGATCCTGCTCCACGGCGCGGTGCGTGAGGAGTTTGAAAAATTCTTCCGGCGGGAGGACACCTTCACCCTGGGGGTCTGCAACGGCTGCCAGATGCTGACCACGCTGCGGGGCCTGATCCCGGGGGGAGAGCGGTGGCCTTGTATGCTGCGGAACCGCTCCGATCAGTTCGAGGCGCGGCTGTCGCTGGTGGAGATCCTGCCGTCGTCGTGCCTCTTCTTCGAGGGGATGGCCGGGTCGAGGCTGCCCATCGCGGTGGCCCACGGGGAGGGGCGGGCGGGGCTGAGCGAGGAGCAGGCAGGGGAGCTGGTGCGGCTCGGGCTGGCGGCGGCGCGCTTCGTCGGGGGCGACGGGGCCCCCGCGGTTCGCTATCCGGAGAACCCGAACGGCTCCCCCGGGGGGCTCACCGCGTTCACCACCGCCGACGGCCGCTTCCTGGCGATGATGCCCCACCCGGAGCGCAGCTTCCGGGGGGCGCAGCTCTCCTGGCGCCCCGGGGCCTGGGGCGGCGAGGAGGGGCCCTGGCTCCGGATGTTCCGCAACGCGCGCCGCTGGGTAGGCTAGGTAGGCTAGGGCGAGGATGACGGCGGAAGCAGGAGGGCGGCTGTGCGGGCGGGTGGTGGGGGGGCGGTACCGGCTGGGGGGCCTGCTGGCGCGGGGGGCCGCAGGGGTCGTCTACGAGGCCGATGACCTGGAGGGGGGCGAGGCGGTGGCGGTGAAGCTGCTGCTGAGCCGGGACGAGGGGGCGAGGCTGCGGTTGCTCCGGGAGGCGGAGGCGATCGCCGCGGTGGCGCACCCGTGCATCCCCCGGGTCCACGGCGCCGGGACGCTGGACGGGCACACCCCGTACCTGGTGCTCGATCGGTTGCGGGGGGAGACGCTGGGGGCGTACCTGCGGCGCGAGGGGGCTGTGGAGGCGGTGCGCCTCCTGACGCTGCTGCTCCGTGGGGCGGAGGCGCTGGGGGTCGCCCACGAGGCGGGGATCGTCCACCGGGACGTGAAGCCCGACAACCTGTTCCTGCTGGGGCCGGTGGGGGCCCCGACGGACCTGCGGGTGCTGGACTTCGGTCTCTCCAGGGGCGCCACGCGGCTGACGGAGTCCGGGATCGCGGTGGGCACCGCCGAGTACATGGCCCCCGAGCAGGTCGTGACGGATCCTGTCGACGGGCGCACCGACCTCTACGCCCTCGGCGTGGTGCTCTTCCGGGCGTTCTCGGGGCGCCTCCCCTTCGAGGACCGGGACAAGCTGCGGTTGATGGCGCGGCAGCTCCTGGAGCCCTCCCCGCCGCTCGTCTTCGCCCTTCCGTGCCCCGCGCCGCTGGCCGCGCCCCTCGCGGGGCTGGTCGCGGGGTTGCTCCGGAAGGATCCGGACAGCCGCCTCCCTTCGATGAACGATCTGGCGTCGCGGCTGCGCTCCTTGCTGCGCGGGGGCCCGGCCCTCGACCTCCCGCCGCAGCTACGGCGGGACTATAGGCCCCGTAGCGCCTTCGGGCGCCAGGTACTCGGCGGCTTCCGTCGCCGCCTGGGTCGATCTGCGTCGGGGCGGTCCACCGACAAGGACGGTGGGGAGGGGTGAGCCCGTCGTCAGAAGGCCGTCCGTCCTGGCGCTCTGGGCGAGGCTCTTGGTGAACCCTACCCCCTGTGGTACCGCCGCTGCCATGGGCAAGCCGGACCAGTTCGCCAAGGACATCTTCGCCGAGGAAACCTCCCTGGTTACCCACGGCATCTTCTCCTTCCAGAGCCCTGCCGAACTCCCCGTCTTTGAGGTCCGCCTCGACGGCCTGTTGCTTGTCCACGATGCCGCTCGGCTCCTCTCCCTTCCGGCTCCCTGGTCCCTGGCTCCTCCCTCCGCTCCGGTGGTGGCGGACCTCAAGATGCAGCGCGATCACCTTGACCTCCCTTCCGTCGAGCTGCTGCTGCATCGCCGCCAGTCCTGGCAGGCCGCGCAGCTTCGCAAGGACAGCTCCTACGCCCTGCAACCTGCGTCCTGGGTTGTCGCAGGCAACGTCCCGGAGTGGTCCTCTTCGGCGGCGTCGCCCTGGCGCTGGGAGCAGGTGGCTGTGGGCTGCTACGCGCTGCAACCGTGCTGGTTCTCGCTGCTGTGGATCGCCAGCAACGAGCTTCCGCTGGACGAGGCGTTGTTGCCGTTTTTGGTGACGCGGCGGGGTCGTCCTCTGGTGGATTTTTGTGCGTGGGCGTTGCAGAGACGTCCGGTGGCGTGGGTATGGCGCATGCTACAGTACGTGCCGATGACGCAGGCGCAGCGTGAAGAGTTGTTGAGGTACTTCCCGCCGACGGATGACCCCGAGGTTCTGGAGAACCGGGAGCAGATCGCCCGGGGACTGGTCAAGGTCTTCCCGAAGCTCCGCGAGGAGATGCTCGACGAAGGGACGAGGGCGGGCAAGGTAGAGGAGGCGCGGCGGGCGGTCGAGCGTGTGCTACGACGCCGCAACCTCGCGACCACCGCGGAGCAAGCAGCGCAGCTCACCGCCTGCAACGACCTCGACGTGTTGGAGCGATGGCTTGACCTTGCCGTCACCGCCGCGAGCGCCAACGAGGTCTTCGGCTGACCTGAACACGGGGTGGATCGTGGTATGAGGTGCATCCTCCCCGCGGGCCGCATCCCTGGGAGCCGTGGACCGTCTCCTTGCAGGCGGGGTTCCGTGAGAACTATACCGCGCCAACCACACCGTTGAAGTTATTCCGGAACGTCCGCGGGGGTAGGGGCGCAACCTGTTGCGCCCCTACGACGTCACCACGGGCCACCCTGGAGAACCTTCAACGGTACGGTGGAGACGGTATATCTAACGATACGGAGCCTTCCCCGTTTGGGGCCAAGAGTAGCTGCGAACGCCCTCCGACCCAGAGCGCGTTGGGTACTGGGCTGCTGGCTCTCCAAGGGCCCCGCAGCGCCTTCGGGCGCCAGGTGCTCGGCGGCTTCCGTCGCCGCCTGGGTCGATCTGCGCCGGGGCGGTCCACCGACAAGGACGACGGGGAGGGGTGAGCCCGGTCAGAAGGCCACCTGCGCCTGGAGCCGGAACCGCAGCGCGCCCGGCTCGTCCTCCCGCCGGAGCCCCGCCACCCAGGCGGCCTCCGCGGTCAGGCTGGTGTAGGCGCCGATGTTCTGGCGGAGCGCCAGCAGCGCCGTCCACTGGCCCGCCGAGCGCCCCGCTGTTTTGTAGGTCTTCGCCAGCGCCGCGCGATCCTTCTCGGGGGCCTCCGCCACCAGCCGCGCCGACCGCTCGCGCGCGTCTCGCTGGAGCTCCGCGGACCAGGCCGTGTGGCTGTACTCGGCGGTGAGCCAGGGTCCTTTCTTACCCATTTCGTAACGAGCCTGGAAGAGCAGCCCCAGGGCCGAGACGTGCCCGGGGCCCTGGGTCCGGTCGGCGAGGCCACCGTAGGTGATCGCCCGGAGCATCCAGGGGCCGGTGGTCACCTTGCCCTCGACCGCGGCGGCGTGGCGGAAGTCGCGGGCAGGCTGGGGACGGGCGTCGGTGCGGGCGCTGAGCTCCAGGTCGGCGGTGAGCCCGGGCGAGGAGCGGAGCCGCCGGCCGAGGCGGAGCACCGCCTCCGGGTGGATGGTGTCGAGGGGGAGAGAGCGCCGGAAGTCGGTGTAGGACAGGGTCGGTTCGCCGTGGGCGGGGGCGATCCCCTGGTCGTGTCCGGGGCGGAGCTGGGTGCCCTGGAAGAGGCCGAAGGCGCCGTAGAAGCCGGTATCCTTGCCGGGGTCTTTCAGGACCTGTACCCCGAGCTGGCGGCCAGCGCCGAAGGCGCGGGTGACGGGGGCCCAGTCGGCGGTGGGGAGGTGGAAGAATTGCTCCTGTCGGTAGCCAGTGAAGGGGATTTTTGCCTGACCCCAGCGGAGCTTGAGGGGGCCGATCTGGTGGTCGACGAAGGCGTCGATGAGCTCGGGGGCGGCCTGGGTGAGGTTGGTGTGGAGGAAGAGGCGAAGGGTATCGTTCTCGGTGGAGAGGCGGAGGCCAGCGCGGAGGCGGCGCAGCTCGACGGAGGGTTCGCCGCCGGACTGGAGGTCCGTGGGCACCTCGGAGGAGACACGCCCCTGGAGGACGAGGAAGGGGGAGAGGGCGAGGGGAGGCTTCGGGGGGTCCGCGGCGGTGGCGCGGGACGGCGCGAAGGCCACGGCGAGGAGGAGCGGAAGGGCGCGGGACCAGGGAGCCACGGAGGTTGTTCCAGCAACCGGAGGGCCAGGGGAGGAGAGGCGGAAGCGCGCTGGGATCGTGGGGCTTGTGAAACGAGGTGAAACGGGTCACACCTCCGGAGGAACATGCCGTGAGAGACGAGGCGAAGTGGGAGCAAGTGCTCGGGCGCCGGTCCGTGGTGCTGGGCATCATGGTGGCGGTGGTGGTGCTGATCGTGGGGGGTGCGGTATGGGATCAGCGCTCGGAGGAGCAAAGCGGGCTTGATGAGATGAAGCAGGTGCAGGCGACGCTGGCGGCGTCGCTGGGGGCCTACGTGCGGGAGCAGGCGAGGTCGAGGCCGGACGCGGCGGTGCAGCCGAGGCTGGACGCGTTCTTCGGGGAGATCCGGGGGCTGGAGCGGCCCGGAGACCAGCTGATCTTCCTGGTGGTCCCCGGGCGAAGCGGGTTGCTGGGGGTGGACGGGAGCGTGGTGGCGGGGGAAGGGGTGAGGCGGGCGCTGGAGAGGGGGGAGACGAGCGGGCTGCTGGATCGGGACGAGGCGGCGAGGTTCGGGCTCCCGAAGAGGGTGGCGGTGGTGGGGATGGCGAGGGGCGAGGTGGGGGGAGACCCGTGGGGGATCGTCACGGTGACCTCGGCGCAGACGCTCCGGGATCGGTGGCGGCGGGCCGAGCTGCGGCTGATGTTCGGCGGCGCGCTGGTGGGGCTGGTGGTGGTGGCCTTCGGGGGGCGGCTGCTGAGGGGGCTCCGGAGGCAGCTGGAGCTGGAGCGGCGGCTCGGCGGCCAGGAGCGGGACGCGCTGCTGGCGAAGGCGGACAAGATGGCGACGCTTGCGGCGCTGGGCACGGGGATCGCCCACGAGATCGCCTCGCCGCTGGGGGTCATCGCGGCCCGGGTCGAGCAGCTCCAGGGGCGGAGCGGTCAGGACGAGCGGACCCAGCGATCGCTGCGGATCATCGCCGAGCAGGTGCGGAGGATCCACGGGGTCATGCGGGGGGTCCTGGCGCTGGCGCGCGGGGAGAGCCCGGTGATGGAGCGGGTGGAGCCGGGAGCGGTGGCGGAGGCGGCGAGGCGCCAGGTGCAGCACCGCTTCGAGGAGGGCAAGGTCGCGCTCGGGGTCCGGGCGGAGGCGGGGTTGCCGGAGGTGACCTGCGACCCGCGGCTGATCGAGCAGGCGCTGGTCAACGTGCTCCTGAACGCGGCGGGGGCGCCTGGGGTGACGACGGTCGCGCTCCGGGTGTCGCAGGGGGAGAAGTTCGTCCGTTTTTCCGTGGAGGATGACGGGGGTGGGATGAGCCCGGAGACGATCCAGCAAGCGACCCGCCCCTTCTTCACCACCAAGCGGGAGCAGGGCACCGGGCTGGGGCTGGCGATCACCCACGAGATCGTCAAGCACCACCAGGGGGAGCTTGTCCTGCTATCCTCTCCGGGAGACACCCGAGGGACCCGCGTGGACATCTGCCTGCCGATACCCTGATGAGCCGCTCCGTTCTCCTGGTCGACGACGATCACGCGCTCGCCGAGGTGCTGGCGGAGCAGCTCGACGAGCTCGGCTTCGAGGTCCGCTCCGAGAGCGATCCCCGGCAGGCCGTCGAGCTCCTCCGCCGGGGCGGGTGGGGGGCCCTGGTGACCGATCTGCGCATGCCCGGCCACGACGGCCTCGATCTGCTGGCGCTCTCCCGGCAGCTGGCCCCGGAGCGCCCCGTCATCGTGATGACCGCCTTCTCCGCCATTGACACCGCCATCGAGTCGATCCGCCGGGGCGCCTACCACTACCTCACCAAGCCCTTCCAGGCGGAGGAGCTGGCCCTCTTCCTCGGGCGAGCCTTCGACGCGGCGGAGCTCGTGGGGCGGGCTCGCTCCCTGGAGCGAGAGCTCCGGGGGCGCAGCTCCTTCGGGGCGCTGCAGGCGGCCAGCCCGGCGATGCGGGGGATCTGCGAGGTGCTGACCCGGGTCGCGGAGACCTCCCTCTCGGTGCTGATCACTGGGGAGACCGGGACCGGCAAGGGCCTGGTCGCCCGCGCCGTCCACGAGGAGAGCGGCCGCGGCGGTCGCTTCGTCACCATCAACTGCGCGGCGCTGCCGGGGAGCCTGCTGGAGAGCGAGCTTTTTGGCCACGTCAAGGGCGCGTTTACCGGCGCGTCCGCGGCCCGCACCGGCCTCTTCGTCGAGGCGGATCGCGGGACGCTGTTCCTCGACGAGATCGGGGACATGACGCCGGCGCTCCAGGCCAAGCTCCTGGACGTGCTGGAGCGCGGCGTGGTGCGGCCCCTCGGCAGCAACCGGGAGCATGCGGTGGACGCCCGGATCGTCGCGGCCACCCACCACGACCTCCAGGATGCGGTGGTCACCGGGCGTTTCCGCGAGGATCTTTACTACCGCCTCGCCGCTGTCGCCGTGGAGCTCCCTCCGCTCCGGGCCCGGCGCCAGGATATTCCGCTCCTGATCGATGTGCTCCTCGAGCGCGCCCGCCGGGCTTACCCCAAGGCGCGGGGCGCTCGCTTCTCCGAGGGGGCTCTCCGCCGCCTCCTGGACGCCCCCTGGCCCGGCAACGTCCGCGAGCTGGAGAACGCCGTCTCCCGGGCCGTGGTCCTGGCCACCGGGGAGGAGATCGACGAGGCCCGGCTCCCCCCCGCGGTTGCCCAGAGCCTCCCGCCGGCTTCGGGGTTCTTGCTGGGGGACGAGATCCTGCCGATGCGGCAGCTCCAGCGGCGCTACGCGGAGTGGGCCCTGGAGCAGCTCGGTGGCCGGAAGAACCTGGCCTGCGAGCGCCTGGCCATCGACCCGAAGACCCTGCGAAAGCTCCTGGGGGAGGAGGGGTAGGGAAAATTTCCTGCCCCCCGCGGGGGATCGGGAAATTCTCCCCTTGGTCCCCGGTCGGATCGCTCCGCGGCCCGGGAGATCCAGGGCGGCACGGTTCTTGTCATGGGGGAGGGGGTGCTTGCGAAGCTATCGATCTTGCTGTGGGTCTTGGTTCTGGTGTGGCCGGCGGAGGCTCGCGGAGAGGCGGAGCGACCCGGCGCGATGACGCTGGAGCAGGCGGTCGCCTTCGGGCGGGCGCACCAGCCCCAGGCGCTGGCGGCGCTGGCCAAGGCGGCTGCGGCGAGGCAGGAGGCGGCCATCCCGGGGGCCCAGTGGCGCCCGGTGGTGGGGGCCTTCGCGGAGGTGATCGGGGCCACGGTGAACAACTCGACGGCGACGCCGATCAA
>CAZSDX010000088.1:0-16626 GCA_964605685.1 uncultured Polyangiaceae bacterium
CGCCTCCGCCCGCGCATCCGCCTCCGCCCGCTCGTCCTGGAGGCGGCGCTCGCGCAGGGCCTTCTCCGTGTCGAGGCGCGCCAGCTCGGTCTCGCGGCGGTCCTGGGCCTCGCGGGCGGCGATCTCTTTCTCCGCCTGGGCGCGGGCCTCGCGGGCGCGCTGGTCGAGGGCGGTGCGGTAGGGGGCCTGCATGGCAGCGAAGACCTTGTCGGAGAGGATACGAACCTCCTGGATCTCGATGGTGTCAATGACGACACCCCACCCTCGATCCGCGTCGTCGTCGGGGCGACCGGAGCCGCTGACGACGGGGGCCAGCTCCCGCTGGAGCTCCTCGGCGATGGCGGCCTTGCGCTTCTGGAGGCACTGGTCGACGGTGAGGTTGGCGACGAGGCGGCGGACGGCGCCGACGCACATGGCGGAGAGGGTCTCCTCCAGCTTCTGCTGGGCGCGCTCCGGGTAGCTGAAGTTGAGGACGCGGTAGGCGAGCAGCGGGTCGGCGATGCGGTAGACGGCGAGGCCAGTGACCTCGACGCCGACGCGCTCGAGGGTCACCTGGTCGGCGTGGAAGCGGATCTGCTGGAGGGAGGTGGGGACGATGGCGACGGCGTCGCGGGGCCACTTGAAGCAGCTGGCGCCCTGGCCCGAGGAGGCGTGGAGGACCTTGCCGTTGCGGACGTGGACGAGGTACTCGGACGGCTTGGCGGAGATGAGGCCCCAGGGCTTGATTTTCTCTGGATCCTCGACGGGTTTGCCGGCGCGCCAGCCGCTGGTCTCGATGGGGGCTTTGCTCATGAGCGTCGGCCTCGCAAGGGGTGTTCCTGGGCTGGATTCTGTGTTTTTTCGTCAAGGCTCGGGGAGGCTGCGCCGCGGCGGTGCAGGGGGGTGCGCCGCGGCGGGGCAGGCGGCGGAACTGGGGTGGGTTGGGGGTTGGGGGTTTCCGGTGGGCGAGCCCGTGCTAGTACGTCGGCGCTCGGACCCATGACCGCCCCCTCGACCGCCCCCCCCGCCGCCCGGAACCTGGAGCGAGAGCTCGCCAGCGTGGAGGGCGGCCGCAAGTGGCTGAGGCGGCTGGTGGTGGTGCTGGTGCTGGCAGGGGCGGCGGCCGGGGGGGTGGCCTGGAAGAAGAAGAACGCGCCGCCGCCGCCGGCCCGGTACATGACCCAGGGGCTGACGGAGGGGGACGTGATCGAGACGGTGCAGTCGACGGGGGTGGTGAAGCCGCTGACGGAGGTGAAGGTGGGGGCGCAGGTGTCCGGGCGGGTGGCGAGGGTGGTGGTCGATTTCAACTCGCAGGTGAAGAAGGGCGACCTGCTGGCGGAGATCGACCCGATGCTGCTGGGGGCCCAGGTGCAGCAGCAGCGGGCGCAGCTCGCGGCTCAGAAGGCGATGCTGGCGGGGGCCGAGGCCCGGGTGCTGACGGCGAAGGTGAACCTGGACCGGCTCAAGCAGCTCCGGGCGGAGAACCTGGCGAACCAGGCGGAGGTCGACCAGGCCCAGGGGCAGCTCGACGTGGCGCGGGCCGAGGCGGCGCAGACCAAGGCCCAGATCGCCGCGACCTCGGCCTCCATCGCCGCCGCCGGGGCCAACCTGTCCTTCACCAAGATCTACGCCCCCATCGACGGCGTGGTGACCGACCGGCAGATCGACGAGGGGCAGACCGTGGCGGCCAGCTTCCAGGCCCCGGTGCTCTTCGTCATCGCCGAGGATCTCCGGAAAATGCGCGTCTACGCCGACATCGACGAGGCGGACGTGGGCAAGCTCGCCGAGGGCATGGAGGCCGAGGCCCAGGTGGACGCCTTCCCCGGCGAGCGGTTCAAGGGATCCGTGGGGCAGGTGCGCTACAGCCCCAACTCGGTCCAGGGCGTGGTCACCTACACCGCCATCATCGAGGTCAGCAACCCGGACCGTAAGCTCCGCCCCGGCATGACCGCCACGGTCACCGTCCGCACCAAGGAGGCCCGCAAGGTCCTGCGCCTGCCCAACGCGGCGCTCCGCTTCAAGCCGACCCCGGAGAAGGGCCCCGACGGCAAGCCCCTGCCGACCCCGCCGGAGAAACCCCTCGACCCCGGCACTGGCCGCGTGTTTTTGCTGGTGGACCCGACTCCCGGCAAGGAGAAGATCGAGCCGCGTATCCTGAAGATCGGCGTCACCGACGGCGTGCACACGGCCCTGATCGACCCGCTGGAACCGACGGCCAAGGTGGTCGTCGACGAGGTGGATGACAAGGACGCCAAGAAACGGGGAGGACCTCGGATCTTCTGAGGTGTCTTTGATGACCCATCCGCTGGTGGATCTGGATCACGTCGAGAAGGAGTACGCCTCGGGGCCCACCGTGGTGAGGGCGCTCCGGGACGTGACGCTGCGGATCGAGGCGGGGGAGATGCTGGCGATCGTGGGGACCAGCGGATCCGGCAAGAGCACGCTGATGAACATCATCGGGTGCCTGGACCGGCCGACGCGGGGGACGTACCGCCTGGACGGGATCGACGTGGGGCGGCGGTCCAACGACGCGAGGGCGATCGTGCGGAACCGGCTGATCGGCTTCATCTTCCAGGGGTTCAACCTGCTGGCGCGCACCACGGCGCTGGAGAACGTGGAGCTGCCGCTGATCTACCGGGGGGTGAGCTCCCGGGAGCGCCGGGAGCGGGCGCGGCGGGCGCTGGAGCAGGTAGGGCTGGGGGGGCGGGTGGATCACACGCCGAACCAGCTGAGCGGAGGGCAGCAGCAGCGGGTGGCCATCGCCCGGGCGCTGGTGACGGATCCTCCGCTGCTGCTGGCGGACGAGCCCACCGGCAACCTGGACACACGGACCAGCTACGAGGTGCTCTCGCTGCTCCAGAGGCTCAACCGAGAGCAGCGGATCACGGTGATCATCGTGACCCACGAGCGGGACATCGCCGATTGCGCCCGGCGCGTGGTCACGGTGCGCGACGGCCTGATCAAGAGCGATCTGGTGAACGAGGAGCAGCGGGATGCGCAGCAGCTCCTTGTCGAGCTGGGGCCCGCTCCTCCGTGAATTCCTGGCGCCAAGGGGGTGTCGGGGTGGTGTTCGCTCTTGCGGACGGCGTGGGCTTTTGCCTAGGGTGGTTTTTTACGAGTGCCGACGGAGAGCGAAGCAGGAATGAGCGAGGCAAACGAGGCTGCGGCGACCTCCAGGGGGTCTCGGGGGCGTCGGTGGGCCGGCGCGGCGGTGTTGGCGCTGGGGCTGATGGCGGCGGCGTTGCCGGGGTGTCCCGCGGGGCAAGAGCCCCAGACGGTGCCGAAGGGGCAGGTGAAATTGACCCTGCTGCACACCTCCGACATTCACTCACGGCTTTTTCCTTACGACCTGCAGATCACGGCGATCGACGCGAAGCTGGGGCTGGGGCCGACCGGGGTGGTGGCGCGGGTGGGGGGGGCGGCGCGCATCGGCCACGTGCTCCAGCGGGAGCGGGCCCGGGCCGACCGGGTGCTGCACCTGGACGGGGGCGACTGCTTCCAGGGGGCGCCGATCTTCAACTTCTTCAGCGGCGAGGCGGAGATGCGGGTGCTGACCGAGTTCGGCACCGACGCGATGATCGTGGCAAACCACGAGTTCGACAACGGGGCGCTGAACCTGAGCGAGCAGATCCAGAAGTGGACGAACTTCCCTGTGCTGGCAGCGAATTACCGCACGGACGACGCCAGCTTCCCGGGGAGCACCTGGATGTCGCGGGCGCTGGTCCCGTGGACGAGCTTCAACCTGGACGGGCTGAAGGTGGGGGTCATCGGGCTCGGGAACCTGACCACCCTGGGCTCGCTCTTCGAGCAGCCGAACAGCCTGGGGCTCTTGCCGTACAACACGGAGGACGTGGTCCAGTTCTACACGGACCTGATCCGCCCCCTGGTGGACGTGGTGGTGATCGTCTCCCACATCGGCCTGGAGTTCGACCAGCGGATGATCGAGAACACGTCCGGGGTCGACGTGGTGCTGGGGGGGCACAACCACATCGTGCTCCAGCCGCCGAAGCAGATCGAGGACTGCCAGCGGGTCGACGAGCAGGGGAACCACTACATCAACGTCCTCGACGCCGGGGCGCAGAAGGAGGGGGAGAAGCCGAAGTACAAGCGGCGGCGGTGCAACCCCCGGCGGGTGATCCTGTCCCACGGGGGGGCCTTCGCGAAGTTCGTGGGCCGGCTCGATCTTACGCTCTCCAACGACCCGGCGGATCTTCCGGCGACCTACGATCCGATCAACGGCCACGAGGTGGTGACCAGCGAGTACAAGCTGTTCCCCATCACCGAGGACATCCCCGAGGACGTTCATGTCCGCAACCTTCTGCTGCCCTACAAGCAGGGGCTCGATGCCCTCATCGACCTGGACCTGCTGGTGGGCTACGCCCCGGACGGCTCCTCCCGCACGGCGCCCGGCGGGGGCGACTCGGCCCTGGGCAACATGGTGGCCACGGCGATGTGGCTCCGGCAGGGCGTGCAGACCGATTTCTCCCTGACCAACTCCGCCGGGATCCGCGCGGCGATGGTGCCCGGGCCCATCTCCATCGAGCAGCTCTACAACATCTTCCCCTTCGACAACTCGGTGGCCCGGATGAACGTCTCCGGGGTCGAGGTGCAGAAGATCTTCGACTTCGTCGCCCGCCGCTCCGCGTCGCGCGGGTGCGTCTCCCAGGTGCAGATCGCCGGCGCCCGCGTGGTGCTCGACTGCGGCTCCTGCTCCGACCGCCCCGACCTGGTGGGCCCCTGCCAGGGCGATCAGGATTGCTCCGAGGGAAGCTCCTGCGATCTGACCACCAAGACCTGCATCGCGCCGGCCTGCGCCCGCCGCATCTACATCGGCACCCAGCGGGACGCGGAGGGCAACGTGCGCCGCTGCAAGGTCGACGCGGACTGTGGCCCGGGGCAGCTCGGGGCCTGCGACAACCTGAGGCCCGACCCGCAGGGCTTCGGGGCCTGCTTCCAGGCCATCGATCCGATCGGGAGCTACGAGCTGGCCACCAGCAACTACCTGGCGCAGGGTGGCTCGGGCTTCCGCATCCTGCGGGCCAACACCACCCAGTTCGACACCAAGATCCAGCAGCGCGACGCGCTGACCGAGTTCATCCGGCGGGGGCGCCCCTGCGGCTACAGCGCCAGCAACGGCACCGCCGACGGGCTCAAGGCCTGCTCCACCGACAACGACTGCGGCGACCCGGTGCAGTACGCCTGCGCCTGCGTCGGCCGGGTGGCCGCCTCGGGGGCGGTCTGCGAGACCCAGGGCGACTGCGGGGGGCTGGGCCGCTGTGTGCTCCGCGCCTGCCGCAACGACGTGGCGGAGTTCCACCGGCGCACCTGCCAGAGCGCGCGGACGCCGGAGGCGCAGCAGTCCTGCGAGCAGGCGCTGAACCCCTGCGAACTCGGGGGTGAAGCGTGCAAGTTCCTCGCCTGCGTCGACGATCAGGTGGGGAACTTCACCGATAACCGCATCATCATGGTGGGCAAGTGAGCGCGAGGTCATCGAGGCTTGGGCGAGGGTGGCGGCTCGGGGCGTTGCTCTCGCTGCTGGCGCTGGGCGGGTCAAGCTGCGTCGAGCGGGGAGAGCTTCCGGACAAGGCGTTCCGGCTGAAGGTGAGCGCGGTGTTGCAGGACGGGTCGCCGCTGCCCCCGGAGAGCGACCCGCTCTGCCTGGATCTCCGGGGCATTCCTCGTCCGGCGGGCGAGCCTCCTTGCCCACCGCAGGGGCGGTTCTTCAAGGTGAACATCGAGGCGCTCAAGGCGGACGGGCAGCGGGACACCAGCTTCAACCGCTACGTGCGCGTCTCGGTGGTCCCCGGGACGGTGGTGTCGGTGACCGCGCCGCCGGAGGGGGTGGGGCAGGGGAGGGCGGAGGGGCGCAACGTGCTGCTCCAGGGGGGCTACGCCAGCGAGCAGACGGTGCATGTGGTGGGGGCCTTCGGTCCGACCCGCATCTCGGTAGAGGACATCGGCTACCAGCCGGGGGATCCGCTCGACCCGGCGAAGCTTCCTGCCTGTGCGGACGGCATCGACAACGACGGCGACGGGCTCACCGATTTCCCCGCGGATCCGGGCTGCGCCTTCTCCAACGACGACACCGAGGAGGCCGGGACCTTTGCCTCCGGCGTGTCGGAGGCGATCCACTACGCGCTGCCCACGGTGGCCGAGGCGCAGGGGTACACCTCGGGGACGCCCTTCGCCCAAGAGGGCATCGTGCTGGAGACCCGCGACCCCCGGGCGCACGTGGTCGTCACCCGGATCGCCAGCAACGGTTTCTACGTCACCGACGTCAACGTGGCCGACGACGGGCAGGGAGGGCAGGTGGTGACCGCCAAGCCCTTCGGCAGCATGTTTGTCTTCAACTTCGGGCTGCCGCCGGGGGTCCTGGTGTGCGACCGGATGACCTACCTCAGCGGCACCATGGACGAGTTCTTCGGCTCCACGCAGATGAACTTCCCGAGCTTCGAGGTCGATCCCTTCTTCGTCAAGCCCACGGCGACCACCACCAACCGGGTCTGCCTGCTGCCGGAGCCCTTCGAGATCGCCGCCCAGGATGCCAGCAACGACGCGGTGCTCGAGGCGGTGGAGGGGGGGCTGGTGCGGGCCCGCAGCGCCCGCGTCGCCGCGCACTTCGGGCCTGATTTCCCCGAGGCGGCGCCCTTCGATCTTTCGCCCAACTTCCCCTGCCAGGGGGCCAACAAGTACACCTTCCGCCCGGGCGCCTCCAGCTGCGACTTCGACCGGAGCGGCAGCATCAACTTCCAGCCAGGGGCGGAGGAGGGCGTCTGCTCGTGCTTCTGTTACCAGGACCCGGATTGCAGCGAGTGGTCCACCTTCCGGGGGCGAGGCAACTTCCGCCTGGTGCTGGGCGCCACGCCCACCGAGACCATCCAGGCGAACACCCGGGCTGTCCCCGGGTTCAACCCGGTAGCTCACTCCGGCAAGACGATCCGATCCATCACCGGCACCGTGTCCAACTTCTCCGGCGGGGATCTCAACTGGACCATCGAGGCCCGTTGCCCCGACGACCTGGTGCTCTGCCCCGACGGGCAGGACACCTGCGTCGACGAGCCGCCCGCCGGGCTCAGCTCCAGGCTTGCTTGCATCGGCCAGCGCACCGCCTTCGACAACGACTCCGAATCTGGCAACTGACATGCACACCTCTTCCCTCCGTCTCCCCGTGCTTGCCCGCCTGGCGGCTGTCCTGCTGGTCGCGCTCCCCTCCGTTGCCCTCGCCCAGGGGGAGCAACCTCCGGCTCCTCCGCCCCCGGACGCCGCGCCGCCTCCGTCTGCGCCTCCACCTCCGCCCGCGCCTGTCCCTCCGCCTCCGCCCCCGGAGGCCGCCAGACCGGCGCCGGTGGACGACGGCTCGAAGGGCGCCGACGCCAGGGGGAGCGGCCAGGCCGCCGCGCCTCCGCCCGTGCAGGAGAAGTCGGTCCGGCCCTACGAGCCCATCGATCATATCCGCTACAGCGACTTCATGGACACCCGTCTCACCTTCGTCTTCGGTGACGACGACGTGACCAAGGCCAACGGCGAGGTCTTCCCCCTGTCGCCCACGGCGAACTTCGGAGACCGGCCCCAGTACCGGCTCTTCTTCGACAACCTGAACTCCCGCTTTGCTGGCCGCGAGAACCTGACCCACCTGGTGCTCTACCGGAAGATGCCGGGCTTCATCCCGGACCTGGACACCGAGGCGGCCATCGTGCTCCGCGTCGACACGGGGCAGCTCGCCGCCCGGAGCAACAACGTCAACTCGGCCTTCTACGACTCCGGATCCTACCTGCGGTTGTTCTACAAGACCGGCTCCTACGAGAAGACCAACCGCCGCACCGGGAAGGTCGACAAGCGGAAGACCGGCTTCGACTTGGTGTTCTTCCCCCTGGACACGGACCGCTTCCGTCTCGGTTACCTCTACGACATCAGCTGGGGCGGTACCGCCCAGTCCATCAACCAGTCCATCTTCCCCCGGCTCTCGGGGCAGGCTCCGGGCGCCAAGATCCAGTACACCGGCGCCGGGTACTACGGCTTCGTCGGGCTCAAGACCGCCCAGATCGTCGAGCCCCAGGCCAAGGTCACCGACTCGCAGGACATCGAGTTCACCCGGATCCAGCAGACCAACTACGGCTTCCTCGCCGGCGGCGGTGCCGACCTGGGGGAGATGGCCCGTGTCGACCTCGGCGGTGGTTTCTTCCAGCAGGGTCGCTTCGAGCAGCGCGACGTGGAGGGGAAGCGGGTCTACACCTACGGCGTCTCCGGGCGCTTCGTGCTCCACGACAACATGCCGGTGACGGCCTCCGTCGACTTCCAGCTCTACCGCAACGACCCCAACTCCCCCATGGTGATCTTCCGGCCCGAGAGCTACGAGCCGGGGGTCACCGCCTGGTCCGTCTCGCTGGAGGCCTCCCACCTGCGGCAGAACCTCAAGGACTTCGACGTCGCCGGGGCCACCAAGCTCCAGGGGGCCACCGCCGGCGCCATCCAGGGCACCGTCAAGAGTGGCTACTTCCGCATCCAGGGCACCGGCATCTTCCGCGATGTCCCCTTCGTGCTCCGCAGCCAGCCGGGCTTCATCCCCTTCGAGACCATCCCCAAGGAGGCCAAGACGCAGCCGGAGATGTTCTTCGCCCTCGCCGCCGATTACTACTTCGAGAAACTCCACCTCACCCCGGGCCTCGGCGCCGGCCTCCAGCTCCCTTCCACCTTCAGCAGCTCCCAGGTCGACGCCTTTGGCATCGACATCGGGCGCACCGTCGTCATCCGCCAGCAGGGTAACCTTGCCCTGCTTCCCGAGGGCAAGGGCCGGGTACCCATCGTCCAGGCCCGCGCCAGCCTCCGCTGGGATCTCAGCACCATGATGGCCGCCATCCTCTGGGGCCAGTACGTCCGGGACAACAACGCCACTCGCCTCGAACAAGCCGAGGACGGCACCAACTACCTCCGCACCTTCGTCTCCCCCGACTTCATCGGCTTCGGCACGGCGCTCCAGGCGCGGTTCTGACCCGCAGGAGCGCCTCCTCCGCCACGCCGAAGGTCTCCTCGCCGTGGTGGTGGCGGAGCTTCTCGATCAGCGCGAGTTGCTCCTCCGGGGGGTGGGCGAGGAAGGCGCTCCAGGCCAGCTCCTCCAGGGACGCCGGGACCGTGTAGTCGAGATCCGCCCCGTAGCGCCGCGCCCGGGAGAGCGTCGCCAGCGCCAGCGAAGGGTGCGCCAGGCGGATCAACAGGACCTCCCGTTGCTGCACGGAGGCAAGCGCGAGGGGGTGGCAGGAGGCCAGCGGAGCGTCACCGCGAAAGGCGACGGCGCAGCAGGAGAGACCGAGGTCAAAGCGAGCGAGGCGTGCCTCCATCGGCTCGATCTGGAAGGAGACCTCGACGAGGCGCTCCCCGGCGAGGAAGCGATCCGCCCCCGGGGCAGGCGGGAGGGGGCGGGCCCCGCGGGCGAGGAGGGAAGCGACGAGCCGCTCGCGGTCGTCCGGGGTCTCGGCCCAGAGGTCCAGGTCGCGGGGAGGGCGCCGGTGCAGGAGCGTCTTGAAGGCCCCCCCGGCGAGGAAGAAGCGGGGGAAGGAGGGGCCGAGGAGGGGCCGCAGCTCACCCTCCGCGAAGGCGAAGAGGGCGGCGGGGGAGAGGGTATCCACCGGGCGAGGGTAGCGCGAAGCGTGGGCAAGCGGAGGCAAGGGCGCGTAGACTCGGAGGCATGTTCGAGCGAGGGATGCGCGAGGTGCTACGGCGGGAGCTGCTCCCGGCGCCGGTGCTCTGGGGGATGGCCATCGACGGGATGCGGGGCTGGAACGGGATGATGGTCCGCGGGCTCGCGGGGCCGCTCGGCGGCAAGGAGCAGGCGCGGGCGGCGGTGGCGAGGCTGGTGGCTCCGGTGTTTCTGAGGCGCTACGGGCTGCTGCGGGAGGGGCGTCCGTGGCTGCCGAGCGCGGAGCAGGAGCCCAGGGCGGTGGGGCTGCTGATGGGGGCGCTCTACCGGATGCGGCGCGGGGCGCCGGGCGCGTGGGTGTTGGAGGGGGTGGGCGGGGCGCCCGGGTCGCTCCCGGAGCAGGCGAGGGCGCTTCGGTGGCGGTCGAGGATGCGCTGGAAGGAGCGGTGGACCGAGGTGGCGACGCACCTGGGCGAGCAGCTCATCGCGCTGACGAGGGGGCTACCGGGGGAAGGGGTGAGCAACGGGAACGCGCTGCTGGGGAAGATCTGCTTCGACGAGGGGGCGCGCTACGCGAGGCAGGCGAAGGAGCGGTTCCGGCTCCCGGATACGCCGGAGTCGGCGGTGGAGGTGCTGAGGATGAGCGAGTACGTGTTCCAGGTGAACCCGCACCACTGGCACCGGACCGACGGGCGCTCCGGGTACCTGGAGGGGACCGCCTGCCCCTGGTACACGGCGCCGGGCTGGTCGATGATGCACTGCGGGGTTTTTGGCCAGTTCCAGTCGGGGATAAGCTCGGTGTTCGGGCTGCGCTACCAGCTCACGCAGACGATCCCGAAGCACGGAGGCAACACCTGCCGCATCGATCTGAAGCCCATCGCGCTACGGGCCTCGCGGGACGGGCGGGCGCTGTAACCTCCGGTGAGGGCGCCGGGCGAATTCCTGCTGGTGGGCGGGGCGACGATCTTCCTGTTCCCGCTGGCGTGGCTGTGCCGCCGGGTGTTCGGCCTGGACGCTTCGGAGTACGCGGTCGGTTTCTTGACCTTCCACGCGGCGCACCTGATCAACGATCCGCACTTCGCCGTGACTTACCTGCTATTCTACCGGGGGGCGCGGCGGCGGGCCCTGGGAGGCGAGCTGAAGGGGGCGCAGCGGGCGCGCTACTGGGCGGCGGGGCTGGCGGTACCGCTCCTACTCGCGGCGTGGTGCGGGGCGGCGCTGGCGTCGGGGTCCGGGAGGGCGCTGGGGTGGCTGACCCAGCTGATGTTCTTCCTGGTGGGGTGGCACTACAGCAAGCAAGCCTTCGGGGTGCTGACGGTGCTGTCGACCAGGCGAGGGGTGCGGCTGACGGAGGGCGAACGGCGGGCGTTCCTGGCCCACAGCCTCACGGGGTGGGCCTACGCCTGGGCCAGCCCCGCGGACCCGGGGCGCGAGGTGGAGGAGAAGGGCGTGGTGTACACCACCCTCGCTCACGGACCGGGGCTGGAGCTGGCGACGATGGTGGCCTTCGACCTGACTGCGGCGGCGGTGATCTTCGTGCTGCTGCGCAGGATGCGCCGGGGGGAGCCGCTCCCGCCGGCGGCGGCGCTGCTCGGCTTCCTGATAAGCGTGTGGCTCTGGACCGTGTTCACCGGGCTGGACCCGCTGATGGTGTACCTGATCCCGGCGCTGCACTCGATCCAGTACCTCTACTTCGTGGCGCTGCTGCGACGCAACGAGGCGCTGGCCGAGGAAGGCCCGCCGATCTTCGGGCGCCCCGCCCGGGAGCGGCTGGCGCTGCTGGCGCTGGGGGCGGTGGGGCTCGGGTGGCTGCTGTTCCGCGGGGCCCCGGCGCTGCTGGACGGGTGGCGCGCCGCGCGGATGTCCCGGGCCGCGCTGCTGACCGGCGAGCTGGGGCCGACGCCGTGGCTGGCGGCGCTCGTGGCCTCGGTGAACATCCACCACTACGCCATGGACGCGGTGATCTGGCGGCGAGAGAACCCGGAGACGAGGTTCCTGATGGACCGGCCGGGTGAGGTATAGTGGCGGGTCATGCAAGGTGACGTGTTCGGGCTCGTGGGGGCCACCCTGGAGGGCCGCTACCGGATCGACTCGATGATCGGCGAGGGAGGCTTCGGCGTCGTCTACCGGGGGCAGCACCTGAGCCTGCAGCACTCCATCGCGGTCAAGTGCCTCAAGACCCCGGCGCACTTCTCCCCCCAGGCCCGCGATGCCTTCTTCGCCAAGTTCCGCGAGGAGGGGCAACTCCTGTCGAGGTTGCGCGACTGCCCCGGGGTCGTCCACGCCTACGACTTCGGGGTCACCGGGACGCGCCTGGGGCAGCCAGCCCCCTACCTGGTCCTCGAGTGGCTCGACGGGCAGACCCTGGAGGCCCACCTCGCCCAGCGCCGCGCCGGCGGCCAGGGGCTCCTCTCGCTGCCGGACGCGGTGGCGCTGCTCATGCCGGTCTTCGACGCCCTCGCCTTCGCCCACCGGATGAAGATCGCCCACCGGGACATCAAGCCCGCCAACCTCTTCCTGGCGAACACCGCGCGGGGGCTCGCGGTGAAGGTCCTCGACTTCGGCATCGCCAAGGCCATGCAGGAGGGGGACAACGCCCAGCAGGCCGCGACCGGCACCGGCAGCGGCTTCCAGGCCTTCTCGCCCCAGTACGGAGCCCCGGAGCAGTTCTTCTCCAAGCGCTACGGCGCCTCGGGCCCCTGGACCGACGTCCACGCCCTGGCGCTGGTGCTGGTGGAGGCCACCACCGGGCGCCCCGCCCTCCAGGGCGACGACATGGCGGAGCTGCTCACCTGCGCCACCGCCCCGGAGCGCCCCACCCCCCGCAACCGCGGCCTCTGGGTGTCCGAGCCCCTGGAGGCGGTCTTCGCCCGGGCCCTCGCCGTCGCCCCGGCCCAGCGCTTCCCCGACGCGGAGCAGTTCTACGAGGCGCTGCGCCAGGCCCTCCACGCCTCCGGCCTCCCGGCCCCCGGCCCCCTGCCGTCGCTCGTCTCCGCCTACGGGCCTGCCCCCGTTGTGGCGCCGGCGCAGCCCGCGGCGCTCCCCGCCTACACGCCCTCCCCGGCCCCCGCCGCCGTGGGGGTCTGGCAGCAACCCCAGGCGGTCGGGTTCACCGCGTCTCCCCACGCAGGGGCCACGGAGATGCCAGGGTACACGGCCCACCGCGGCGGGATCTCGACGGAGCGCCCCGGCTTCACGGCCCCGGCTCCCGGAGGGTTCCAGGGCACGGAGGTCGCCCTGGCGGGTGGCACCCAGGTCGGTGGCATGCAGACCGGAACCCAGGTCGGTGGCATGCAGACCGGAACCCAGGTCGGTGGCACCCAGGTCGGTGGCATGCAGACCGGGACCCAGGTCGGTGGCGTGCAGAGCCCGTGGACCACGCCGACACCCCCGGTGGTCCCGCCGGTGGCCCTCCGATCCACGCGCTCCTCGGGGGCTCCGCTCTGGCTGCTGGGAGGGCTCTTGATGCTGGTGGGCGGGGGGCTGGGGTTGGCCGGGCTTGGCTTCTTCTGGTCCAAGCAGCGCGAGCCTTCGTCGGGCCAGGGGAGCGGGGCTCGGGCGGTCCTGCCGGCAGGGAAGCAGGTCGAGCTGGCCCGCTGGATCGAGGAGGGGCGCGACGTGTTCGTGACCGGCCCCCTCCAGGAGGGCGAGCAGGGGGGCAAATGGCACTACCGGATCACCCGCGAGGGCGGCGAGGCCCGGCAGGTGGAGAAGATCCGGCCCAGCGGCGCCGTCGCGGAGGTGATCCTGTTCGAGCGCGGCAAGGAGGGGAGGACGAGGATGCTCCGGGATGGCCGGGGGGTCGAGCAGCTCCGCACCGTGTACCAGGAGGACGGGACCGCCGTCACCACCCAGCGGAGCGGCGAGGTCATCGACCGAGGCTGCGCCCGGGTGCGGCTGGTGTACGGAAAATCCGGGGATCTGGAGGAGCGACGGTGCCTGTCGCCCACCGGCGTCCCGGTGACGGATGAAGAGGGCTGCCCGGTGTGGCGATACACCTACGACGGGGGGCACCGGCGGCTGAGCAGCGCCTGCTTCCAGGCCGAGGAGGGGGGACAGCCGGGGAGGCCAGCGGAGAACAAGGACGGATTCCACCTGGCGAAGTTCCAGCACGATGCCTCGGGGGCGAAGGCGCGGGAGCAGTTCTTCGACGGGACCGGCGCGCCGGTGGCCCGGCTCTCGGACGGATGTTACGGGGTCCAGCTCGTCCACGACGCGGTCGGCAACCACGTTTCTTCGACCTGCCTGGACGCCACCGGGGCACCCCAGGGCAAGCGAGGCCAGCAGGTGGCGACGACCCGGTGGGATTTCGACGGAAATGGCTGCGTCGTCCGCCAGTCGTACACGGACGTGGCCGGCGCCCCGGCGAAGCAGGGGGAAATCGCTGAGTTTCGGGTCCGGCAGGATGCGCACTGCTCCATGCTGAGCGTGAGCCTCCACGGGGCGAACGGGGCGCTGGTCCGGGACGAGAGCCAGGGCGAGCGGGTCGCGCTCATGGAGCACGAGTACAACGAGCGAGGAGATCGCGTCGTCTCCCGCTGTTACGACGAGAAGCGAGCCCCGATGCACTGCGGGGGGTTCCCTCGCCAGGAAGGCGCCATGGTGCGGCTCTCCGTGGACGAGCGTGGGCGGGTCACCTCCCGGAAGCATTTCTTCCTCGACGGAAAGCCCAGCAACAATCCGGGCGGGTACCCCCACGAGACCAGGATGACCTACGGGGAGGACGGGCGCCTGGCCACCCAGACCTTCCTCGACGGCAACGGGGCCCTGGCCACCGCCCTGGGTCCGGTGGGCCGCATGGCCATGCGCTACGATGCGATGGGGAACGTGCTGAGCCAGACCTTCTTCGGGGTGACCGGCGTCCCGGTGGAGTCCTCCATCGGCTGCCACGAGATCCGCTACACCTACGACCCTCGCAACCGCCTCTCCTCCGTGGAGTGCCGCTCCACCTCCGGGGAGCTGAAGGTCCACAAGGACTGGCGGCAGGGCGGGATCGACTGGCCCCCCGGCGCCGCCAGGATGGTCATCGAGCGGGGCGACGTGCTGATCAACACCTACACCAGGCCCGACGGCTCCGTGGTCAAGCGGGTCGAGTGCAAGAAGGGCGCCCAGCTCTGTTACCGCTGAACTCGCGCCGCAGGATGGGGCAGGGGTCGGGGACAACCCGTGCTAAGAGGGCGCGTCGTGTCACCGGTTCTCCGCGCCCTCGCCACCCTTGTTACCTGCCTGTTGCTGGCGCTGTCCTCGGTCCACGCGGTCTTTTCCGTCGTCCTGCCGCCTGCCCGCCCGCCCGCGATGCCGGAGCGGGAGGCCGCCACGCCTCGCCTCTCGAAGCACCTCCTCCTGCTGGTCGTGGACGGGCTTCGCCTGGATATCGCCCGGGATCAAAAGCTCATGCCGTTCTTCTCCGCGGCCATGGAGCGCCACCGCTCGGCGGAGCTATGGGCAGGCCGCGTGTCGATGACGACCAGCGCGATCCTCAGCCTGGGGACGGGGCAGCGGGGGAGCTTCGAGCAGATGGTGAGGAACCTCAACCCGGAGCCTCCGCCCCACGACGCGTGGCTCCGGCAAGGGAAGAGGGCAGGCCGCACGCTGCTGCTGGTGGGCGATCCGGCGTGGAACGAGATGTACGGGGAGAGCTTCGCGGACAAGAAGCTCGATCCGGAGGGGGTGTCCATCGACGTGGACTTCACCGCCCAGACGCTCCGGGACACCAGGGCGATGCGCGACCGGGCCCCGGACGTGCTGGTGGCCCACTTCGTCACCCCCGACCACCAGGGCCACGCCCACGGCATCCAGAGCAAAACGTACCGGCAGTACATCCACCGTTTCGACCAACAACTGCACGAACTGCTCGCCGAATTCGGGCCCGAATGGACCCTCGTTGTCCTCGGGGATCACGGGGCCGCCGACAGCGGAACCCACGGCTCCGATGTGCCCATCCAGCGGAGCACGGTGATCTACGCCCACGGCCCCGGGATCGCTCCGCCGGGGCCTTCCCCCGCAGCACGGGTCGATCAGGCGGACCTGGCCGGGACCCTGGCGGCGCTGATCGGCGTCCCCACGCCGGCCCACGCCCGGGGGCACGTGCTGACCGACTGGCTGGATCTGCCCGGAGAGGCGCGTGTCCGCCTCGCCTGCGACGACGCCCGGCGCGCCCAGGAGCACGGGCGCGCCCTGGGGCTCACGCTCCCGGGCGACATCGAGGCCCTCACCGCCGCCGGGTGCGCGGGCGACACGAGGGCGTCCAGGGCAGCGGTGGAGCGGATCGATCAGGAAATGGAGCGCAGCCAAGGCTTCGCGTCCCCGAACAAGCTGCCCCTCCTGCTGCTCTGTGCGGTGCTCGTCCTGCTGGCGGTGGCCCTGGGGATCGGCCCGGGCGCCCTGGCCAGCGGTCCCTGGGGGCTGGGCGTCGGGGCGCTCTCCGTGCTGCTGAGCTGGGGCGTCGAGCGTCTTTCGGAGCCCTGGCCCCTGGCCGTTCGCGTCGCCTGCTTCGCCGCCGGAAACCTGCTGGCCCTGGCGGTACTCCTCCGCCCGTCGCAGGTCGGCTCCTGGCTGGAGCGCTGGCGAGGCCCCGGGGTGGCGTTGTTCCCGGGGGTGTTGATTGTGACCTATACCGGTAACGTGCAGCCGGAGGCGTGGGTGGCCCTCGCCGTCGGTACCGCGCTGGTGGTCCTGGGAGGGGGCTTGCATCCCGGGGCGGAGGGGGTCCGGGGCTGGCTACGGAGCCCGCCGCTCGGCTGGGCTCCGGTGTTCGGCGGGGCCTTGCTCCTGGCGGCGCTGTTCCCTGCGGTGCGTCCGGTGGGGGTCTACCCTGCGGCGCTGCTGGCGCATCGACCTCTGCTGCTGGCGGTGTCGGCGGCGGCGCTGCTCCTCGCGGGTCTGGTGCTGGGGGCGCGCCACGCTCCGGGGCGGTGGGCGCTGATCCTGGGGGGGACGGGGATCGCCGTCGCCTCGTTCCTCGCCCGTCCTCTCGCGGGGCCGCTGCTGGGCCGGGGGGGCGTGGTGCTTCT
>CAZSDX010000089.1:0-16593 GCA_964605685.1 uncultured Polyangiaceae bacterium
AGCCCTGGGACCGGAGCTCCTCGGCCACCGCCAGGCTGGGGGTGACGGTGGCGTCGAAGCGACGCGACAGGCCGCGGGGCCAGGCCCCCAGCAGCCGCTCCGCCCGGGAGCGCGCCGCCGCAGGGAGCCGCTCCAGGAGCGGACCGGCGTAGGTCCCGAGCTGGTCCGAGTGCCAGACGTGGACACGGCGCGGCCCCTCCAGCGACGCCACCAGGTGGGCCGCCGCGTAGGGCGCGCTCGCCTGCACCACGTCCGGCCGGAGCCGGTCCAGCAACGCCCGAACGTCGCTCCACCGGAACAGGGCGTGGTAGGTCGGATCGTAGGGCATCGCCGGGCCCCGAAGCCTCACCAGCTCGCCCCCGTTCCAGGAGGAGATCTCATCCCGGGGCCCCGGGGCGATGACCGTGACCCGGTGCCCCCGGGACGAGCCTTCCCGCGCGAGATCCGAGAGGTAAGATCGCACCCCTCCGCCGCGCTCGGAGAAGAACTCGGCGACATCGACGAGGTTCATGCCCCGCCCTGGCGCTGGAGCTCCCCGGAGGCGCGGTGGTCCAGATAGGCGCCCCGCAGGGTGCGGGAGCGGTTGACCAGGTGGAGCGTTGCGGGCAGCACGACGAGGGCCGCCAGGGTGCAGGCCAGCTCCCCGGCGACCGCGACCTTCCCGAAGGACTGGAGCGCCTGGTTGTCCGCGAAGATCAGCGAGCCGTAGCCCAGGATCGTGGTGTAGCTGCAGAGGGCGACGGGCCCCGCAGAGCGGCGTAGCGCCTGGTCCACGTCGCCTCCAAGGAGCCGGGTCCGGTCGAAGACGTTGAAGGGGTACTCGCAGCCGATGCCGAAGGTGATGGGCAGGGCGATGAAGTTGAGGAAGTTGAGGCGCACGTCGAGGAGCGCCAGGGCCCCGGTGAGCCAGAGCGTCCCGAGGGCCAGGGCGCCGAGCACCAGCGCCGCGCCCAGGGGCGTCCGGGTGGCCAGGATCACCACCAGCGAGACCGCGCCGAGCGCCACCAGCGTCGCCAGCGGTCCGTCCCGCTCCATGGACCGGATCATCTCCGCGAAGACCGTGGCCCGGCTGGCGGTGGTGATCGTGGTCCCCTGGCCAAGCTTGACCTGCCCCGTCGTCCGCGCCATCCGGAGCAGGATGCGCCCGTCCGAGAAGGAAACGTCGTTGCGGTAGCGCACGTAGAACACCGTCCCGACGACCCCGCTGGACTCCTCGAAGCGGCGCCGGAGCAGCGGCGGGAGATCCGCCGCGCTCACCGGGGTCAGGTCCGCGGGAGGCAGCAGCCCCGACGCTTCCTCTCGCTCACCCTGCGGCAGCGAGGCGGCGAGGCGCGCCCCCAGCCGGCGCACCCGCGCCAGGATCTCCAGCTTGCGGTGCTGCTCCTCCGGGGTGCCCGGCAGCAGGTCGTCCACCGTCAGGATCGAGTGGATCAGTGGCCCCTCCGGGTCCGCGGCGTCCGCCTCCAGGATGAGGCGCCTTAGCTCCTGGACCTGCTCCGGCGCGTCCGCCAGCAGGAGCGCCCCGGCCACGTTCATCTTGCCGCCGAAGACCTCCGAGGCCCGGAGCGACCACAGGCCCGCCCCCCGGGTCTGCGATTGCTTCGAGCCAAGCCGGGCGAAGTTGTACTCCCAGGGATCCCTCAGGAACCCCGGCAGCCGCACCGCCGCCAGCACCGCCAGCGCCGTCGCCCCCACGACCACCGGGATCGCCGCCCTCCGGACCACGCTCACCAGCAGCCTCACCCCGGGGCCAGTCGCGCCGTCCGGGTCTCGCCGCAGCTCCGGATCGCGGAGGCAAGCCGGTAGCCTCCGCTGGAGCCGCTCCACCAGCACCAGCAGCGCCGGCACCAGCGGCACGATGGACAGCCACACCAGCAGCATCCCCACGAAGCCGATGGCCCCGAACTGGGAGAACCCCCGGAAGCGCGTCACGATCAGCGAGCCGTAGGCGATGCTCGCCACGCTGGCGCCGACCAGCTCCGCCCGGAAGGCGTTGAGCACCGCCTCCACCCGCGCGGTCTCCGGGGCGAACCCCCGCGCCAGGAAATCCCGGTACCGGGACAGCAGCACGATGGGGTAGTTGATCCCGTTCCCCAGGATGATCGCCCCCAGGAAGGCGCCCACCGTGTTCACGTACCCGAAGGCCAGCGACGCGAAGGCGTAGCCCCCTCCGACCCCGCAGAAGGCCGGCAGCCCGATGATCACCAGCGACCAGGGGGACCGGTAGAAAAACACCACCCCCAGCAGGATCATCCCCAGCGACAGCGCCGTGGCCCAGGCCGCCTCCGTCATGATCGACCGCTGCTCCGCGATCGCGTTGGGGATGTCGCCCGCCAGCCCTACCTCCAGCCGCTCGTGGAACGACCGGGGCGCGAGCGCCTGGATCTCCTCCTCCACCTCCCGGAGCAGCCGCCCGGCGCTGCGATCCCCCAGGCCACCGCTCCGGGAGATCAGCCGGAGCGCCACCATCCCGCCGTCGGGGGTCGAAAAGTACCCGGATGGGAAATCCTGGAACGGACCCGGCGACCGGTCGAGGAGCCGGAGCCGATCCCGCAACGGAGCAGGCGCGGCGTCGGCGGGGGCCGCATCGAGGTCCGGGACGAGGCCGCTACGGCGAGCGAATTCGTCCTGGAGATCCTGCTCGGCCTGCGCCAGCTCCGGGAGAGAGGCGTAGAGCCAGCGGTTGCGCGCGAGGTAGGCCTGGACGTCGTGGGCGCCGGCCTCGATGGCGCGGATCGTCTCGGGAGGGCAGGCCCGGCGGCAGGCGTCGTCCTGGCACCGGGCGGGGCAGGCGGCGCGCTCGTCCATGCGGCGGGCGAGGGCGCGGGCGAGGGCGTCGATGAAGCGCTCGTTGGCGGCGCGCTCCGGGGAGCGAGCGATGACGATCAGGGAGGCGCCGCCCTCGACGCGGCCGGCCTGGCGCTCGTAAGCCTGGAAGCCCGGGCTGTCGCGGGGCAGCAGCTCGCGGAGCTCCGTGCGGAGTTCGAGGCGCCGCGCCAGCCCCCAGCAGGCCAGCAGGGCGGCGAGGGAGGAGAGCAGGATGAGCCAGGGGCGCCGGGAGGCCAGCTCGACCAGAGGGACGACGAGGGCGCGGAGCATGGGCTAGCAGAGCCCGGGGTGAGCGTCCGAGTGGGTGCGGGCGGCGGCGCGGGGCCGGAGGTGGCCGCAGAGGTAGAGGCCGCCCATGTAGGCGGTCCAGCGCTGGAAGTGCCTCGCGGTGTGGAGCAGGCTCAAGGCCCGGGGGCCCCGGGCGAGGGGCCAGATCCCGGCGGAGGCGGCGTGGTCGTTGGCGGCGAGGAAGGCATCCACCAGCTTCTCCTGGATCACCTCCGGGGCGTAGCGCTGGGCGGCCACCTGGGCGGCGCGCTGTCCGAGGCGCTGGCGGCGCTCCGGGCTGGCGAGGAGGGCCAGGACAGCCCGCCCGAAGGCGGCGTCCCCCTCCGCCGGGTCGCCCCGCTCCCCCGGGTCGATCAGGAGCCCGTTGAGGCCGTCCTGGAGCTGCGAGGAGGCCCCCATCCCGTCGGCGAAGGCGACCACCGTGGCTCCGCACCAGAGGGCCTCGGAGAGCACGTTGCCGAAGGTCTCGCTGCGGGAGGTGTGGAGGAAGAGGGTGGACCAGCGGTGGAAGTCGGGGATCCGCCCCTGGGGGACCTCGCCGGTAAAGATGACCTGGCGCTCGACGCCGAGCTGCCGGGCCAGGTTCCGGTAGGCGTGGGTGTCGGGGCCGTCGCCGACCAGGAAGAGTGCCGCGTCCGTGGCGTAAGGGGCGACGTACCGGGCGAAGATCCGCAGCAGCCGGTGCTGCTCCTTCTCCCGGGTCATGCGCCCGGTGTTGACCAGGCGGTGGCTATCCTCGGGGAGGCCCCGGGCCCGGAGCAGGGGGGCGTAGGGGTCGGCTCCCCGGGGGCGACCGAAGATCTCCCGGGGGACGGCCCGCCCGATGACCGAGATGGGCACCCGGACGCCTCGCTCACGCCAGTAGCTCTCCAGGGCCTCCGAGAGGACGATCAGCCCGTCGCTCTGGTTGTAGAGCCGGACAAAGGTCTGCTCGACCGGCTGGCGCAGCGTGGCGTGGAGGGCGGCGTGGACCGACCGGGCCCGGGACAGGCTCTCCGGCAGCAGCACGTCGTAGGCGGCGGCCAGGTGCGTGGTGTTGACGCACAGCAGGGGGATGCCGCGCTGCTTGCGCATCCAGACGCCGAGCTCCAGCAGCAGCGAGTTGGTCTGGGCGAAGCACAGGTCGAAGTCGTAGCGCTCCGGGTCGAACACCTCGGGGGCGAGGGGCACCGGGAGGTGTACCCCGCGGTAGGTGTGGAGAGGGAGGCTGGGGAGCTCGATGGTCCCCGGGGGCACGTCGCCGGGGCGGCTCTCCGGGTCCCGGGGGCCGATCAGCGTCGGCTTGTGACCGTTTCTGTGGAGCGATTGATACAGGGCTCGGGTCTGGAATACCGCGCCGTTGGCGTAAGGGATCCTGGTGAAATCCGAGAGGATCCCGATGTTCCAGGGGCGCCCTGTTCGGTGAAAGAGCCGGTCGAAGGGAGAGCCGGAGGCGTGAATCCCGGGAACAACCCGGAGTCTGGTGTTGCTGTCAGGCACACCTTCTTCCCCGTAATTTGACCGCGCGGTGTCTTCTTTTTGACCTTCCTGGATCGCACGAAAAACGGGCCTGATCATGGATTTTTCTCCGGGACGTGGCGTGTATAGTCGAGCGCGGATCACCCTCTTGCGAAGGTTCCGCGACATACGGGCTTCGATCTCGTGGTCTTTTCTTCTCGTTCAGGTGACGACCTGCGAGAAATCCCCCGCGGGAGGTGGGGGGCGACAGGGAGAATCCATGAAGCGTGCCAGCCGTGCTCTCTGGCGGGGATTCCCTGTCACGCCCGTGACCCCGGGAGTTTTTTCGATTGTTGAACGTGGCACGAGGCGAGCATGCCTAGGCTGCGCCGGCCGAGAGCCGCCTTTCCCCGCGAGGTTGCGATGCAGATCTTCGATCGGATGGAGTCCAATGTACGCAGCTATTGCCGCCAGTTTCCTGCGATTTTTTCCAGGGCAACAGGGGCTCAGATCTTCGACGAGCGGGGGCGTCGCTACCTGGATTTCTTCGCCGGAGCGGGGGCCCTCAATTATGGACATAACCCCCCCGGGATCCGGCGGCGCCTGGTCGAGTACCTGGAGGGGGACGGCATCGTCCACTCCCTCGACATGGCGACGACGGCGAAGGCGTCGTTCCTGGAGCGCTTCGAGCGGGTGATCCTGGCGCCCCGGGGGCTCGACTACCGGGTGCAGTTCCCCGGGCCCACGGGGACCAACGCGGTGGAGGCGGCGCTCAAGCTGGCCCGCAAGGTGACCGGTCGCTCCCAGGTCATCAGCTTCACCAACGGCTACCACGGGATGACCCTGGGGAGCCTGGCGGCCACCGGAAACCGGGGGAAGCGCTCCGGCGCAGGTCTACCGCTCTCCGGCGCGGTCGCGCTGCCTTACGACGGCTACCTGGGTCCTGGTGTCGACACGCTGGTGCTCCTCGAACGGCTGCTGGAGGATCCGAGCGGCGGCCTCGATCTGCCGGCGGCCTTCCTGGTGGAGACGGTCCAGGCAGAAGGGGGAGTGCGTGTCGCCAGCATGCCGTGGCTCCAGGGGCTGGAGCGGCTGGCTCGACGCCACGGTGCCCTGCTGATCGTCGACGATATCCAGGTCGGCTGCGGCCGGACCGGGCCCTTCTTCAGCTTCGAGGAGGCGGGGCTGAAGCCGGACCTGGTGTGCCTGTCCAAGTCCATCAGCGGCTACGGGTTGCCCATGGCGCTGGTGCTGCTCCGGCCCGAGCTGGACCTGTGGAAACCCGGCGAGCACAACGGCACCTTCCGCGGGAACAACCTGGCGTTCCTGGCGGCCACGGAGGCCCTCTCCTTCTGGGAGACCGACGAGCTGCCGCGCCGGGTGCTCGCCCACGGCGCCCTGGTGGCCGGGCGCCTCGCGGCCATGGCGGAGCGCCTCCCCTCGGCGGAGGTCCGGGGACGCGGGATGATCCAGGGGCTCGTGTGCGGCGAGCTGGCCCAGCCGCTGTCGCGGGCGGCCTTCGAGCGGGGGTTGATCATCGAGACCGCAGGCCCCCGGGACGAGGTGCTCAAGGTGCTCCCTCCGCTCACCATCGGGGAAGGGGAGCTGCGCGAGGGGCTCGACCTCCTCGAGGACGCGGTCCGGGCCCTGGGGAGGGGCTGAGCGGTGGCCATCGAGCGACAACCCCACGCCCCCCTGTGCGTGTTCGTCCACGGGTACTGCGCCTCCGGCGTCGACCAGATCCTGGCGCGCCTGGGCGCCCGCGGGGTCGAGAGCCTGACGGAGCTGGAGGGCGAGTACGTGCTGGTGATCGAGGGCGAGAACGAGCGCTGGTTGGTCTCCAGCGCCCGCGGCTTCGAGCCTTACTTCTACGCGGAGCGAGGGGGGAACCTGTTCCACGGGCTCACCGTCGGCCAGGTGATCGCGTCCAGCGGGCTCGCCTGGAGCTGGAACCCTCGCGCCGTTGCGGACTTCCTTCGGCTGGATCACCTCGTCGGCGACGCCTCGCTCCACCCGGAGGTGCGTCGCCTCCCGGCGGCGACGGTGCTGCACCACCGCACCGGGCGGCGGGCCACCCTCGCCGTCCGCCCCTGGTCCGAGCTGCACCGGGAGGCCGGGCCCGACCCGCAGCGCGCCCTGGACGCCCTGCTGTCCAGCGTCGCTCGGTGGCTCGATGGCGACACTGCCCTGGCCATGTCCTCGGGCTTCGACTCCCGGCTTCTGCTCGCCGCCTGCCTCCGCCTCGGTCACCGTCCCGAGCTTCTCGTCATGGGCGAGGACGACAGCACCGACGTCCTGGTCAGCCGCGCCATCGCCCGGAGCTTCGGCCTGCCGCTGCGTTCTGTGAAGCTCGACCTGTCTTCCTTCGTCGACCACGCTCCCCGGATCGTGGAGCTGACCAGCGGGACCAAGTCCGCGCTCCACTGGCACAGCTACGTCTTCCCTCTGCGGGCGGGCTTGCCCCGGGGGCGCACCGTGCTCGTCGGCACCAACGGCGAGTGGGCCCGCAGCGACTACCTGAACCTGGGGTTGCTCTCCCGGTCCGTCGACGTCGTCGCGCGCCCTCCGCTGGCGGCGGCGGCGCACCGGGCCTACTGGTCCCTCAAGCCGCGCGCTCCCCTCCGTCCCGAGGAGATCCGCGACCTGTCCCCGGAGCTACGCGCCGAGCTGGCGCTCCCCCGCCGCGAGGTCGCCGCCCGGCTCGCCGCCCTCTGCCAGGGGGACACCTTCCTCGGCGGGCTTGATCGCTTCTTCACTGGGGAGCGTGTCCGGAACTTCCATTCCAACGGGCTCCGGCTCTACGGCGCCCACGTCTCGCCGCGTATGCCCTTCCTCTCCCGGGACTGGATGACCGCGGTGGCGGCGCTCCCTCGCCGGTGGAAGCTGGGCTCCGCGTGGCACCGCTGGGCCATCCAGCGGCTTGCCCCGCGTCTTCTTGACTTCCCGGAGGGGGCCCGCTCCCCGCGCACCTCGCCGACGCCACCGCTGCTCTACTGGGCGCCGCCGCCCCTGGTGCCTGCGCCGGTCCCTTACGCCGACTACGACCGGATCCTGCGGCGCCCGGAGCTCCTCGATCTGCTCGCCGCCCAGGCCAGGTCCATGACCGAGCAGATCCCGTCCTCCGTGGTGATGCGTATCGTCGAGGAGCAGCGGCGAGGGCTCCCCCGGACCGGGGCGGTCGCGGCGCTGCTGGCCCTCACGACCTTCGCCGGGCGGCGCTCAAAGCCCGGCGAGCGCGTGGTCCCGGAAGGCCGAGATCAGGTCGGGTAGCCGCTGCTCCAGGGGGATTTTCCGGAAATCTCCCGAGCGCACGCGCCGCCAGAAGGTCTCCAGCGTGGCGGTCGTGACCTCCTCGAAGGTGGCCCGCATCCCCGCGCCGCTGCGCTCCAGCAGCAGGGCGTTGAGCGCCTGCTCGTGGTCGTCGCGCCGGTGGAGGGCCAGCACGGGCTTTTCCAGGAGGACGCACTCCGCCAGGACGTTGCTCCCGGCGGAGGTGACCACCGCGCTGGCCCCCTGGAGGTAGGCCGGGAACGCCGCCCCGTCGAAGCCCCGGGCGCCCTGGCCGAAGGCGAGCACCGGCGCCCCGATCCGCTCCAGGGCGCTCAGGATGCGCTGCCCGTTGGCGTCGCGGAAATAGGCGACCACCGCCCCGGCTCCGTCCGCTGGCACCTCCCGGGGGGGCGGGGTCACCGGCCGCGCCACCGCCACGCCGCTGTCCAGGGGCTCCACCGGGAGGAAATGCACCGCGATGGCGCGCCGGGTGGCCGAGGCCATCCAGGCGGTGCTGCGGCAGGAGAGCAGGGGACGCCAGGGCAGGGGAGGGAGCCGGCAGCGGCTGAACACCAGGTCGTGCCCGATGGCCACCGCCGGGAGCCCGAGCCAGCGGGCCGCCGCCAGCGCCGGCGCGTCCCCGTCGCTCACGACCAGATCCGGTGAAATATCCCGGAGAATCCTCGCTTCTTGCCGGAGCCGCGCGGAGAAGTCGACCACCCCCGGAGCGCCCCGCCGGACGGAGCGGATCTGCTCCACAGAGAAGCGCGCCGCCAGGAGGTCGAGGGCCTGATCTCCGGCCCGCAGCCGTACCTGGTGCCCGGCCTCCAGCGCCGCCTGCACCAGCCACACGGCGCGGCTGGCGTGGCCCCGCCCCCGCCCGTGGACGTAGTAAGCGACGCGAGCCAAGGCGATCCTCCAGGATCCGGGCCAGCCCCGCCGCCGTGTGGCGCCAGCTCCGGGCCTCCAGCACCCGGGCGTACCCGGTGCGCCCCAGCCGCTCGCGCCGCTCCGGGTCGTCCAGCAGCGCCCCCAGGGCTGCGGCCAGGGCGCGCTCGTCCCGGGGGGGCACCAGGAGGCCCGTCGTCCCGTCCTCGATGGCGTCGGGGATGCCCCCGTCCCGCGCGCCGATGACCGCCTTCCCGCAGGCGTTGGCCTCCAGGAACGCCACCCCGAACCCCTCGACGTCCGGCCCCTCGCTCCGGGCCACCATCACGAACACCTCCGCCAGCCGGTAAAGATCCGGGAGTATTTCCCCGGGAATAGCCCCCAGAAACCGGGTGTGTCCTTCGAGACCCATGCGGGCCACCAGCCCCTCCAGTCTCCTGCGATCCGGGCCGTCGCCCGCCACGAGGTAGAGAAGATCCGGATGGCTTTCCCGCAGGATTCTGACGGCGCCGAGGGTGACGTCGACGCCCTTGCGCTCCACCAGCCGGGCCACCGTGAGCACCACCCGCCGCCCTGCTGCGCCCAGGCGCTCCCGGAGCGACGGGGGAGCCTCCCCGGGGGAGAACCGGCGAGGGTCGGTCCCGTTGGGGAGCACGTAGGCGCGGGACGGGGGCGCCCCCAGGTCGAGGGCCAGGTCGCGGGTGAAGCGGCTCACGGAGATCACCGCGTCGGCGCGCCGGAGCGTCGACGCACGGAGCCGGCAGTAGGCGCTCGCCAGGGGACCGGACGGGGTGAGCAGCAGCTCGCGGCCGTGGGTGACCACGACGACCGGCGGACGCCGGGGCAGGCGCACCGCCGAGAGGGCGCCGGGCCACTGGGCGTGGACGAAGGCGTCGGGCCTCTCCTCCCGGAGCAGGCGCCAGAGGGCAGGCGCGACGGCCAGGGCGAAGCGGTTGTTCTCCGGGCAGGGGATCCGGACGGTGCGCCACGGCGCTGCGTGGTCGATCCTCGCGGCGCCGGGCTGCTCTGGCGCCACGACGGTCACCTGGTGGCCCAGGTGGGCGAGCCCTTCGAGGACGCCCAGGCACCACGACTGGACGCCGCCGAGGCTCGGGGGGTAATCCTGGGAGACCAGGGTCAGTCGCATCGTCTCGCCGGAGCACATAGCTCGGCTCGCTCGGCCTGTCTTGTGGGAGGCAGGGTCGGTGTACAGTGCGCCGGTGCGCTCCGTCATCCTGATCGATGCGACCTCGCTCCGCTCCTCCGCGGGGCTCCGGGGGATAGGCCGCTACGTCTTCGATCTGCTCCAGGGGCTCGCGGCGCTGCGCGCCCGGTGGCCTGCGGGGGTGGAGCTTGGGGCCGTGGCGCGTTTCCACCCGTCCTCCGGCCTCGCGGTCTCCTCGGATCTGGCCGCGGTGGCCGAGGAAGGAATGGCGGCGCGAGCCTCCCTCGGGGGATCGCTGCCGCACCTCCGTCGCTGGCTGATGGCGCCCCTGGTCGCCCGGCAGCGGGCCTCGTTGCTCCACCTGCCGGCCCCCTTCGGGACGCCGCTGGGGCTCACCATCCCGCGGGTGAACACCTGCCACGACCTGATCCCGTTGCTGCGTCCGAGGGAGTACCTCTCCGTGACCTCCGGGGGTCGTCCGGCCCGCTGGTTGACCGATCTCCGTCGCTACCGGGGGGCTAGCCGCGTGGTGGCGATCTCCGAGCGGACCCGTCGGGATCTGATCGAGCAGCTCGCCATGCCCGCGCACCGCATCGACGTGGTGCACAACGGCATCGACCTGGCCCGCTACCAGGGCCCTCCCGGCGGGGATGAGGCGCGGCTCGCTCGCCTCGGCGTGCATGCCCCTTACGCGCTCTTCGTCGGCTACGTCGAGCCCAGGAAGAACCTGGCGACGGCCCTCGCGGCCCTCGCCCGGGCCCGTCGCCGGGTTCCCCTGGAGCTGGTGGTTGCGGGCGCCCAGGATGCCAGTTCTACCCGCGCGCTCCGGGCGATGGCGGATGCCCACGGGGTCCAGGGCGCGGTGCGGACCCTGGGGTTCGTGGAGGACGAGGATCTACCGGCGCTCTACCGGGGCGCGGTCGCGCTTCTCTTCCTCTCGGAGATCGAGGGCTTCGGGCTGCCCGTGGCGGAGGCGATGGCATCGGGGTGCCCGGCGCTGGTGGCCCGCGATAGCGCCTGCGACGAGGTGGCCGGCGACGCAGGGATCGTGCTCGACGCCAGGGACGCGGAGGGGGCCGCCGCCGCCCTGGTGCGGCTGACCTCCGACCCGGACGAGCGAGCGAGGCTCGCGGCCCTCGGCCGCCGCCGCGTCCGGGAGCTCTCCCGGGAGCGCATGGCGGAGGGGTACCTGCGCTCCTACGAGGCCGCCCTGGGGAGCCGCGCCGCTCACCCGTGACCGCGGAAGATCACCAGGTCGTCGCGGTGGACCATCACCACCTCGTCCTCGTCGCCCTCGCGCTTGCGCCCGGCGGCGGCGGCGGCGTCCCCCGCGGAGAGCCGGGAGAGCCCGCGCCCCAGCTCGTTCCCGTCCAGATCCAGCAGGGAGACGGACTCGCCAGCGCGGAACTCGCCGCGCACCCCCACCACGCCCACCGCCAGCAGGCTCTTCCCCCGGGAGACGACCGCCTCGGCGGCGCCCCGGTCCAGCAGCACGGCTCCCTGGGGCCGGAGCGTGAAGGCGATCCAGTGGCGCCGGGCCCCGAGGCGCTGGAGCGCCGGGACGAAGAGCGTCCCCACGTCGTCCCCCTGGAGCACCCGGGTCACGATGTCTGGGACGCGGGCGTCGGCGATGACCACCGAGGCCCCCGCCAGCGTCGCCTTCCGGGCCGCCTCGATCTTGCTGATCATCCCTCCGGTCCCCACCCCGGAGCTGCTCTTGCCCGCCAGCGGCCTCGCCTCGGTCTCCACGTCGCGCACCAGCGGGACTCGCCTCTTCTCCTGGTCCAGCAGCCCCTCCACGTCCGACAGCAGGATGAGCAGGTCTCCTTCCACCAGCGGTACCACCATGCTGGCGAGCTGGTCGTTGTCCCCGAAGCGGATCTCGTCCACCGCCACCGTGTCGTTCTCGTTGATGATCGGCACCGCTCCCGCGCTCAGCAGCGCCCCCAGCGCCGCCCGGGCGTTGTTGTCCCGGTGTCGATCCGAAAGGTCCGCGTGGGTGAGCAGCACCTGAGCTACCGGCAGCCCCACCTCCCCGAAGGCTTCCTCGTAGCGCTGCATCAGCACGCTCTGCCCCGCCGCCGCGCATGCCTGGAGCCACGCCATCTCCCGCGGGCGCTCCTTCAGCCCCAGCTTGCTGTACCCCAGCGCGATGGCCCCGCTCGACACCAGGACGAAATCTCGCCCCCCTTCCTTCTGCGCCGCCAGCTCCCGGGCGAGCCTCCGGTACACCTCCCGGTCCGCCGCCAGCGTCTTCGATCCGATCTTGAGCACCACCCGCCGCGCGCGGCGCAGGGCCGCTCGCTCGCTGCTCTCTGCCATGGCCGCGCCCTCTAGCACGGCGCCCCCCCGCCCACCAAACAGCCCGACGCGGATCAGAACCGCCCGAGCACCGTCGCCCCTCCGGGCGCCGGCGCCAGCCTTGAAGAAGGGCTCGTGACCGGGGGTGGTTGTCTCGATCTGCGCTCGGTGAGAGCGCTCAACCCGGGGTCGGCTGGTGCCCCGCGGTGTTGGCCGCGAGGGTCTTCTGGACCCACACCGTCGCCTCGGAGGCCGCCTCGAAGACCTTGAAGGTCGGCGGGAACGCGATGAACCAGGCGAGGGCCGTCATCACGCCCCGCTGCACCGGGTTGCGCAGCACCACCCCCATGACCGAGCGGCTGGAGAGGAAGAGCGGTCGCCCCTGCTTATCCATGTCGATCATCCGCTGGCGCTGCTTCGAGGTGAGGCCGATGCTGCTGCCGCTGTCGATGACGAACCCGAAGGGCGTCTTCTCCCGGTTTGCCTTCTCCAGCATGCGCAGGTACCAGGAGAGGTACTCCTCGACCTCCTCGTCGCTGCTCGAACCCTGGAATCGTACGAAGAAGATTGGCGGTTTTTCCGAGTCGATGTGGATGGCCATGCGCGCTCCCGGGGCAACCTCCCCTCGTGCCTCACGGCGCTGCAGAATACAAGGCCCCTCCCTGGGCGGTCCCCCCGGAGGCAGCCTGCGATGCGGGGGGCGGCGCTGGCTCCCCGGAGCAGGCGAGGGTGAGGAGCCGCGTGGCCGGGAGGAGGCGGTTCATTTTTTCTTGCTGAAGAGCTTACCGAAGAGACCTGGTTTGTCTTCTTCCGCCGGGCGGCTCTGGTTGCGCATCTCGTGGAGGCGGACCTCCCGGGAGGCCTCAAGGTTCTTGGGGTTCAGCTCGATGACGCGGCGGAAGTCGGAGACCGCCTTGGCTTGGTGGCCCATGCGCTTGAGGACGGTGCCCCGGTAGAAGAGGGCGGTCTCCGCCCTGGGGTTGGCGTCGATGGCGCGGTTGAGGTGGTCGAGGGCCTCCGGGAGCCGGTCGCGGAGCGCGTGTATCCAGCCGAGGAGGGCCAGGTGCTCCGGCTGCGGGTCACCCTCGACGGCCTCGCGGGCCAGGGCCTCGGCGCCGTCGGTGTCGTTGCGCCGCAGCAGGATCTCTGCCTTCTGGAAGGCGGCGGAGGCGCGGAGGACTTTCTCGATCTCCGCCTGCTCGGCGATCTCGTCGGCGGTCGGGGCGGAGAGGGAGGCGTCGTAGTCCGCGCGGAGCTTCGCGTCCGTCAGGGTCTTGTGGGCCGCCACCACGGCGCTGAACACGCGGGAGGCCACGTCGCGCACGTCCGCCAGGGGCTCCGGGAGGCGATCCGGGTGGAACATCTTCACGGCGGAGAGGAAGGCCTTCTGGATCTCCGCGACGGGGGTGTCCCGCTCGACGCCCAGCACCGCGTAGTGGTCCTTGCCGACGATGGCGTCGGCGCGGTCCAGGATCGCCCGCCGGCGCTCGTCCCAGGTGTCGCGGACCGAGGGGGGGATCGAGAGGCGATCCTCCGGGGGCGCGTCGGGAGGGGGGGGGCTGGAGGAAGCCGGGGGCGGCGTGGCGGTACGGACGATCATCGACTCCGCGGGGGTGGCGGGCGGGATCTCGGAGATGGTCGGGGCCACAGGAGCGCGCACCGAGGAGGGGGGGGCGAAGGTGCCCGAGATCGAGGCGGCTGGCTGCCGGGAGGAAGGCGGAGCGCCCGCCCCCACGGAGGAGGAGGCGACCACCTTGCTCACCGACGACGGCGTGAGCGACATCATCGGCACGCTCACGCTGGTCGTCGTCACCGACGAGAGCGGGGCGACGGAGCTATCCTCGGTGACCCGGGGGACGCCCAGGGGCCACTGGGACGGTCCGAGGTCCAGGTGACGCGAGATCGCCAGCGTGTAGACGATCACCCTCACCCCCTCGATGGAGTCGGCGCAGGCGTTCTTCAGCTCCGGGAAGGTCAGCCGCTGGTCGAAGATCCAGGCGATCATCGCCTGCTCCTCCGGGGAGAAGCCGAAGCGCTCGGGGGCCGCGTGGGGGTGCAAGAGCAGGGGGCGATCCCCCAGCCGGGACAGGGTCTCCTCCATCCGGGTCTGGTTGTTCCAGGAGTGAATCGCGCTCCGTACCACCGCGAGGGAGTCGAGGGTGTGGGCGATCTCCTGGGGGAGCAGGTCCTGGTCGGCGTGGAACGCGTAGCGCGAGGTCGGAGGCAGGAGCGAGAGGCCGCCGATGCGCTCCACCAGTTGAAGGGAGAGCGCCTCCATGATGAGGCGCGAGGAGACCGTCCCGTCGATGACGAGCTGCTTGCCGAGCTGCACGCCGCGCCCCCGCGCCCTGGCCAGCGCCCCGTCGATCTGGAGGTCGCTCGCATGCCCGAGATCGACCAGGATCTCCCCCAGCTTCCTGGCGGGCGCCTGGCTCCGGATCTTCCGGGGAGCCCCCGCCTCGAAGACGAGGGTGTGCTCGCGAGGATCCTCGCCGGCGCCGAGGAACAGCGTCCCCGAGAGCTTTCGCCCGAGGATGTTCAGCAGCAGGTGAGGCACCGGCGAGCGCTGGAGATCCCCCGAGAAGGCCGGGGCCGCAGGGGCTCCCGAAGGCGGCTCCGTGGGCGCCGTCGGAGGAGCGGCGGAGGCGGGGGGAGCGACGGACGCCGCACGGATCGAGGCCGGGGCGGGCTTCGGGAAGAACGACGGCTTCCCCATCGACACCGTCCTGGCGTCCTCCTCGTCCTCGTCGCCCGTCTTCCGGGCGTTCGGGAGGATCGCCGTGGGCGGCAGCGACGCGGGGGCCCTGGGCTGCGGGGACGCCGGGGCGGGGGTGGGCGCCGACGCGGGCGGAGCGCTCACGCCCCCGGAGGACCTCGGAGCGGACAGGGAAGCAGGCGGAGGCGGCGGGGCCGCCGGCAGCCGCGCGAAGGAGGGATCAGAGCCGACGATGCGCGCGATCTCCGCGCCCTCTTCCCCGGCGGTCAGCTCCCGCGGGGTGTCGGGCAAGGCCCCGTCGGCCTCGACCAGGACCCGCAGCCGGAGCTGCGCCGCGTCCCCCGGCAGGACCACCGCGGAGGCCCCGGTGGCGAGCTGCACCAGCGTCCCCGGGGGCAGCAGCCCGACGGTGGCCATCAGCAGCCGGAGCACCGTCTTGTCGGCGCGATCCTTCGAGGCGCCCAGCTCTTCCTCCAGGCGCAGCAGGGCCTCGGCGGGGGGGCGCGGGGGCGACCCCGGCTCCGGCGTCAGCAGGTCGTTGTAGGCCCGCGCCACCGCGACGATGCGGGCGTGGAGCGTGGGCGGGCGCAGGCCCCGGTAGAGCGCCCCGAGCAGGGGGGTGCGCCGTGACCACAGCGCCTCGTAGGCGACCACGCTGCGGATCACCGTGGGCTCGTTGATCCGGCCCAGGGAGGTGAGCACCGCCGCCGCCCCCGCCGGCAGCCCTCGCTCGGAGGAGTCCGGGAGCACCGAGGGCAGCGCCGCGGGGTCATCGTCTCCCCCTCGCAGCGCCCGCAGCGCCCGGGGGCGCCCCGCGTCCAGCAGCAGCGCGGCCATCCCGATCCGGGTGAGGGTGGCCCGGTCGTCGGTGAGCCTCCGCGCCATCGCGACCGCCAGGATCGCCGTGTTCACCGCCCGCCCCGCGTCGTCGTGGTTGGCGTTCCGCACCGCCGTCACCCCGAGGAAAGCCGGCGTGTTCCCCGCCGACAGGTCGACCAGCGCCTGGGCCACGCGCTTGATGCGCCGGGGCATCTCCGCCTCGCCGCGCAGCAGATCCTCCATCAGGCGCCGCATCACCACCACCGCCGAGGCGTAGGTGCGGACGATGCGCTGCTCCTCGTCGAGCTGCTCGACCTCCAGCCCCCGGAGCTGCGCCGCCGCCGAGACCTCCCGTAGCCGCACCTTCGGCACGTCGAAGTCGGAGAACCGTGTCATCGACTCCCGCAGCGTCCGGGTCACCGCCACCACGAAGGTCCGCAGCTCCTCGGCGCCGATGTCCGGCGCAAAGGTCAGTTCGGACCCTCCGCAGCGCTTCATCATGGCCCCGAATTCGAGGGCGGACTCGTAGACGGAGCGCGGGGCCTTGAGGGGCTCACCGCCGAAGAACACCACGCCCCGGGCGAAGAACAGGGCGACCGCCTCGCCGGATTTGAGCCGGTAGTCGTGGAAGGCGGCGGCGGCCTCGTTGAGCTGGGTGCGCACCGCCTGGTTCTCCAGCGAGTGCATCTGGACGAGCTTGATCAGGCGGAAGAGGTGGAGCACCAGGGGGCCGCCCAGCTCGCGGGAGCGTCCCTTGCGGACCCGGGAGCCGGCGTCGTGGGTGAGCGCGTCGAGGGCGGTCAAAGGGTCTTCTCCCGGGGGGCGTTCATCGGTCTTCGACCTTTCCGTCCTTGAGCGAGCGCGCGGAAACCTCTTCCTT
>CAZSDX010000090.1:0-16533 GCA_964605685.1 uncultured Polyangiaceae bacterium
GGAGGCCGGGAGCCGACCGGAGCCCTCCCAAAAAACGGCGAAAGTCGAGTCAGAAGACATCGCACGTACCGTGGCGACCTCGTCGGCCTTCAGGTCAACACCAGCGGGGAGGGCATGAAGAGGAGAAAGAAGAGGAGCAAGCACAGGACGGCGACGGTGGTGCGCCCTGGGCCCAGCTCCTCGCCGGGGTCCGTGGGCGGGTGCTCGGGGCCACCCAGCCGGCGCATCAGCGTCAGGAGCCCGAACCAGACCAGCCAGAAGGCGCTGTTGGAGAGCGCCATGGACAGCGCATCCCCGGAGAACTCCTTGCGGGAGAGGGTCCAGAGCTGGGTCCCCAGGTTGTAGAGGAAGAGGGGCAGCGTCGCCCACCGCACCCAGCGGCCAATCCGATCCTGGCGGGGCCCCAGCAGCGCGTAGGCGATGTGCCCTCCGTCGAGCTGGCCGTAGGGGAGCAGGTTGATCATCGTCACAAAAAACCCCGCCCAGCCCGCGAAGGCCACCGGGTGCAGGAACACGTCGTGGCCCTCGGCGATGGGCCCCAGCACCACCCGCTTGATCAGCAGGTACAAGAGGCACTGCCCCTCCAGCAGGGCGCCTGGCTCCATCGGCTTCACCACCGACATCCTCAGCCCACCGATCAGCACCGGGATCGCCACCGCCATCCCCGCCAGCGGCCCCGCCGCCCCGATCTCCAGCAGCGCCCGCCGCGACGTGATCCGCGACGGCATCGCGATGACCGCCCCCCAGGTGCCGAAGGGCGAGAACGGCATCGGCAAGAAGTAAGGCAGCGACGCCGGAACCCCCCGGAGCCGCGCCGCGATGTAGTGCCCGAACTCGTGCGCCAGCAGGATCCCCATCAGCGACGCCGCGTAGCTGACCCCGTGGACAAGCTGCCCCACCCGGAACGAGGGATCCTCCCCCGGCGACAGCTCCGCGAGCCTCGCCCTGGCCCCGGTGTAGAGCACGCTCGTCGTCGCGGCCACGAAGAGCAGCAGCGGCAGCGCCCACCGGGGGCGCTCAGCCGGCCCGGAGGGCGGCCACGAGCCGGTCGAGCTGGGGGGCAAGCTCGGCTCGGACAGCTCCGAGCTCGGTGACGATGCGGACGGAGCCCCGGGAGGCGGTTGGGTCAAGATGTACCTCGATCCGATCTGCGTTCAGGCCCAAGGCGCCGAGGCCATCCCGCAGCGGCCCGGCGTCCTCCGGATGCACATGGAAATCAAGCCGGCTCGCCCGCCGCAGCGGTGCCAGCGCCTGCCGCGTCAGATCCACGATGGTCGACGGGTGGAGCTCCAGCTCCCGCAGCAGGAGCCGCTCCGCCAAGAGCCGCGCCACCGTGAGGATGTCCCCCTCGCGCCCCGCCAGCCACCGCTCCTCCGCCTGCTTGAGCGCCAACCACCGGGCCGCCAGCTCCAGCTCCGCGGCCTGCTGCCCCTCCCGCCTCGCCTCCAACCGGATCTGCTCGGCTGCGTCCCGGGCGTCCCGCAACATCGCCTGGGCCGCGGCCCGGGCCTGCTCCTCGGTGGCGCGAGCTTCCTCCTGGGAGGCGACCCAGGCCGGGGCGCGCAGCGTGGGGCGAGCCCGGGGGGGCTCCCGCAGGGGGATGGCCCCTTCCGCCGGCCACACCCTCCCTCGCCTCAGCCCCACCGGACCCTCCCCTGCTCGGCGGCGAGGCGGACCGCCAGCAGCCTGGGCGCGAGCTGGGCGGCGCGCCCCCGGCTGTCCGGGGCCGCCCGGTAGCGATGGACCCAGGCAGGCACCTCTCCCCCCAGCGCCGCAGCCAGCTCGTCCGCAGGGAACCCCAGCAGCAACGCCACGGCGCAGAAGGCGTCCCGGGGGCGCTCTCCGTCGATCACGCCTCGCCCCCCGGGAGGAACCGCTCGTCCGCGCGGGTCACCTTGCCCTCCGCGACGAGTTTTTCCAGGTGCGCCTGGAGGCTCAAGGACGCGATCCCGTGGAGCGCCGCGGGCGTGTCGTCGTAGGCACGGAGCAGGATCTCCCCCAGGAGCTGCCCGCCCGGGTCACCGGAGACCACGGCGTCGAGCACCTTGCGCTCCCGGGCGAGGCGGTGGCGGATGTAGCGATGGAACAAGTCCGCCGGCGCGTCGATGGGGTCACCGTGGGCGGGCAGGGCGAGGGAGGCGTCGAGGGAGGCGAGGCGGTCGAGCTGGCGGAGGTACTCGGCCATGTCCCCCTCGCCGGGGGCGATGAGGATGGTACCCACGCTGGCGACCATGTCCCCGACCACCAGCCAGCGGCGCCGGGGCTCGTGGAAGCAGAGGTGCCCCGGCGCATGCCCCGGGGTGTGGAGCGCGCGCCACCGCTGGGGGTCCGGGCCGTCGAGGATCAGCTCGTCGCCGTCGCGCAAGCGCCGCTCCACCGGCGTCGCGAGGCGGATCGCGGTGGCCTCGTGGGCCCAGAGCGGCAACCCGAGGGCCTCGGCGAAGAAGGAGGCGCCGGCCACGTGGTCGTGGTGGTGGTGGGTGGCCAGCAGCGCCCGCAGGATGCGGCCCGAGGAGCGGAGCCCCCGGGCCCACTCCAGCCAGGCCTGCTGCTCCGGCGGGTCCGGGGTCGCCGGCTCGACCAGGAGCACCTCGCGCTCGCCCAGGGCGTAGCTGTTGGTGTGGGTCGCGGGCGGCAGGGTAGGGGTCCGCGCCGGGAAGGACGCGAGGCCAGGGGCGACGGAGAGCGGGCGGATCACGGCGGAGCCCCAGTATGCCCCAAGCCGGCAGCCCGTGGGCCGTGCAAAGGCGAGCAAAGGTGTCCTGCGCCGCGGAGGGTTGGCAGCGGGTGCGCCGCGGGGTACCCCTCGGGGCATGGACTACCGACGCATGGGCCGCAGCGGCCTCAAGCTCAGCGTACTCTCCTTCGGATCGTGGGTCACCTTCGGACGGCAGGTGGACGAGGACCTCGCCGTCGCCTGCCTCGCGGCGGCCCGGGAGGCGGGGGTCAACTTCTTCGACAACGCGGAGGTGTACGCCGCCGGCCAGTCGGAGCGCGTCATGGGCAACGCAATCCGACGCCTCGGCTGGCGCCGCGGCTCCTACGTGATCTCGACCAAGCTCTACTGGGGGCTCCACGCCGGCCCCAACGAGAAGAACACCCTCAACCGGAAATACCTGCTGGAGGCCATGGAAGGCTCCCTGGAGCGCCTCGGCCTCCCCTTCGTGGACATCGTCTTCTGCCACCGCCCGGACCCCGACACCCCCGTCGACGAGACCGTGCTGGCGATGCACGACCTCGTCGCCCGCGGGAAGGCCCACTACTGGGGCACCAGCGAGTGGCCTGCCGAGCGCTTCCGGGAAGCCTGGGATTTCGCCGATCGCTGGCGGCTCCACCGCCCCGTGGTGGAGCAACCCGAGTATCACCTGTTCCACCGCCACCGCGTCGAGGAGGAGTACGCTCCCCTCTACCGGGACTGCGGCATGGGCACCACCACCTGGTCGCCGCTGGCCTCCGGGCTCCTCACCGGCAAGTACAACGACGGGATCCCTGCCGACAGCCGGGGCGCTCTCCCGGGCTACGAGTGGCTCCACAAGCAGCTCACCAACCCGGAGCGCCTCGCCGCAGTGCGGCGCCTCGCCGCCGTCGCTGGCGACCTCGGTGTCCCCCTCGCCCAGCTCGCCATCGCATGGTGCGCCAAGAACCCACACGTGACCACCGTCATCACTGGCGCCAGCCGTGTCGAACAGGTGACGGAGAACATGAAGGCCATCGACCTGATCCCCCGGCTCACCCCGGAGATCCTGGCCCGCATCGACGGCGCCCTCTCCCCGGGTTGAACCAGGCGACAGCGTCGTGTCCGACAGTTGTCACCCGTCGCGAGATCAGTCATGGTGGGGGCAATGTCTTTTTCGTCGGCTGACATCGATCGACTCTCCCGAGGTCCCACCCATTCCCTGATGGTCTGGTCCTCCGTGATCGTGCTGCGGTGGCACCAGAATGCGACCATCGACGTCTTCCGCCCCCTCTCCCAGAAGACCCGCGACTACATCGCCCGCAACGTCGGCAAGTTCTCGCTGCTCGTCATCGCGGACGAGCAGGTGGCCCCCCCGCCGGAGGACGTCCGCAAGCTCAGCTCGGAGGATCTGATGCGCTACGGGGATCGGGTCTACGCCACCGGCCTGGTGGCGCTCTCCTCCGGGTTCACCGCGGCCGCCTTGCGGGCGGCGATCTCGACCGTGCTGACCTTCACCCGGACGACGTACCCGTCGAAGATCTTCGGCACCGAGGCGGAGTGCGCGGCCTGGCTCGCCCCGCTGGCCAGCCGCGAACTCCGGAACCTGGGGAGCAAGGGCCGTCCCCCGGAGTCGGTGACCCCCGCGGCGATGCTCCAGTTCTTCGAGGCCACGCGGGCGGGTTCGTCGGTCTGAATGACCTCTTCTGACGGCTCCGGGCTCCGGGTGTTGCTCGTCGATGATCTCCCAGATGTCCGGCGGATCGCGGCGATGAGCCTGCGCAAGATCGGCAAGATGGAGGTCCAAGAGGCTTCCTCCGGCAAGGAGGCCATCGAGCTGCTCGGGTGCTCCTCCTTCGACGTGATCCTGCTCGACGTGATGATGCCGGAGGAGGACGGTATCATCACCTTCCAGAAGATCCACGGCTTGCCTGACCTCTCCCCTCCCCCGGTGATCTTCTTCACGGCGAAGGCCGCTCCCGGGGACATCGAGCGCCTGACGGCCCTCGGCGGCCTCGGCGTCATCCCCAAGCCCTTCGATGTGAGCGCGCTGCCCGCCCTCGTGCTCGGCCTGCTGAGCAAGGCAAGCTGATCCGCTCACCCCGCGGCCGGGAGCCTCGCGGTCAGGCGGATCCCCTGCCCTCCTCGCTCGATCCGCAGCGCCCCCCCCTGCTGCGCGAGGAGTTGCGCGCAGAACCCCAGGGCGATCCCCGCCGCCCCCCCGCCGTCGGAGAGCCCCGGGGGAGGCGCCGAGTTGCGGAAGCGCGAGGCCTGCGGCGGCGTGCCCCCGAGGGTGACCTCTACCCAGGAGCCCGAGGCGTGGATCGAGAAGCAGAGCGTCGTCCGCTCGGCGGAGCAGGAGATCGCCGCCAGGGCGAGCACCCGCAGCGCGGACGTCAGGTGCTCGGAGGACGCCAGCACCCGGGTCGGACCGGGGCGGTCAAAGAACCCCAGGTCGACGTTGCGCAGCCGGGCGATGGTCTCGCAACGGGCGACGATGGCCTCCACGAGTTCGCCCACGTCCACCGGCCCCAGCCTTAGCTCGCCGGGAGGCCCCAGGGTGCTGGCCATGTCGCAGAGCCCGTCGACGACCCCGTGGAGCTGGCGCAGGTTCCGCTGGAGCACCGCGAGCAGCTCGTCGAACTCCTTCGTCCCGGGCTCCGCGGCCCCGAGCGCCAGCAGGTCGACCGCCCCCCGGAGCGCCGCCACCGGCGAGCGAAGCTCGTGGCTGACCCCCGCGACGAACTGATCCCGCACCCGGTCCAGATCGAGCTGCGCCTGCTGGGCCGCCTCCACCCCGCGCCGGTAGGCAAAGAGGCCCATCGCCGCCCCCACCGCCTGGTGCCCCGCCCCGGAGAAGCAGTACCCGAGCCAGCCCTGCGAGGTCGGGGCCAGCAGCGGGTAAAAGAGCGGAAAGAGCCCGAGAAGGGCGAAGGGAAGAGCGAGCCAGGGGACCTGGTGTCCGCCGTGATCTCGGGCGTTGCTCCAGACGGCCCGCGCGACGCACAGGTAACCCCCGGAGAGGAGGAGGAGGATCGGCGCAGCGGTGACCTGGAAGGGCTGCCCGGCGAGGGTGAGGGCGAGGGCAAGGACGAACCCCACCGGGGCGATCCCCCACAACGCCGCGGGAGCGGGGCCCGACACCAGCCGCGCGCAGAAGAAGAACTCCTGGGCGGAGAAGGCCAGCAGCAGAAGCTCCACGAGCCGGACGGGAGCGGCCTCCCACGTTAGCTCGGCGAGGGCGTCGGTGGAGAGTGCGGCGAAGGAGAGCCCGTAGGCCACCGCCCAGCGCTTCAGGTAGGGGAAGGGATACACCCGCACCAGGACCGCAGAGACCACGGCGATCTCCCCCACGATGGTGAGGTTGATGAGCTTGGCGAGGGTCTCCACCGTCACCCGGTCGAGGGTACACGGTCGCGGTGACCGCTGTCTTCACCGGCGCTCCACGCTCGCGTCGGCCATCTCCTGGGCGAGAACCTCGAGGTGGAAATGATCGCTTGCCTGCACGTAGACGCAGCGCTCCTCGGGGACGCCGCCGAAGCGCCGCTTCTCCAGGCCCGCCGTCATCCCGAAGAGGATCCGGGGTTTTTCCAGCGCCCTGGCCCGCAGCACCGCCTGCCAGAGGGCCTGCCGGTAGATGTGGTGCGTCTCGATGAACCCGTAGTCGAGCCCCAGCACCAGCGGCACGTACTGGTCGCTCCCCCCGGTGAACCCGGCGAACACCGCCACGGGACGCCCGTCCTCGGGCCCCCCCTGCCCCGGCCCGAGGTGGATCAGCACCACCTCCCAGCCCGGCGACTCCAGCAGCCGGTCGAAGAAGTCCTGCGGCAGCGGGAAGGTGTTGATGGCGAAGCTCCGGGCATGCACGTTCCGGTAGAGCGCGTGGGCCCGAGCCGACTCCTCCGGCGTCAGCCGGTCCTGCCCCGAGCGCAGCACCCGTACCTCGAAGCGCGCCGCCTGCTCCAGCACCTCGCCCCGCAGGGTGTTGCGCGCCGAGCGGCTGAGGGAGGCGAGGAAGGTCGCCTCGTCCTTCCAGTCGGAGCGGGCCACGTAGGTCTCCGGGGCGTCGTAGCGAACAAAGCCGAGGCGCAGCATCTCCTCCTCCAGCTCCCGGTCCCCGGCGGGGAAATCCCGGAGCACGATCCGGGTGGCGCTGGACCGGTCCAGCTCCGCGGTCACCGCGTCGAGCAGCAGACCGAGCGCCGCCTTCCAGTCCCCGCCCCGGTCGAGGTAGAGATGGTCCCCCTCCGTCAGGAGCGAGCCCATGGAGAGCACCCGCGAGGTCAGGTAGTAAGGGTTGCTCTGACGCTTCTCCTCCAGCGCCTTGGAGACCCCCACCGGCGAGAGCATGTCGTCCTTCCAGAGCGCCTCGGTGAAGAAGGTGGCCAGCACCGGCTTCCCCTGCTCGTCGCGGACGACGTAGTAGTGGAAGCCCCACTGGTTCTCCGGCTCCGGGCGCCCCTGGAACACCCGCTCCAGCAGCCCCAGCCCCTCCCAGGTGAAGGAGCCCCGGGCCCCCAGCAGCCGGTCCCACTCCTCCCGGTCGAGCTCCGCGATGCTCGTGGCGTGCTCCAGCCGGAGCCCCTGCGCCTGCGCCGCCTGCCTCGCCCCCGGCGACGTGATGCCGAAGCGCTCGTGGATCTCCTCCAGGCCGATCTTCTCTGCCTCCAGGCTCTCGAAGACCCGCCGGGCCAGCGCGTCGGCGAAGGCGCGCACGTCCTTCTCCTCGTGGAGCGCCGTGACCGTGAAGCGCAGGCCCGCCTTGCGCATCGGGATCAGCGGGAAGGTCGCCGTGTTCATGAAGAAGCCGTCGTCCAGCATGGCCCGCGACGTGCGGAAGGCCGCGTCCGGCAGCCCCAGGCCGACGAAGCGGATCGGCACCGTCGTCGGCGCCACGATGGGCACCCGACGCTCGTCCAGGAGCGCGTTGCACAGGGAGATCCGGTCCCGGAGCCGCTGCTGGAGCTCCCCCAGGACCGGCGTCAGGTGCAGCCTCGCCGACGCCACCGCGGCCCCCAGCATCGGCGGCTGGATTGGCCCCGAGTAGATCATCGGCCCGCTGCTCAGCGTCACCCGCCTCCGCAGCTCCGGATCCGTGATCACCACCGCCCCCCCCGCGGCCGCGAACGACTTGTTCAGCGACAGCGACACCACCACCCGCTCGTGGCCCGGCAGGTGCGTCAGCACGTACCCCTGCCCCTTCGGCCCGTACCAGCTCATCCCGTGGGCGTCGTCCAGGTAGAGGTGCAGCTGGCCGTAGGACGCCAGTAGCCGCTCCAGCGCGTCGAGCGGCGCCAGATCCCCGAACATGCTGTAGACCCCGTCCGCCAGGTACCACACCTTCCGGTGCCGGGGCGCCAGCCGCCGGATCGCGTCCTCCAGCTGGTCCATCCGGTTGTGTCGGATCATCTCCACCGTCGTCCCCTGGAGCCGCACCTGGTTGGCCGCGTACTGCACGCTGAAGTGGACCTGCTGGTCGAGCACCACCGCGTCCCGCTCGTCGATCAGGATCGGCAGCACGTTCTGGTGCGCCATCGAGGTGTTCTGCGCCACCAGCGCCGGCGCCCCGCAGATCTCCTGCAGCAGCCCCTCCAGCTCCGCGTAGAGCGGCGCCGACACGTAGGCCCGCGACGACGGGAACTGGGTCCCGTAGCGCCTCGTCGCCTCGATCGCCCCCTCCCTCAGCTCCGGGCGCAGCTCCAGCCCCAGGTAGCTCCCCGAGCCGAAGGTCACGAAGGGCTTTCCGTCCAGGTGCATCGTGCGCCCGTCGACCGTCTCATCCTCGACGGTGCGAAACATCAGGCCCCGATCTGTCGCCTGGCGAAACATGGTGTAGGTCGTCTCGATGTAGTCTCTAGGGCTTCTCATAAACGCAAAACATAGCAAACGACCTCATGCGTTTCAGTGATTCGTCTCAAAAAACAAATTCACTCGCCACGATCACCCCGGCAAATGCAACCGCAACCAACCGGAATTCTTTCTATTTCGTCCCTCACAAGGCTCGTTCGTGAGCAATTCCATGTCTGTTCTATATTGACCCAATCAGAACCCTATGCTATTCGCTCCTGCTTCCGGGTGGTCGTGGCTGGGCTCGCAGAGGGCATCGCCTCCGCGTGGGTGCGCGTGCTTCCCCCTGGCTTCTCTCTGTCGCTCACAGAGAAGGGAGAGGCCAAAAAGAAAAGACGCCAGGGGAACCCGGCGCCTCATCACCCTCAAACTGGCGTGGACTTCAGTCGAAAGGGAGCACCTTCGCCATGACCCAGGGCTCGAACAGATCCTGGGAGAGGTTGGTGTTGAAGGTCGCCCAGCGGTGCTGCTGATCGGAGGCGACGATCAGCGGCGATACCCCCAGCACCGGCGGCAAGAACTGGAGCCCGGTGGGGAAATTGAAGAGGGTCCGGTCGCCCACCACCACCTCGCGTACCCCGGTGTTGACGTTGACGCGGATGATCCGGAGGTTGAAGGCGTCCCCCGCGTAGAGCCAGGGGTCGTTGGGACGTGTGGGGTTGAAGGCGATCCCCTCGAAGGCCTCCAGGGTGCCCGGGGCGCGGGGGGAAACCGTGGCGATGTCCGCAGCGCGCTGGTCCGGGGTGCGGGTCCCATCGAAGAGGGTGGCCAGCGGGATCTTGTGGAACCCTCCCGTGCAGGTCCCGGCGAAGTACAGGGTTCCGTTGCGAGTGGCGAGGGGGTTGATGCCCGGCGCGATGCCCCCAGCAGGGGAGACCGGGATACCATCGACCACCAGCGACCCGACAAAAGGACACGCCGCCAGCTGCGGGATGCTGTGGTCCGGATCGAAGGGAATCAGCGGGAAAACCGCGGGAACCACGGCGCCCCCGGGGCTGATCGTCCAGATGGACCCGATGATCGGCTCCGACACCACGTACGTCCCGTCCGCCAGCACCTCGACGTCCTCGAGGAAAGGTACCGGGAGCCCCTCGAAGCTGATCGTCCGGGAAATGCTCGACGTGAACTTCTTCTTCGCGTAGTCGTACTGGACGTCGTACACCTTGGGGATAGGAATCTCGGGACCCCCGAAGCCCCCAGGGTCCAGCACCACGAGGTGCCCGTCCTCCGGGACCCGCAGCTTGAACGGAAACCCCCATCCCCCGGGAGGCCCCGGGATATCTGCGATGAATTTCCCGGTGAACCGGTCGAGGACCGTGATCTTCTTGTCGAGCGGCTTGGTGACGAACACCACCCGCTTATCTCCCGCCACCCCGAAGGTGAACTCGGACTGCGTGGAAAACTCCGCCGCGATCCCCCGCGGTCCCAGGGCGATCCGCAGCTCTTCGCTGCGTTCCCCCAGCTCCTCGCCCTCCTCGACCGGAGGCCTCTCCAGAGGGAGAGCCTCCCCCCCACACCCCAGGAACAGAAGCCCAACGATACCGAACAGACTGGATGTCGCACGTCGCATGAGCAAGACCTCACAGGCAAGGGTTGGTCACGACACGGTCCCTGGGGGCTGTACCTCCTTGTTTCGGTCTGGCGCAGGAGAGGCGAGAATGTGTCTTTATAAAATCACCGGACACCTCCTGGCAAGCTGATCCGGAAAATAAGTGGGAAAAGGTGGTCGCTAAACCCACGCCCTGGGGGGTCTCCGCCTCCCGGGAATAGTGGCAATGCCACATCCTCCACCCGGGCCTCCCCTCGCCGTCGTCGTTCCGGTACACCTCGGTGCCCCGGATGGTCATCGACAGATCCGCCTCCTGCCCCTTCATCCGGAAGGGCATGGTGATCCGCGTGTAGACACAGGCAAGCCCATCGGAGACCACCACCTTCCGGTCGCTGTCGGTGGGGACCGCGGTCACCTCCATGGCCATCGCCAGCTGACCCCAGTAGGCGAGGATGGCCTCCGGATCGTCGTAGAAGGTCCCGTCGGCGTTGAACATGTGGAGGTTCTTGCCCCGGGGGAAGATGCTCCGGATCTTGGCCTTGCCCGCCTCGTGATCCTCGGTCCACCAGCTCCGGTGAACGTCCAGCCACCGCTGGTGCACCTCAAGCACCGCCTTCTCGATCTCATCGTGGTTCATCGCTGTCTCCTCGGTCTCATGATTCCGCAGGTGACCGTGGTCACCCCCGCGATCCTGATGGGAAACAAGCTACTGACCGCTGTCAAGCCCTGCCGCGATAGGCGACGAAACACGGCTTAGCCCGGGTCGGCGCAGCAACGAAACCCCGTCGAGTAGTCCCGGTAGGAGGGGCCGTGGCCGTGGGTGGCGTAGTCGCAGCCCTCCCCCAGTGTCCGGGTGTCCAGGAAATAACCCCCCCGGAAGATCCCCTCGGCGGCGTCGGTCCACTCGTGGACGTTGCCCACCAGATCGAAGATGCCCTCCTCGGTGGCGCACCGGGCGTACTCGCCGCTCCGGGCCACGGTGCCGGGGATCGTCGTGAGCCGGGGGTCGTTCATCGCGCGGAGGTCGTTCGGAGGCTGCGCCCCGTGGAGCAGCCGGAGCGGTGATACGCCCTCGTCGTTGCAGGCGCCCCGGCGGAAGCGCTCGCCGTAGGGGTACCGCGCCCCGGACGGACCCTTGCAGGCCCGCAGCCACTCGCCCCCGGAGCAGAGCCGCTTGCCCGCCTCCCGGCAGGCCCGCGCCGCCTCGTCCCGGCTGACGTGGCTCTGGGGCAGGAGCCCGCGCCGGCTCACCGCCCGGACCCGCCTGCCCTCGACCCCCCGGTGGTGCGGGTGGAGCCTCACCGCCTGCCCTCCCTCGTCCAGCTCCTCCAGGGCGGACTCGTGGCGATCGATGCAGAAGCGCCCGTCGAGGAGCGCCATCCCCTCGGGGCATCCGAGGGGCGAGGCCCTCGACGGACCCAGCAGGACCGCCACGCTCACCGCCAGCCAGGCCCGACGCTCCACGGCGCCAGGGTATCGCGGCGGCCTATGGCCGCGATAGTCCGCCGCCAGGATCGATCGGTCTGCTCTCCCGCCCCGGCCAGGACTACCCTACCCCCCATGCGCACCCTTCTTCCCTGGTTCCTCGGCCTTGTCTTGCTCTCCTCCGCGGGTTGCTCCGGAGACGACGAGCCTGCCCCTGGCTCCGGCCAGGCCACCCCGCTCCCCGCCAAGGTCACCCAGACCATCGGCCCCGAGGGCGGCACCATCCGCCTCGACGGCGCCGTGGTCACCTTCCCCCCGGGGGCCGTCGCCTCCCCCACCGCCATCACCATCGCCGCCACCGACGAGGCTCCCCCCGCCGGCTTCGTCGCCCGTTCCCGGATCTACGAGTGCGGTCCCTCCGGCCTCAGCTTCCCGGAGAAGGTCACCATGACCATGGAATTTTCTCCTGATGGTCAGCCGGTCACCATGTTCTGGTCCAGCGGCGAGGATCCCTCCTTCAAGGAGGTGGGCGGCGCCCCGTCGGGCTCCACCCTCAGCGCCTCCGTCGCCCACTTCAGCAAGGGATTCGTCGGGAGAAAGGCGCCCTTATCCTGCCTGTTCCGTCAAAACAGAATCGAGGAAACCAAGCGGAGTCATCCTGGTGTTAGAAACAGGGGTGGCAGGAGGTGCGCGCTGGACTAGGTTGCGTGCTCCGGGTTTTTCCGGGGAGAACCGAAGGTCGTCGCCATGAGCATTTCGCGCCCACGTAGCCGCATCTACGGCACCGGGAGGTACGTACCGAGCCGGATCCTGACCAACCAGGATCTGGAGCGCATCGTGGACACCACCGACGCGTGGATCACGGAGCGTACAGGGATCAAGGAGCGCCACGTCGCCGCGGACGGGGAGACCACCAGCGACATGGCGGCCGCCGCGGGGCGGGCGGCGCTGGAGATGGCGGGGATTGCGGCCTCGAAGCTGTCGATGATCATCGTGGGGACCATCAGCCCGGACACGCCGATGCCCGCCTGCGCGGTGCACGTGCAGCAGAAGCTGGGGGCCGGCACCTGCCCGAGCTTCGACCTGTCGGCGGCCTGCGCCGGGTTCCTCTATGGAATGTCCATCGCCGATCAGTTCATCCGGTCGGGGCAGGGTGGGTACATCCTGGTGGTGGGGGTCGAGCTGCTGTCGAGGATCCTCAACTGGAAGGACCGGACCACCTGCGTGCTGTTCGGGGACGGCGCCGGGGCGGTGGTGCTGGGTCCGAGCGACGAGGGGCCGGAGGTGGAGCGGCCAAGGGGCGTGCTGGCGACGAAGCTCTACACGGACGGGTCGCTGGCGGAGGCGCTGGTGATCCCGGGGGGAGGCTCCCGCGAGCCGCTGACGGCAGAGGCGCTGGCGGCGAGCCGGAACAAGGTCCACATGAGCGGCCAGGAGATCTTCAAGGTGGCGGTGAGGAACCTGACCTCGGCCACCAAGGAGTCGCTGGACGCGGCGGAGCTCCCGCCGGAGCAGGTGGACTGGGTGGTGGCACACCAGGCCAACCTGCGGATCTTGAACCAGGTGGCAGCGCGGCTGGCGATCCCCCAGGAGCGCTTCGTGCTCAACATCGAGCGCTACGGGAACACGTCGAGCGCCAGCATCCCCATCGCCCTCGACGAGGCGGTGCGCGACGGCCGGATCAAGCCCGGGCACAACCTGGCCATGTGCGCCCTGGGCGCCGGGATCTCCTGGGGCGGGGCGGTGGTCCGCTTCTGATCAGGGGCCGCAGGTGACGTGGGGGAAGCCGCCGCGCTCCTCGCAGGAGCACCCCTTGGTGAGCGGCGCGACGCAGGCGCAGGAGGGCTTCTGGGCGCACTCCGCGGTCCAGGCGCACCCGGTCGCTCCGCCGGATTTCTGGCAATAAAACCCCGCCGGGCAGATCCCCTCGCCGCACGCGAAGCAGCTCCCGTCCTCGCAGGAAGGTTTCTGAGGCCCCTCAGGGGCCGCAGGCCCGGCGCCCGCCCCCGAGGCGGTCCCGCTCTGGCCGGAGGCGCTCGCCGGGGGGTCGACGGCCCCCTTGGCGCCGGGACCGGAGGCGCCCGGGGTACCGCAGGCAAGGGGGGCCAGCGCGAGGGGCAGGAGCGACAGGAGCAGGAGGCGGCCGCAGGTACGCATCGGAGCCCGACGCTACCACGAAGCGGCGCGGATCGTTCCAGGGGGTTGGGCCGTGGTACAAGGGGGCGATGAGCGCGGCAGCGAGGGTGGTCCGAGCGATCCCGGGCCTGGAGACGAGCGAGGCCCAGGTCGATCGGGTAGCCTACGGTCGGGATCTCTGGCCTCGCCACCACCTCCTGGTGCGCGACCGCCGGGTCGTCGAGGAGACCCGCCCCGCCGTCGTCGTCTGGCCCACCTCGACCGAGCAGGTGGCGGCGGTGGTGCGGTCCTGCGCGGAGGAGGGCGTCCCGCTGGTGCCCTTCGGCGCCGGCTCCGGGGTGTGCGGCGGTATCCTCCCGGACGCCTCCACCGTCGTGCTGGACCTCAAGCGCCTCGCCGCGGTACGCCGCCTCGATCCGTCGCAGCCGAGCCTCGACGTGGAGGCCGGCGCCCTGGGGATCACCCTGGAGGAGCGGATCCAGCGGCAAGGGTGGACCATCGGCCATTTCCCCTCGTCGATCCTGTGCTCGACGGTGGGCGGCTGGCTGGCGGCGCGGGGGGCGGGGCAGTGCTCGGGGCGCTACGGCAAGATCGAGGACATGGTGGCGTCCATCGAGCTGGTCGACGGACGCGGCGAGGTCCACCGGCTCCACCGGCGCCCCCACGGCCTCGACCTGACGCCCCTGCTCGTCGGTAGCGAGGGGACCCTCGGCGTCCTCACCGCCTGCACCCTGCGCCTGCACCCTGCCCCCACGGTCCGGTCCTTCCAGGCTTTCTCTTTCCCCTCCACGGAGGCCGGCTGGGAGGCGCTCCGGGCCATGTTCCAGCGGGGCCTCCGCCCTGCGGTCTCCCGGCTCTACGACCCCTTCGACAGCCTGCTGGCTCGCCAGGGGAGCGTCCGGAAAAAAGAGCGAAACGTGACCGGGGATGGTCACCCGGCCATCGGGCAGGTGCTCCGGTTCCCCCGGGCGCTCAACGCGATGATCGACGCGGTGATCGACCGGGCGGTGGGGGCGACGTTGATCCTGATCTTCGAGGGCAACGACCAGGGACCCCACGAGGACGCGGAGGCCGCCGCCGACCTCGCCCGCCGGTGCGGCGGCGTCGCCCTCGGGGAAGGCCCCGCTCGCAAGTGGCTGGAGCACCGCTACAGCGTCAGCTACCGCCAGGCTCCGGTGTTCCGCTCCGGCGCCTTCAGCGACACCTTCGAGATCGCCGCCCCCTGGTCCCGCTTCAAGGATCTCTACGACGGCGTGCGCCGCGCCCTGTCCGAGAAGGTCTTCGTCATGGCGCACCTCTCCCACGCCTACCCGGACGGCTGCTGCGTCTACTTCTCCTTCGCGGGCTCCGCCGCCACGGAGGAGGAGGCCCTGCGCCTCTACGACGCCACCTGGGCGGCGGCGATGCAGGCAGCGCTGGAGGCGGGGGGCACCATCTCCCACCACCACGGCGTGGGCCGGAGCAAGGCCCCTCGCCTCGGAGAAGAGCTGGGGCGAGGCATCGAGGTGGTGCGGGGGCTGATGCGAGCCTTCGATCCGGCGGGGGTGATGAACCGGGGGAACCTCCTCCCTCGCGAGCCCTCGGCTCCGCTCCGTCTGCCTACGCTCCCCCGGGGGTTCGCCCTGGACGAGCTCTCGATGCTGGCGACGATCCCGGCGGCGATGACCCTGCGGGAGGTCCGCGGTCGCCTGGAGCCGCGAGGGTGGCGGCTGCCGCTGGTCACCGCGGCGGATGAATCCCTGCCGGTGGGGGCCTGGATCGAGGCGGGGGCGCCGGGCTCCTTCGATCCCTGGTCGGACCCCTGCGATCACCTGCTCGCGGGGCTCCGCGCGGTGCTCCCCGGGGGGGACGAGCTGCTGATCCGCCCCTGCCCACGCCGCGCCGCTGGCCCCGACTTGATCGCCCTCTTCACCGGCGCCGGAGGCCGTTTTGGCCGCGTGGAGCAGGTCGATCTCCGGGTACGCAAGGCGGACGAGCCGCTGGCCCGTCCTCTCCCCTTCGCCGGCCCCCGCGACCTGCCGCTCACCCCGGGCGAGGAGGCGTTGATCGATCGCATCCGCGCGGCGATCTGACTCGACGTTCGCCGTTTTGTGACTCGTGTTTCGCCATGTTGCGTGAGAGGGCTCCGGTCCCCGGCCTCCAGAACCCGGGGGCCGGAGACCGGGAGCCCGGAGACCGGGGGCCGGAGACCGGGAGCCGACCGGAGCCCTCCCCACAAGATGGCGAACGTCGAGTCGGAGGTGCTTCCCTGCCGTTCCCGAACGCTGCTGACCAACCCCGAGGCTGCCCTCTCCCCGTTCCCGAATGCTGCTGACCAACCCCGAGGCTGCCCTCTCCCCGTTCCCGAATGCTGCCGACCAGCCCCGAGGCTGCCCTCTCCCCGTTCCCGAACGCTGCTGACCAACCCCGAGGCTGCCCTCTCCCCGTTCCCGGATGCTGTGGACTGGCCTCGTTGGTGCTTTTCGCAAGCCTCCTCCCCTGTTGACGGGCACCAGGCACCAGCAAGCCTCGTGGTACCCTCCCGTGGGTGAGCCGCCACCGCCACGACGACCTCGCCAAGAGCTCCTTCCTTCTCTGGCTCTCTCCGCTTGGCGACGTCTCCCTTGACGCTCACCTCAAGAGCGAACCTCGCCGCGGCGATGTGCTGTTCGTCGAGCGCCGCAAAAACAACGCCTACCGCAAGCGTCTTGGCCTCCTGGGACAGCTCGCCCGCGGTACCGTGCTCTTCGAGCTGTTCCGCAACCCCTTCTCGCTGCCAGAGTTCGACAGCGCCCTGGCCAAGCGCATCGAGCTGCACGCTCGCGGACTCCGGGAAGCGCGACGCAACCAGCTCCCCGCCGAGTCCGTCGCCCGACCCCTGGTCTGCCTCGTCACGCCCAGCCTGTCGCCCGACAAGAAGCGC